>NZ_JBEZIX010000056.1:0-63969 GCF_040651315.1 Streptomyces sp. NPDC048506
TTTTTGCCCCACCCCCGGGTCTAGTTTGCGCGGGGGTACGGGGGCTTGTCGCGGGGGGGGCGGCGGTGGGGGATGGGGGCCGCCCCGCACGCGCCCGTCAGCCGCCGCCACTACGGGAGGGGGGACGGCTACCTTGCTCCAGCCTCGAACGCCCGGCGCGCCGCGCGGCGCCAGCGGTTGGCGGGGAGAGACGGATGTAGCGCGGCGAGTGCGCCGCAGTACTTGGTGAAGACGGCCGGGTGCAGACCGTGGGTGTGCAGGACCCGGTCCGCGTCAGTCAGGTGCCCGGTCGATTTCGTCTCTACCAGTACGAGGTCCGTGTCACAGTGCACGGCCTGTTGCGTCCTCAGGTCGATGCAGACCAGTCCCGCGTCGCAGGTGATGCGCTCGCCGTCGCCCACGAAGGTCGCACGGAGGTAGTCCGTGCTCAGGGAGGGATGCAGTGTGGCGGGCGCGGCGATCGCATAGGCCCGGTCGAGGGTTGTTGCGAGGAATGCCTGGTGGGCGGCGTCGAGCGGGGTGTCCGATCCGGTGAGGGGTCGACGGTGCTTGACAGTGTCGCCGCGGCGGCCCTTGAGCTTGATCTCGTACTGCCGCTCGCCGGTGTCCTCGTAGACGCGCTCGCGGATCTTGAAGCGGAGGCGGCGGCCCTGGCGGTGGTCGTGGAAGGACCGGAGGCCGGGGGTGTCGTAGTAGACCGAGTGATAGCGGAAGACGCGACGGCCGTCGATGGCCAGCGCGCGTAGCGGCCGGCCGCGGCGCTGTGGCGCAGTGAGCCGGCCGACCACGTGCGCGAACGTCTCTGCCGGTACCAGATAGCTGCGGTCGAAGCGCGCGAGCAGGGCGGACCGCTCGTTGACCTCTGCGAGGGACATGGGGTCGGCGTCGTGGGCCGCCTCGTTGATGGCCTGTACGGCCGCGGGGGCGAGCACCGCCGTCCCGGCCGTCATGCCGCGTCCAGGACGGGCGCGGTCGGACGCACGAGGTCGGCCCCGGCCGTCTGCTGGCCGACGGCCCTCGTCGCGGCCTCGCGGTAACGGACGTCGACGACCATCAGATCGCGCACGAAGTCCACCTCCACGACCGCCCACTTCACTGGTTCGCCCAGGCGCCGCGCGAGGTCGGCTCGGAGCGGGGCGGGGTCGCTGTGGACGGTGTCGAGGGTGACGACCGTGCGACAGGCTCGGGCGAACAGCCGCGGGTGATCCGCTGCGTAGACGACCAGCAGGAGCACGGCGCTCAACACGGCGGCGAGGCCGAACGCCAGGTGCGGCAGCCCGCAGATGAGTCCGAGGACGAGCGTGGTGAAGTAGTAGGCGACTTCCTCGTGCTGGACGGAGTCGGAGCGGAGCCTGATGATCGACAGGACTCCGAAGAGGCCGAAGCCGACCGCCATGCCTCCGCTGCCGCCCACTGCGGCGAGCGCCACGACGACGGTGAACAGGGCGACGTTCAGGGCCAGATACGCCGGCACGAGGTCACGGCGTCGGTGCCTCGGATAGTAGATCGCGAACGTCAACAGGCAGATGGCGGCGAGGTCGAGCCCCAGATGGGCGACGATGTGACGCATCGAATCCATGGTTCCACTCTCTGTGAAGAACGGAGGAGAGCCAGACCCTAGGGAAACTCCAGGTGAACAGTCACCCCCTCCTTGAGGAATGTTGGCGGATCTTGGCAGTTACTGTTGGTAAGTGTCCGAATGCACATCACGGCTTGCCCGTTCGGCGCTCGCCGCCGCGGACGGCGCCCCCCTCTGCGGCCGGGACGACCCACCGCCTGCACGGCGCCCAACGGTCAAATCGACGCGGTGGTCGATGTGTTCCGCGCGCTTGCCCGGTCCGGCGGGCGATGATGCTGCAGCGGACCAAGACGTGGAAGGAGTCCACCGACCCCGACTTCGACGCCAAGCTGGACCGGATCGAGTACGCCCCTTCAGGGCCTTTCGGGCTTGCGGGCCAGGAGGCAGGCGCGCGGCCTGTTCACCCGTCCGCCGGGCTCCTGCTCCAGTCTCGCGGTGACGACGAGTCCGGCCTGCTCCAGCAGCTCGACCATGCGGTCCAGGGGCAGGAGGTACGACTCGTAGGACACCGGACGGCCATAGCCGTGGGTCGGCTGCAGCCGCTCATTGCCGACATAGTCTCCCCAGAGCAGACAACCACCGGGCGCGAGCGTGCGGTGGAACTCGGCGAACACATCCGGCAGCCACTGCGGGGGCGTGTGATGGGTGGAGTACCAGGCCAGGATGCCGCCGAGCTCGTCGTCCCTCGTCTCCAGCGCGGTCATCGAGCCCTCCGTGAACCGCAGGTTCGGATAGGCGTGCCGGGCCAGCCCGACCATCTTCGGCGACAGATCGACGCCGAAGACGGACACCCCCAGCCCGGCCAGGTGCGCCGTCACGCGTCCGGGACCGCACCCCAGGTCCGCGACCGGCCCCAGACCGGCCGTCCGCACCAGTTCGGCAAACCCCGCCAGCATCGCGCGTGACAGCGGGTCCATCTCGGATGGAGGCGGGACGCGTTCGACGTAATCGGCGGCGACCGTGTCGTACGACTCGCGGACGGCGGTCAGAAAGGAGAGCTCAGCCATGCGGGCGACCCTAGACCAGGCAACTGACAGGCCGTGGCACGACCTTCAGCTGATCTGCGCGACATCCACCGCTGTAGACGCCCAGCCGTCACACCACGCCGGTGATCGTTTACGGTCACGGCACGATGTGCCGTGACCGGACCTCGTGGAGTTGGTCCGCCACCTCGCCGATTCCGACCCCGTGGACCACGTACGGCACGACGCCCGGGCCCTTCTTGAAGGGCTCAAGCTGCACGGCGAAACCGACTGACGGGGCGGCATGGAACATCTCCCCTACATGCCCCTGTGCTGGAGCCGATAACGCTCAGAGCTCGTAACACTTTCACAACCGCCGGACGCGCAGCACGCCGGTCAGCATCGGGAGGGTGAACTCGCCGTCGGCGGTCTCCAGTCGGCTCGCGAGATAGGCGCGGGTCCGGCCCAGCGCGGCCTCCCGTTCCTGCTCCGGCATGACCAGCATTCCCGCCTTGGTCGCGAGGGTCGCGACGAGGGAGTCGGCGGTCCGACGCTGCCCATGCGGGAACTCCGCTTGTTCCGGCGAGTCGAACCGGGCGTCCCCGCCCGTCTTGGGGAGGTGCATGCCGGCTGTCTCGGCACGCCAACTGGTGGGCACGTCGCGCGGGCCGATGGACGCGCTCCCGCTGACCCGTGCGAGCCCGGCCACCCAGTCGACTCGGTCGTCGAAGACGTTCCACAGGCCCGCCAGAACCCCGCCGGGTGCCAGGACCCTGGCGATCTCGGGTCCCGCGACGTCCATGTCGAACCAGTGCATGGCGTTGCCGGACAGCACGGCGTCGACGGACGCGTCCGGGAGCGGTATCGCCTCGGCGCTGCCCGGCAGGGCGCGCACGGCCGGGAGACCGCGGCGCAGTTCGGCCAGCATCGCCGGGTCGGGCTCGACCGCCACGACGTCGACGCCCAGCGCGACCAGCGTGCCGGTGAGCTTGCCGGTCCCGGCGCCGAGGTCGAGTACCCGCGGGCCGGGCGCGGGTTCGAGTGCCCAGCACACCGCGGCCTGCGCGTAGTCAGGGCGGTGCTCGGCGTAGGCGCCCGCCGCCGCGCCGAACGACGAACTGTGAAGCAGCCGTTCGTCTTTCTGCAACTTCTGCTCCATGAGCGCGCGGCCACGCGTGTGGTCCTGGTGTTGCTCCGTGCCGTCGTCGGTCCGCCTCAACACAGCTCCTGTTGTCAGCGATCCGTGTCAGGTGCACGGACCGCGGATGGCCGGCCAGGGTTGACATGACCGGGGCGGCACAAGCTATCGGCTCGATGTATCGAACCGATACATCATCAAGGTATGTACTGGGGCGCTTCGGCGCAAGGGTCCACCTCTGCTGACCAAGGATCAGAGCGAGCGCGCAGGCGGTTGGCCGGCGAGTCGGCCACCGCGAACCCGATGGGGGGCGATTCGGTGGGCGTGACTCTCTTTGCCTGGGGCGCTCAGGGTGTTCGTTTCCGGCGTTGATCACCCGGTAAGCGTCTGTTGATTACCTTCGCGCATTCTGCGGCAGTCGGTAAAACGGGGCGAGACGAGGGATTTAAGTGCTGGATACACGTGTCACGGTGTCGGTGCACGCCTCCGACCCGCTCAGTCGGGCCGGAGTCGTCAGTCACCTACAGCACCAGCCCACCGTCGAGATCGTCCAGGACCAGGGCGGCGCGGCGGTCAGACGGGCGGAACAGGCGGAACGTGGGAGGGAGAAGGAGAAGGAAGGTGATGGGGAGGCGGTCGGGAATGTGGCGATCATGCCGATCGACCAGTTCGACGAGATCGCAGCGACCGAACTGAGACGGCTCGTACGGGGTGGTGAGCAGCGGGTGGTGCTGATTGCCCGGGATCTGCGCGAGCCGGAGCTGATGGCGGTCGTGGAGTACGGCGTACGGGCCATCCTCTGGCGTCATCAGACCACCCCGCAGCGGTTGTTACGGGCGGTGCAGAGCGCGGCGCGCGGTGAGGGAGACCTCCCGCCGGACCTCATCAGCAGGCTGCTCACACAGGTGGGGCAGTTGCGACGATCGGCGGAGACATCCGCCCCCGCGGGGCTCGTGCCGACGCTCGGTATGGCGCCGCGCGAGGTCGATGTGCTGCGGCTGGTCGCCGAGGGGATGGACACCCGGCAGATCTCCCAGAAGCTCGCCTACTCCGAACGCACCGTCAAGAACATTCTGCACGCCCTGATGACGCGGCTTCAGTTGCACAACCGCGCGCACGCTGTCGCGTACGCGCTGCGAGAGGGATACATCTGATGGGGGCGGAAGCCGACACGCAAGTGGGTGCGGTGGCAGAGACAGGTATGGATGCGAGAGCCGATGGCGAAGCAGCGGTGACGGAATTGGTGGAAGAAGTTCAGGCAGCGGCGGGTCGTCGGGCGGGGGAACGGGCGTGATTCACGAAGTCGATGAGGCGATGCGGTCCGTGCTGCGCGGCGGAGTACTGCCGGACGGCGCCGGGGACGTCGCGTTCGAGGCGCCGACCCGCGACTGGGCGGCGCGGCGCAACGCGCCCACGCTCAATGCGTATCTGTACGACATACGCGAGGACGTCGCACGCCGTGAGCGCGGGGCGATCTCGGAACGCGGCGCCGATGGTGTGGTCGTGCGCAGACATCAGCCGCGACGCTGGTTCCGGCTGTCCTACCTGGTCACGGCGTGGACCACACGCCCGGAGGACGAGCACCGGCTGCTCTCCGCCACGCTGGGGTGCCTGCTCTCGCACGAGATCCTGCCGGTGGCCGCGCTGTCGAACGCGCTCCGCGCACTGGAGGTGAGCATCCCGCTCACCGCGGCGGTGCCGCCGCCCGAGTCCCGCTCGATCGCCGACATCTGGTCCGCGCTCGGCGGCGAACTCAAGCCGTCCCTGGACGTGGTGATCACCGTGCCCTTCCCGGTCTCGCCCGCGTACGAGGTGGCGCCGCCGGTCACGGAGGGCGCGGTCACGGTCGTCCGCGGACTCGACGGCGTCCCGGGCGACTCCCGGCCCCGGATGCTCCGGTCCGCTCCAGGTGCCCGGCCGTCCGCAAGGGGCAGCGAGGAGGAACGGTGAGCGGCACAACGGTGATCGAGAGCGCCGGCGGCGCGCTGATCGGCCGGCTGGCGGGGTTGCGGGAGCGGGTGGCCGGACTGGTCGAGCGGCGCAGCGCCGACGATCCGACGGCTTCGGACCCGCTGCGCGGGCTGTATGTGACCCCGGATACGGCCAGAAGGCTGGCCGCGCGGTCGCCGGCGGAGGGCATGGGCGCGGCGTACTCGGGCGAGGGGTGTGCGCGGGGGGCGTATGCGGGCGGACCGGAGGGCGAGGCCTCGGGCCCCTGGGACCCATCGGATCGGGCGGCCGCGCTCGCCGAGCGGTTCGGGTTGTCGAGCTTGGACATGCATGTCCTCCTGGCCGCGCTCGCGCCCGATGTGGACCGGAGCTTCGAGCCGCTGTACGGCTACCTCAACGACGATGTCGGGCGTCGCCGTGCCACCGTCTCTCTGGCGCTGGACCTCGCGGGCACCGGCCCGTACGACCCCGCGGCCCGCGCCCGTTTCCACCCTTCCGCGCCGCTGCTGTCCGGTGGGCTGCTGGTCGTCGAGGACGAGGACCGACCGCTGCCGGGACGGGCGCTGCGGGTACCGGAACGGGTGGTGGCCCATCTACTGGGGGACAACGGCCTTGATCCTGAACTCAGCGGCGACGAGGTCGAGTTGCTGGAGGTGAGGCAGCGAGCGGCCGGCTGTGCCGGCAGCGGAGCCCGCACCGAAGCGCAGGCGTTCGCCGGGCGACTCGCCGTGCTCGCGAGCGAGCGGCCGCTCGCCGTACATCTCCGGGAGCGCCGGCCCGGTACCGCCGCCGAACCGGTGACCGACGGGCTGCGGAGCGCCGGCCTGCCCGTGCTGCGGTATCGACCGAATGGTCACCATGGTGACGGTGCGGGCCCGGCGGGTGCGCTGCTGCGGGAGGCACGGCTGCGGCGGGCCGCGGTCGTCGTGGGACCGCTGCCGGAGCGGCCCCACGCGCTCGTCAGGGCGCTCGCGGGCGGGGACGTGCCGGTGGTCTTCTTCGGAAGCGAGCCGTACGACCCGGGCTGGGCCCCGGATTCGGAGCTGTTCGCGCTGGACGCACCGGACGACGGGGCGGCGACCGGCGAGGCCTGGAGCACCGAACTCGGCTCCGTGGGCGGCGGCTTCGACCTCGCTGCGGCCGTTGCCCCGTACCGGCTGGGCGCCGCCCAGATCCGACGGGCGGCCCGGGCGGCCTCCGCCCTCGCCGCCTTCGACGGGACGCCGGTGACCGCCGCCCACATCCAGCACAGTGCGCGACAGCAGTCCGCGCCGCTGCTGGACCGGCACGCCCGGCGCGTACGGCCCGCCGTCGGCTTCGACGGTCTCGTCCTGCCGCCCGAACCGCTGGCCCTGCTGCACGAATTGGTGCAGCGGGCGCGGCATCGGGAGAAGGTGCTGGGCGAGTGGCGACTGCGCACCGGCGGTGGGCGCGGCAGGGGCGTGGTGGCCCTGTTCGCCGGGGAATCCGGTACCGGAAAGACGCTGTCCGCCGAGGTCGTGGCCGGCGAACTGGGTCTGGATCTCTATGTGGTGGAGCTTTCGGCGGTGGTGGACAAATACGTCGGGGAGACGGAGAAGAACCTGGAGCGGATCTTCTCCGAGGCCGACCGCACCGACGCGGTGCTGCTCTTCGACGAGGCCGACGCCGTCTTCGGCAAACGCTCGGAGGTCAAGAGCTCGCACGACCGGTACGCGAACCTCGAAAGCGCGTACCTGCTGCAACGGCTGGAGGCGTTCGACGGGATCGCCGTACTGACCACCAATCTGCGCGCCAACATCGACGATGCGTTCACCCGGCGGCTGGACCTGGTGGTCGATTTCCCGTTCCCGGATGCCGGGCAGCGGATCGCCTTGTGGCGTTCCTGTCTTGCGGCCACCCCCTGCGTGGACGACCTCGAACTCGATGCATGCGCCGGCGAGTTCGAGCTGTCCGGCGGCGCGATCCGGTCGGCCGCGGTGACCGCGGGCTATCTCGCGGCGGGGCGCGGCGGGCCGGTGACGGCGGCGGATGTACGGGCCGGGGCGCGGCGCGAGTACCGCAAGATGGGGCGGCTGGTGCCGCACGCGTCGCCGGTGTGGAACTGAACCTCCTGGTGTGGCCGGGGCCGGCCGGGCGATGTCCCGGCCGGCCCCGGCCTGCCTCACGGCCCTTCGGCGATCTTCCAGTCCTGCCGGTCATCGGACCCGTCGGTGCACTTCCAGGACACCGCGCCCTTGTCGTTCTGTAGGTCGGTCAGGCATTCCTCGTTGCGCATGTTGACGATGCGGGTGCGGCCGTTGCCCGCGTCCACCAGCCGCCACTTCTGCTGGGGCGGCAGCTGGCCCGACTTGAGCTGCTCGGGGTCGGCCTTCCAGAGCTCGACCTCGTTGGTGTTCTCCTTCAGTTGGGCAACGCTGCCCGGGGCGCTGCCCGGCTCCAGGGCGACCGTGTTGTCCTCGGCGTAGTGGTGGATGATCCACCACTGGTTGCGGCCGAACTGGTCACCCGTCCACTGGGGGCTCTGGCCGATCTGCGTGCCGTCCGCCTGGCTGCCCCGGTTGGCCTGGAGGTACCAGCCACCGTTGGCGTTGGACCGGATGGTCTGCGCCTTCGGGCCCTTGTCCCCGCCTTCGTCCTTGGGGGGCTCCTTCTGAGGCTCCTCGGGCTTCTCCTCCGGGGCCTTGGACGGCGGCGGTGGCGGTGGCGTTGGCGGCTTCTGCTGCTTCTCCGGGAGTTTGCGGGACACACCGGGCTTCTCCCGTGCGCTCGTCGACACATTGGGCACCGATTTGAACCAGAGCGCCACAAAGGCCAGCGCCGCCACGAGCAGCAGCGAGAGCACCGCCATCGCCCAGCGCGGCAGCACGGACGGCTGGAGATAGGTGCCGCGCAGGTCGGTCGGCTCCGGGGCCCCGGCTCGCAGCACGGAGACGGTGAAGGGGTGCTTGCTGGTTCCGCCGACCCAACTCACCCTGCCGGGCCGGATGTTGAGCTGGGCGAAGGCCGCGCGGCCCGGCACGGCCTGGACCGATGTCGGCTCGGGCACAACGGTGAGGGCGTCGCCGTTCTCACGGCCGGACAGGGAGACCGTCAGCGGCTGGTTGCCGAGGTTGTCGACGGCGACCGCCGCTGTGGCACGCCATCGGCCGCGTACGGCCAACGGCACCAGCTCACAGCGGAGTTCGGTGAACGGCCCCACCGTGACCTGTCCCTCGGCGACATCGCGGATCTCGGGGTGCTCGGCCGGCTCGACGCGTATGCCGAAGGGCGTGGGACCGGCCACGGCGTCCGACGTGCGCGGTGGCGCGAAGGCGACCTCCGCCGTGCCCTCGGCCCCGGGATACAGCCGCAGCACGTCCGGCTCCACTCGTGTCCAGCCCGCCGCGGCGCCGACCGGTTGCAACCGGTACTCCTCGACGGTGTCGCCCGTGTTGCGTACCCGCAGCCTTACCCTCGCGACGGAACCGGGGTCGACGGTGATCGCGGCCGGTTCCAGTGAAGTCCACATGCTCACCAGGGCAGTCAACCGGTGGCGCCGGGCCCGGGTCAGCGTGCGCAAGGGCAGAGCCGGGGGCAGAGCCGGATGTCCTTACGGCTCCCTACGGCTCCTTACGGCCCCGTGCGCATGCACGAGCAGCCGGCGCGCGGCGGCACGGGCCGCTGGTCGAATCCGCCCGGCAGCTCGTACGCGCGGCGTCAGCTCCGCCGTCCTCTCACTGCCGGAGTACGGCCGCAGGGTCGCGGGCTCGATGCGGGACCGGCCCTACGGTGCCCCGTCGAACGAGCCCAGGCGCTCCTCGACCGTGTCCCTCGTAGTGCGCACACTCGGCCGGGCGGTGGCACGGGAGCCGGGATCCACCGTCACAGCGGCCCGGTCCGGAGCGGGCCACGACGTCATACCCGCAGGCTAGGGCCGCTTCCGTCGTCTCTGGTGGTACGGAGGTGCCGCCCCAGGGGCACCGGCTCGTGCCTCGCCGGCCATCCCTGGGGTGGCCTCTGGGGTGGCCTCTGGAGCGGATCGCGCCCTGCGGGAACGCGGACCGGATGCCGGAGCAGATTCCGGAGCGGAAACCGAATGCCATCCGGGATCGGTTCCCGGGGCGGATCCTGGAACGGCGCCTCCTCGACGTTCCGCAGGGGCCGGGCTTCTTTCGTCGCCTCGGCGCGGCCCCTCGCCGTTCCAGCAGGAGGTGCAGGGCGCGCGCCGTGGCCTCGTCGTCGCCGTGCCGCCGGGCGCTGTCCACGGCGCGGTGAACGAGTGGTTCGAGGTCGCGGTGGAGCGTGGTGCCGCTGAGCGCATGCGACCAGGCGGTGAGGAGATCCACCGCGGACCCCAGCAGCCCGGGTGCCGCGTCCAGGGCCCGTTCCACGGCCGTGTACAGCCGCGTGTGGGCGCGGCGCAGCCACTCCCGCGCGGTGTCGGCGTCGGCCAGCGGCCGGCCCGGGGAGTCCGGGCGGCGCGGCTGATCGGGCGGGACGCCGTGCGGCCTGATCAGCCGCACCGCGTGCTGCGCGGTGGCCAGCAGATGGTCGAGGAGACGATGCTGCGCTGCCTCCCGCTCCCCCTGGCTGTCATGCCGCTCGCCCAGCCGCCGGGCGAAGAGACCGACCAGATCGTGGTACCGGTAGCAGTCGTCGCCGTACAGCTCCACGAGCCCGGCATCGACCAGCGTCTCGACCGCAGCCTCCGCCTCGTCCTCGGTCGTGTCCAGCACCGCGGCCGCGGCACCCCGGCAGAAGGTCGGCATGCCGCACAGGGCGAAGGCCCGGAAGGCGTGCGCGAGGCCGGGACCCAGCGCCTCGTAGTCGGCCCGGAAGGCCGCCTCCACGCCCAGGTCACCCAGCCGTAGCTCATCCAGCCGCCGCTCATCGCCCAGCCGGGCCACGAGGTCGGCCATGGCCCGGCCCGGCCGGGACGCCAGGCGGGCGGCGGCGATGCGCACGGCGAGCGGCAACCCACCACAGGCGGCGACCAGTTCGCGCGCGGCAACCGGCTCGGCGGCCGTCCACTCCGCCCCCACGATCGCACCGAGCAGTCCCAGTGCCTCCCCTTCGTCCATCACCTCCACGTCGACTCGGTGGGCACCGGGCAGCGCGAGCGTCCGCCCGCGGGTGGTGACCAGCACCGCGCACCCCGGTGCCCCGGGCAGCAGCGGCCGCACCTGGGTGCTGTCGCGGGCATTGTCGAGAAGGACGAGGACCCCGCGGTCGGCGATCAGCGAGCGGTACAGGGCGGCCTTCTGTTCCACCCCATCCGGTACGGCGCACTCCGCGACGCCGAAGGCGCGCAGGAAGTGCGTCAGAACGGCGCCGCTGTCGGCCGGAGCCGGGCCGGTGCCCTGTAGGTCCACATACAGCTGCCCGTCCGGGAAGTGGGCCCGCACGGACTGCGCGACATGCACGGCCAGCGCCGTCTTGCCGACCCCGCCGAGCCCGTTGAGCGTGGCGACCACCGGTGCCCGTCCGCCGGATGCCGCGCGCAGCGCCGAGGCCAGGTGGGCGACGGTCTCCGTACGCCCCACGAAATCGGCGATGTCGGGCGGGAGCTGGGCCGGTACGGGAGACGGTGTGCCGGTGTGTGAGGTGTCCCGGGTAGGGCGGGGCGGGCGAGGCCGGGGGTTACGGCCATCACCTGCACGGTCATGATCCGGGCGGACGCGATCAACGGGAGGGCCGGCACCGGGCCCGGACCTCGGACCGGGATCAGGCCCACGGCCTCCCGACCCAGTACGCAACTCCGCGTACAGCACGTGGAGTTCGCTGCCGGGCTCGGCGTCGAGTTCGGCGGCGAGGGTGCGGCGGGTGGCCGCGTACACCGCAAGGGCCTCCGCCCTGCGGCCCGCGCGGTGCAGGGCCCGCATCAGCAGGGCCTGGGCCCGTTCGCGCAGCGGATGCTCGGCGGCGAAGGCGCGCAGTCCGGCGATCGGGTCGGAGATCGAGCCGGTGTGCCCACCCAACTCCACTGCACAGTCGAAGAGATCCTCCCGAGCGGTGACACACAGTTCGGTGAGCCGGTCGCGCTGCCGCTGGGCGTACGGCCCGGGCAGCCCGGCCAGTGCCACGCCCTCCGGGAGCGCGAGCGCAGCTCTCAGCTGCTCGTACGCGCCCGCGGTGTCGCCCGCCCCCCGCAACCGGCGCGCCCTGACCAGCCGCTCCTCGAAACCGGCCGAGTCCAGCGCCTCGGCGGGCACCCGCAGTGCGTAGCCGCCCCCGCAGGACACCAGCAGTTGGGCGGGCTGTCGGGGCTTGCGTTCCGGCTCCAGCAGGCCGCGCAGCCGAGAGGCGTACGTCCGCAAGGTGCCCACCGCTCGCGGCGGCGGCCACTCGCCCCACAGTGCGTCCACCAACTGCGCTACGGATACCGGCCGGCCCGCGTGCAGAAGCAGCACCACCAACATGGCGCGCTGCTGTGGCGGGCCCAGATCCAGCGGACGGTCCCCCCTCCAGGCCCGCACCGGGCCGAGCACCTGAAACCGCAACCCGTCGTCCCGGTTCGGGCTGCTCGTCTCCTGTGCGCCCTCGAGCTCGTCCGGTTCGTCCGCGTCGCCGCGCACTGTCTGCTCGCTCCCCTGTCCCTGTCGATCTCCCACGCCGCCCCTTCGGACCTGCGTCGATGCACCAGCTCTATCGAACGTAGCTCAGCGCACGGACACCGATTCCCGGAAAACGTCCGATACTGAACCAACGGCCGATCCCGCCGATTTCTCCCACCGCCAGGACTTCTCGTAGGTGCACGCGGGCGCTTCGCCGGTGCTCGCCGACGCCCACCGGTGTTCGGCAGGGCAACCGTCCTGCCCGTTCGACTCCCCTTCCGCCTCTGGATGTGCTGCCCCGCTCCGGCTGAAAATCGGTGGTGGGGCCGCCCAGGACGGACCACGGACCATGGACCGACGAACCACCGGCCGCCAGAACGGAGCCCTGGTGCACGCACACGAACGGCGGGCCACGGGAGGAGAGTCGGCGCCGCGGACCGCGGCCCGCGGTCCCGAACGCCCCGGCACGTCCGCCTCAGCCCTGTCCACCCACCGGTCGGAGGCGCTGCGCACCCTCCAACGGACGGCGGGCAATGCAGCGGTCGCTCGCGCGCTGGCCCCGACGCCGGAGAACGCAAAGGACCCACACCAACTTCAGCGGTACGCGGGCCCACAGCACCTTCAGCGGTACGCGGAGGGAGCGGCCGCCCACGGCTTCGACAAGGTCTCCACGCACGGCGGCATCGCCATCCGTGGCCGCTACGAGGCATACGCCGACGCAGACATGATCAACGCCGCCGCACACAGCCTCGACGCCCAGGACCAGGTGCCGATCACCCTGGAGCGCGGGGCAGCGGTGCAGGTCGGTGAGCGCACCCTGTACCGGGTGCTGCCCGTGTACAAGGACGAGGCCAGGGCCGCGGCCGCCGCACGGGCCGCGGGCCGGAGCCCGGAGGGAGCCGGTCACGAGCCCGTACGCGGGGACAGTGCGGCACAGCGCGGCGAGAAGCGTGCCGCCTACCTGCGGTCCCTGACCGACCCCCCGGAAGTCGGGCAGCTCGTCGCGCTCACCCGGCGCATCGTGACGGCGCTCCAGGCGCGGGCCGAACCGCGCAGCTCCACCGTCGACGGCCTGCGGTCCGAGGCCATGAAGCTGGCGATGGCCACGATAGGCGGTGGCTGGATCGCCGCGCGGTTCCCCTACCCCGAACGCGCCGGCCGGGAGGGACTGACCGACCTCGCCGTCATCATGCCGAGCCTGACCGCCGACTTCCTCGCCGGACTCCCCGCCGTCGAGAACCAGGAGGCCCAGGTGCACGAGCTGCTCATCACTCTCCCCAACGACTGCAAGGCAGCGGCCGCCCAGCTCATCGGCACCCCGGCGGACGGCGGCCTCAGCGTGCGGCGTGACGCACCCGCCGTCGGTGAGAACCACTTCGTCGACCTCACCGGGGCGGCGCCGGACGGCTGGGCGAACCACTTCGCCGCCGTCATCCTGCGCGACGGTCCCGACAGCCTGACGTACGAGTCGGCCGCCGACCGCGGCAGTGCACTTCAGCACGGCAAGTCCCTCGGCTACTTCGCGCTGTACGGCCGGGCCGGGACCGACCAGTCCTTCGACACGGTCATCCGCGCCGAGAACCTGGCCTACGCGGCTCGATCGGCACCCCGCACGTGACCGAACGGGCAACGCGCGCTGCCCCCGACGGGGCCCGTTCGTCTCTACAGCCCGGCCCGCCCGTCGGCCAAGGTCGAGAGCGTAGGGAGCAGAGACAGCAGCAGTGGTGACGGGGGAGGAACGTCGTGCGGGCACAGGACCGGCAGCCCGGCTCGGGGAGCGACCGCTCGGGGGCGGCGCACGCCGGCCGCACGGCGTCCGCCCCCGCTTCCGATGCCGCCCGCCGGGCAGCGGCCGGCGAGGCGGAGCGTCTCACACCCGAGGCGGCCGCCGTCCTCCAGCGGGTCGTGGGCAACGCGGCGTTCTCAGCCGTCGTCGCCGGCCCGGAGCAGCACCAGCACCACGCGGGCTGCGGACACACCGCGCCCCCCACCGTGCAGCGCTCGCCCGTCCAAGACGTCCTGCGCACACCCGGCCGCCCGCTCGACGAGCCGGTCCGCACCGACATGGAGTCCCGCCTCGGCGCGGACTTCTCCGACGTGCGCGTGCACACCGACACCTCCGCCCACGAATCGGCCGCGTCCGTCGATGCCCATGCGTACACCTCCGGTTCGCACATCGTCTTCCAGCGCGGCCGCTACGACACGTCCTCCGCGGCGGGCCGCCATATGCTCGCTCACGAGCTGACCCACGTCATCCAGCAGCGCAACGGCCCGGTCGCGGGCACGGACCGCGGCGACGGGACGAAGGTGAGCGATCCGTCCGACCGGTTCGAGCGGGAGGCGGAGGCGAACGCGAGCCGGGTGCTTTCCGCAGATGTGCAGGCGCCTTCCGCAGATGTGCAACGGACGGCCGGCACCGCGCACGCCCCGGACCGCGGCACCACGGGCGGGCGTCGTCCCGTGCAGCGAACGTTCAACATGGTGAACAAGCCCATCACTGCCGCCCAGGACGTCCACCCCCTCGCACCCCTCATCGCCAAGGGCAAGGCACGCCATACCCGGTGGACGGACGAGTTCAAGAAGAAGGTCCGGGACGAAATCATCAAGATGGCGGGCGATGAGCGGGACTTCGGTCGATTCACGTCGTACGGAGAACTCTTGGATGACGCCGAGAGGCGCGTCCAGGAGGCAGCGGCAGCCCACCTTCCTCCGGTCGTTCCCACCGCCGTCAAGACCGGTTCGTCGAATCCGGATCACATGGAAGTGGACCTCTCCGAAGGCCAGCAGATCCATCGCCTCGCCGAGGTCCGCCGACGACTCTCCTTGCGCGGGACGGAACAGCATCTTGATGGGTTCCGCAACCGCCAGGAGATGGTGAGGCCGTTCAAGCACAAGCCGACCGGAGAAACCTACTCCATCGGCCATACCGGAAACTTCGTCCTGGGCGGCCCCGAGGAAGGCGAGTACAAGGCACTTTTCGAACGCACCAGGAACAGCACCGGCCTGTCCGATGTGGAACTCGCCAAGCACTTCATCCGGGCCCTGACCGAGCCGGGGTACGACTTCGACGGAGTGAGCGAGGACGGTCGTAGGTACTGCGCGAAGGTGGTCGCCATCATCCAGGGCGCCGAGTTCCGCCGTGCCGCGGCCAACCCGACCGTGGCGATCGCCGCCTTCAACCAGGTCGTCACCGGCGCTGCCGGAACGCTGTACGAGGCCCTCAACAAGTACGCCGTCTTCGCCAAGGCCAAGGGGAACTCCGCCACCGGCGGCTCCAAGGACTCCCAATTCCACCGTGACACGGATGTGGACCAGGAAGACGGGGACTTCAAGGAGCGAGCGATCAACGAGTACCAGGCACTCGCTCAGCTGGTCTCCGCCAACGGCTTCGACCCGAACGACGAGAAAGAGTTCTACAAGGGGTGCGACAAGATCGCGGCCACCTCGATGAGCGCCTTCACCGCCACCTTCGAGTACGAGATGTCCTGACCCTCATCGCCATCCCTCGTTTCATGTGCCATCGCAGGGCACGAGAAACAACCGAGCAGACCACTTCGCACATCCAGGGAGTATCAGAACATGCCCACCTACCTGTCCCCCGGCGTCTACGTCGAGGAAGTCGCCAGTGGATCGCGGCCCATCGAAGGGGTCGGGACGTCGGTGGCTGCCTTTGTAGGCCTCGCTCCCACCGGTCCGCTCAATGACCCGACGCTGGTGACGAACTGGTCCCAGTACGTGGCCGCCTTCGGGGAGTTCACGGATGGCTACTACCTCGCACACTCCGTGTACGGGTTCTTCAACAACGGGGGCACGGCCGCGTATGTCGTGCGGGTCGGAGGATCCGGCGACGCGGAGTCCCGGACCGCCGTGGCCCCTGAGGCGCCCAGGGCGCTGACGGCCGGGGAGCCGACCTCGCTCGGGTCCTTCAAGATCTCGGCGATCGCGGCTGGTTCCGCCCATGGCGGGGCGCTCACGGTCGAGGTGCAGGACGTCGAGGGCGAGGGCAACGCCGACCGGTTCAAGCTGGTCGTCAAGGATGGCGACAGGGTCGTCGAGAGCTTCGACGTCAGCGCGAAGAAGAGCTCGCGGAACTATGTCGTGGCCCAGGTTAAGCAGCGTTCCAAGGCGATTGTCGTCGAAGAAGCCGTCCCGGCCGGGCAGGTGACGAAGCCGGACCCGCAGAGCGTCACGCTGGCCCCGCCCACCCCGGCGCCCGCGGCCCCCGCCGGGAACGGTGCGGTCGAGCGGCTCGCCTCCGGCCAGTTCATCGGCGACTCCGCCGACCGCACCGGCTTCGGCGGCCTGGAGGCGCTTGACGAGGTCAACATGGTGGCTGTGCCCGATCTGATGGCCGCCTACCAGCAGGGACTGATCGACCTGGAACAGGTCAAGGCCGTCCAACTGGGCCTGATCGCACACTGCGAGCTGATGGGCGACCGGATGGCGGTCCTGGACCCGCCGCCGGCGCTCAACGCACGCGACATCCGCAGGTGGCGCCAGGAGATCGCGGGCTACGACTCCCGCTACGCCGCGCTCTACTACCCGTGGATCAAGGCCTTCGACCCGGCCACGGGCCAGACCCGCACCATCCCGCCGTCCGGACACATGGCCGGCGTGTGGGCCCGTAACGACTCCGAACGCGGCGTCCACAAGGCCCCGGCCAATGAAATCGTCCGCGGGGCGGTCGACTTGGAGCTTCAGATCACCCGCGGCGAGCAGGATCTGCTCAACCCGATCGGCGTGAACTGCATCCGGGCCTTCCCCGGACGCGGAATCCGGGTGTGGGGCGCGCGGACCATGGCCTCCGATCCGGCCTGGCGCTACCTGAACGTACGGCGGTACTTCAACTACCTGGAGGAGTCGATTCTCATCGGCACCCAGTGGGTGGTGTTCGAGCCGAACGACGAGGCGCTGTGGGCCAGGATCCGACGCAACATCTCGGCGTTCCTGGTGAACGAGTGGCGCTCCGGCGCATTGTTCGGGCAGCGGCCCGAGGACGCGTTCTATGTGAAATGTGACGCGGAGACCAACCCCGTCGAGTCCGTCGACCTGGGACGGGTCGTGTGCGAGATCGGCATCGCGCCCGTCAAGCCCGCCGAATTCGTGGTCTTCCGGTTGGCCCAGTTCTCGGGCGGCGGTGGGGAGTTGGAGGAGTAGGCAGGTCGTCAGTCGCAGCCAAGCTCAACGCCTCCGGCCCTTCCCCTCCCCCGTCCACCCTCCTTCTTCCCCGTCACCATTCTTTCTTGCCCTACAGGAGTGAACCGCCTTGTCCCTTCAGCCCGGTGATGCCCTCACCTCACACAACTTCGGCCTCCAGATCGACGGCGTGATGGTCGAATATCTCCAGGAGGTCAGCGGTCTGACCATGGAGCAGGACGTCATCGAGTACCAGCAGGTCTCGGCGGACGGAAAGCCCGTCGTGAAGAAGATGCCCGGCACGAAGAAGGCCGGTGAATGCACGGTCACCCGCGGCATGACGCAGAGCGGTGCGTTCAGCGAGTGGATCAACAAGTCCATTGCGGGCGACATGGGTTCGGCCCGTAAGAACGCCACGATCATGATGATGGACTACCAGAACAACCCCGTGAAGCGTTACAACATGCGCAATGCCTGGTGCAGCAAGGTCGAGACCAGTGGGGTCAAGGCAGGCGACGCCGCCGCACTGACCGAGCAGGTCACCATCGTCTTCGAAGAGCTGGTCATCGAGTAATGCGACGCGAGGGCCCGGCGGGGGCGCAACAGCAACGCGAGCCACTGCGTACGGAATTCGAGTTCGAGTTGCCGCGTGGATTCGTGGACGAGTCCGGGACCGTACACCGGAACGGCGCGATGCGGCTCGCGACGGCACGCGACGAACTGATCCCGCTGCGTGATGTGCGCGTGCGCGAGAACCCGGCGTATCTGTCGGTCGTGCTGCTGGGCCGGGTCATCACCCGGCTCGGGACGCTCGCATCCGTGCACGACGGGACGGTGGAGAACATGTTCGCCTCCGACCTGGCCTTTCTCCAGGACTTCTATCGGCAGATCAATGCGGAGGGGCACACGCGCGCGGCGGTGTCCTGCCCGCACTGCGAGGAGCCCTTCGAAGTGGAACTGGCCGGGAGCCGCCTGGGGGAATCGTGACGTACGCGACCGGGCGTATCGAGGAGGAAGTCGCCTATCTCGCCTACCACTTCCACTGGGGCATCGACGACATCCTCGACCTCGAACACGCCGACCGGCGCGCGTACGTGTCACAGATCGCCGCCCTGGTGGAGCGGGCTGAACGGGAGCAGTGACTGAGGATGGGGTTGTTCAGGTGGCGACGGGGGTCGCGGAGTGCCCAGGACACGCAGCGTGCGCATGAGTCCGGGGTCGGGGCGGCTGCGGACGCCTCTGCGGGGAGCGCGGACGGTGGCGGCGATGGCGGCTGGTCCGCCGTGCCGCCCATCCAGCGGGTCCTGGGGGCGCCGCGCACCGTCGCAGAGGCCGGCTTCGCCGCGTCGCTGAGCGCACACCGCAACCCCTCCTTCGGAGGGGAGCTGGGGCATGACGTCGGTGCCTCGGCACCCAGTGGTGTGGTGCGCGATGCGCTGGTGCCCATCGCCGGCCGCCCCGTCGACCTCGGGCTACCGGTCCTGCGGCTTCCCGTAGCAGGGCGGGTGGATGAGCCGACGGTCGGGAACGCGGGGTCGGCCTCCGGATTCGCTGCCGCGCGGCAGGTGAGCGCGGGTGCGGGGGGAGGCGCGGGCGCGAGGCGTGGTGCAGGTGCAGCTGCGGGTGCGGGTGCGGGTGCGCGGCAGGGCGTCGGGGCACGTTCCGGGCCTCAGCGCGGGCCCGGAGGTGGGACACAGCTGACGAGGACCCAGGGTGCGGCACGTACCGAGAACCGAGGTGCGGCACGTGTTGATACCCGAGGAACGGCACTTGCCGAGACCCGAGGATCGGCACCTACTGCGACCGGAGGAACGACACTTACTGAGACCCAGGAGGCAGCACGTGACGACACCCGAGGTGCGGCCGCGGTACAGCGGGCGACGTCACCTGGTGCGGCGCGTACCCCGACGGTTGCCGCACGCGCTCCTCGTCGGCCCGCTTCGGGGGGCGAGAAGTCCTCCGCGGCCCCGCGGAACGACACGCTGAGCGCAGCGTCGGCCGTGTCGCCGAACACGCCGTCGGTCGCCTCGGCGGCCGGGCCTTCCGTCGCTTCATCGGTCAGGCCTTCGGCCAGGCCTTCCGCCACGCCGTCTGTCACGCCTCCTGTCACGCCTGCCATGCAGTCCCGCATGCCATCGGGCGCCCTGCGCGATGGACGGCCCGGGTCGACCGTGGCCGAGCCGGCATCCGGGGGTGTTGGCGATGCGGGTGGGGGTGGCACGGTCCGGCCCGGTTCCGAGGTCGCGCCCAGTACTACGGCCGTGCCGAGTAGCAGTGGTGAGGCGGCCGCCCGCTCCACGTCGCGCGGGGGGAGGTCTGTCCTCCTCCCCTCAGCCCTGCCCGTAGCAAGGCCCGTACGGAAGGCCGTCGACGCGCGGTCACCGCTCACGTCGGCCGGCACGGTCGCGATGCCGCCGCGTCGGCTGCGGACAGCCACCTCGTCGCGCGCGGGGAGCAGCGACACCGCCCCCTCTCCCGCCGACACACCTTTGCAACGCACCGAAGCACCAGCGTCGACGGCCACGACGGATCCGGCAGCGGCACCTACCGCTGCACGACCCGACGTCCCCCAACGGGTCGTACAGCGGCGGGCGGCCGGCCCGCTCCGACCGATCGCCGCCAACCAGAACAGCTCGCCGGAGGCCGACCTGAGCACGGACGCGGCGTCTGGTACCAGCACGGCGCCGAGTGGTGACGCGACTCCGCAGGCTCCCGGCACAACAACGAGCGCAAGCCCTGCTGCGAACCCACGACCGGTTTCACCCAGGTCCGCGCCCGGGAGCAGGCCCCCACGCGCGGACGCCGGCAACAGCGGTCACGCAGCCCCGAGCTCAGCACCGACCCCCGCCGCGAGCCCGGCCCCGAGCGACGGCGCCCGAACGCGTCGGCCGGTCCAGCGAGCAGTTGGACGAGCCACCGACCGGCGCGTGCCGCGGACCACAGGAACCGGTGGAGCAGGTGGAACCGGTGGAGCAGGTGGAACCGGTCGAACAGGTGGTCAGCGTCTGGGACTTGGCGCTCCGCTGCTCCCGAGTGCGGGCACCACACACCCGGTGACGGACGTTGCAGCCGACGCGCAGCCGGTCCGGCCTTCGGCTGACGATGTCCGTACGCCGGGCCCCGGTCAGCCCTCGCCATCCGCGGTCCGACGGAAGCCACTGATCGGCGCACCCACCGAGTCCACCGCGATCCGTCGCCAGGGTGCTGCGCCGACGCATACACCCGCAGCGGCGGCGACTGCGACACCAAACGCGACGTCGACACCGGCCCCCGCCCCCGCCCCGTCCCCGGTGCAGCGTTCCGCGACGGCCGCCGAAGGTGCCACCCCCGTAGGGCCGTCGACAATGACACGTACATCGAGGGGCCGTGCACCGGGAGGCCGCCGTACATCAGAGAGCCACACACCGACCCCCCGTACGCCGGAATCCCACACACCGGAATCCCACAGGTTGGAATCCCACACATCGGATTCCCGTACTCCGCACTCCAACCCACAGGAATCCCCTACGCCGACGGTCCGAGTGCTGACCGCGAGCTCCCCCTTTCCTCCTCTCGCCGCTCCCCGCGCCGCCCGCCGAGCGCCGCTCGCCTCGGCACGTGCACTGGCCCCAAGCGCCCGGCAACGACCCACCGGGCAGCGGAGGCCGGAGTCCGTCGGCCCCACAGCGGTGCAGCGCTCAAGCGTGCATGCCGACGGCCCCGCACCCGCCATCCCCCTCCGCCCGGTGGCAAGCACGGACGGCGCCGCGAGCACGGCCGGCACAGCAGGACCGGCGCCCCGGCGAGCCGGGGGTGTGCCGGCCGTCGCCCTACAGAAGCCGGCCTCGGCGCCGGCACGGACACCGAACCCCATGCGCACTCCGACTCATACGGTCCGGACCTCACCGGCTCCTACGGTCCGGACCGCACCGGCTAGCTCGGTCCAGACCGCTCCTGCTCGTAACGTCCGTACCGCACCGGCCGCCCCCGGCATGCCCGTGGTGCGGCATGCGCCCACTGCTCCCGGTGCCCCGGCTCCGGCTCCGGCTCCGGCCACAACTTGGGCCCCGCGACCCCTCGCGCCGGCCGCCCCACCCAGACGATCGCCGTCAGGCACTCCCCCCGGGCCCGCCCCAGCGGGAACCCCCCGTCCGATCCAGCGCGCAGCCAGTTCTTCCACGACCGCCCCCACACCATCAGCACCCGCAGGAGCCGCCCCGAAGACCGCCCCGAAGACCCCTCCCACAGCCACCACAGCCGCCACAGCCACCGCCGCAACCACCACCTCCACCGACCCCACCGACCCCGCCGCGCTGGACGCCCTCGCCCGCCGGCTGGTGGCTCCGCTCTCCCGGCTGCTCCGTGCCGAGTTGCGCGGCGACCGCGAGCGCATCGGCCGGCTACGCGATCACGGGCGCTGATCCGCCCCGTCCACCAGCCGACCCCGCAGACCATCACCGACCACCACCACTTCACCCGAAAGACCATCCACCATGCCCCAGGCCCAGGACCCCGGCTCCACCGTCTTCTTCAAGCTGACCATCGACGGCCAGGACCTCGGCCTGTTCAACGGCTGTGACGGCCTGGCCTCCGAGGTGCAGGTGGAGCAGTGGCAGGAGGGCGGCAACAACGGCTTCGTCTGGCAGTTGCCCACCCGTGTGACGTTCTCCACGATCCGTCTCACCCGCCCCCTCACCGCCGACACCTCCCGCGTGGCCGCCTGGATCTCGTCCCTCGCCACCGGCATCAGCAGGCCCACCGCGCAGATCGCCGCCCTTCGCGCCGACGGCTCGGTCGTCGCGCAGTGGGGGCTGGTGGAGGTGCTGCCCGTGCGCTGGCAGGGGCCGAGCCTGGACCCGGCCAGTCCTGGTGTGGCGACCGAGACGCTGGAGATCGCGCACCACGGATTCACCGACGCGGGAGGTGCCTGAGATGGCCGCACCGACCGGTGGGAAAGCGGGCGCGAGCCTCGTACGGGCCGCCCTCGCGATCCACCAGCCCCCCACCGACCTCGGCGGCTCCATCGGCGGCCGCATCGGTGAGGTGGAGTTCCAGTTCAATCCGACCCAGTTGCAACTCGGGCGGGAGGCGGAGTGGCACACCCAGGCCGCGGTCGCCTATATGCGGGGTGCACCGCCCAAGTTCACCGGCACCCGGCCCGCCACGCTCCAGCTGGAGGTGTTCCTGGACGCCTCCGGCACACCGAATTCCGGAAAGGTGCAGAAGCAGATCGAACTGCTGCTGTCCTGCTGCGAGGTGACGGCACAGAGCGTCAATTCCAAGCGGCCGTCGCCGCCTTGGGTGCGGTTCTCCTGGGGGTCGTTCAACACGGTTCAGTTCGTGGCGTACGTGACGAGCGTCAGCGCCACGTACACGCTCTTCAACCCCACCGGCGAGCCGATCCGCGCCACCTGCACGCTGTCCCTCACCGAAGTGGCGATGCCCACCAAGGGGCAGAACCCCACCTCCGGTGCGCTCTCCGCACGGCGTATCCACCGCACGGTCGCGGGTGACTCGCTCGCCTCGCTGGCCTGGCGGGAGTACGGGGACGCCACTCGTTGGCGGCTGATCGCGGAGGCCAACGAGATCGACGATCCGATGCGGCTTCGGCCGGGCACGGAGCTGCTGCTGCCCGCCGCCGACGAAGGCCATCCCGAAGACCAGTCCCCGAGCAGTCCCGCACACGGTCCCACCGGCCGCCCCACCGGTCACCCGACATCCCACGAGGCCGCCCGATGATCAGCGAGAACCTGCGATGAGTGAGAACGATGAGTGAGAAGACGTACACCAGCGTCGTGCACGCCGAGATCGGCGGCGCACCTCTGCCCGACAAGCTCGCCGCCCTGCTCACCGCATGCTGGGTGGACGCGAGCGTCAATGTGCCGTCCGCCTTTCAGCTCACCTTCAGCGACACGGGATCGGACATCCTCAAGACCTTCCCGCAGCTCAAGGTCGGCGCGAAGGCGGTGCTGTCGCCGTTCACGGACGGGCAGCGCGGCACGCCCATGGTGACCGGCGAGGTCACCGCTCTCGAAGTGGACGCGGATGCGAGCGGCAAGTCACTGGTCGTTCGGGGGTACGACCCGGGGCACCGGCTGCTGCGCAACCGCCGCGTCGCGGGCTACCCCAACATGACCGCCAGCGACATCGTGCGCCGTCTGGCCGGCCTCAACGGCCTCTCCCTCGGCAAGGTGGACGCCACCCTCACCGTCTACGAGCTGGCCACCCAGCCCAACATCACCGACTGGGACTTTCTGACCCGCCTCGCCCAGGAGAACGACGCCCATCTCTCCTTCGACCCGAAGGGCAGGCTGCTGTTCGGCAAGCTCACCCCGGCCGCGTCGGCACCCGCCGACACCACACCCGCCGCGCAGAGCCCGTACGTCCTGGAGTTCGGCCACAACGCGCTGCACAGCCGCATCGCCGTCACCGCCGCCGGGCAGGTCGACAAGGCGGGCGCGCGCGGCTGGGACATGCGGGCCAAGCGTGCGCTGTCCGCGCAGTCCCCGGCCACGGCGAGCAAGGACATCGTCGCGGACATCGCTCCGGCGGCGCTCAGCAAGCCCTTCGGGGCGGCCGAACTGACTGCCACGGGCACGCCGTTCACCACTCAGGCCCAGGTCACCCATGCCGCGCGTGCGCTGGCCGACGATGTGGCGGGCTCCTTCGCGGAGCTGGAGGTGGCGGTGACCGGCAATCCTCAGCTGAAGCCGGGCCAGCCCGTCGCGCTCAAGGGCGCCGGTTTCCCCTTCGAAGGGAAGTACACGGCGACCGGCGTCCGCCATGTCTTCGAGTCCGGGCGGCAGTTCACCACCTGGCTGACCGTCTCGGGGCGGCAGTTCCGGTCGCTGTACGGGCTCGCGTCCGGCGGCGTGGATCCGGCGCCGCCGATGCCGGGCGTGGCCATGGCGCTGGTCAGCAATGCCAAGGACCCGCTGAAGCTGAGCCGGGTCAGGCTGCGCTTCCCCTGGCTGTCGGACACGTACGAGAGCGACTGGTGCCGGGTCGCGCAGCTGGGCGGCGTACGCGGCGGCGGTCTGATACTGCCCGAGGTGGGCGACGAGGTGCTTGTCGCCTTCGACCGGGGCTCGCTGGAACATCCGTACGTCCTGGCCGGGCTGTACAACGGCATCGACAAGCCGACGCCCAACACGGACGGGCTGCAACCGGTGGACCCGACCAGCGGCCGGATCAACTGGCGCTCCATCGCCTCGCGCAGCGGTCACACCGTCGAGCTCGTCGACGCCAAGTCCCGCATGAAGAGCGGCATCAGGCTTCAGACCGGCAACGGCAAGCTCACCGTCCACATGGACGAGACGCGCACCCAGGTCACCATCCGCAGCGACGGCTCCGTCTCCATCACCGGGACCCGGAACGTGAGCATCAAGGCGGGCGGCAATCTGTCGCTCACCGCGGGGGGTTCGCTGACGATGAGTGCCGGCGGGGCGGTCGACATCAAGGCGGGCGCGAAGTTCGGCGTCACGGCGGGCGCCGTGGCGGACATCAACGCGACCGGCGCCGTCAGCCTCAAGTCGGCCGGCGCGGTGACCGTCAACTCGGTCGGCGCGGTCTCCGTCAGCGCGGTCGGCGCGGTGGCCGTCAACGCGGGCGCCGCGGCAGCCATCAGCTCGCCGGCCACGGTCGCCTTGAGCGCGCCGGCCGTCCTGCGCAACGGCATTCCTTTCTAAGGGCTTGAGGGGCTTGAGGGGCTTGAGGGAGTTGAGGGAGTTGAGGGACATGCATCTCAAGGGGGTCACCGGACATGAGTGAACAGTTCGTCGGCGCGGGCTGGACCTTTCCGCTCCGTACGGACGCGGGCGGCGGCATCGCGCTGGCCCGCCGCGAGCGCGAGGTCGAGGAGTCGATCCGGCTCGTTCTCGCCACCGCGCCCGGCGAGCGCCCGATGCGGCCGGAGTTCGGCTGCGCCGTCCACGACATGGTCTTCGCGCCGGTCAACGAGGCGACGGCCGGGCGCATCCGCTACGAGGTGCGGTCCTCGCTGGACCGTTGGGAGCCCCGTATCGAGGTCCAGGACGTCGAGGTCAGCCCGGCGCCCGATGATCCGTCCGTGCTGTTCATCGACGTGCGCTACAGCGTGCGCGGCACCAACAATCCGCGCAGCCTCGTCTTCCCCTTCTATGTGATCCCGTCCACGGAGTCCGCCTCCACCGGATCCCTCGCGTCCACCGAAAGCGAAGCCTGATGGCCCTGCCCGCACCCCATCTCGACGACCGTCGCTTTCAGCAGTTCGTCGACGACGCCAAGCGCTATATCCAGCAGCGCTGCCCCGAGTGGACCGACCACAACGTCTCGGACCCTGGAGTGACCCTCATCGAGGCCGTCGCGCACATGGCCGACCAGATCGTCTACCGGCTCAACCGGGTGCCGGAGAAGAACCATCTGGCCTTCCTCGACCTGCTGGGCGTCACCCTCTTCCCGCCCTCCGCCGCCCGCGCCGACGTCACCTTCTGGCTCTCCGCTCCGCAGCCCGAGCCGGTCGTGCTGCCCGCCGGCACGGAGGTGGCCACCGGCCGGACCGAGACCGAGGAGGCGGTGGTCTTCGCCACCGAGGACGATCTGACCGTGGTCCCCTGCGAACTGGCCGCCGTACTGCGGCAGGAGGCAGGGACCACGCCCGAGGACTGTAGTCAGGACGTCTTCGCCGGCAGCGATGTGGCCGTCTTCGCGGCCGCCCCGCAGCCGGGCGACACCCTCCTGTTCGGGCTGTCGGCGGCGGTGCCGCGGTGCGCGGCCGTACTGCTGCTGGACAGCCGGGTCGACGGCGTCGGCGTCGATCCGCGCCAGCCACCGCTGCGCTGGGAGGCATGGACCGCCGACGGATGGGCGGAGTGCGAGGTCTCGGAGGACTCCACCGGCGGCCTCAACCGGCCCGGTGAGGTCGTGCTGCACATCCCGGCCGGACACACGGTCTCCCGCGTCGGCAGGACGGACGCCGCGTGGCTGCGCTGCCGGGTCGTCGAGGCCGCGCCCGGCCAGCCGTTCTACAGCGCCTCGCCGACCGTACGGTCCGCCTCCGCGTTCACCATCGGGGGAACGACGACGGTCGCACACGCCGTCGTGGTCCAGGACGAGCCGCTCGGCGAGTCCGCGGGCGTGCCCGGCCAGCGGGTGCGGCTGGCGCATGCGCCCGTTGTCGCCGACCGCCCGCCGCTGCGACTACAGGTCTCGGACGGGGACGGCTGGCAGGAGTGGCAGGTCGTCCCCGACTTCGCGTCCTCCGGCCCGCACGACCGGCACATCACGCTGGAGGAGGCGACCGGCGAGATCGCCTTCGGCCCCTCGGTACGCCAACCGGACGGCTCGGTAAGGCAGTTCGGGGCGGTTCCGGCCAAGGGCTCGGTGATCCGGGCCCCGTACTACCGCACCGGCGGCGGGCGGTCGGGCAATGTGGCGCGCGGCGCGATCCAGGCGCTGCGCAGCTCGATCCCGTACGTGGCGCGGGTGGAGAACCGCGAGGCGGCGCGCGGCGGGGTCGATGGCGAGACGGTGCAGGAGGCGAAGCTCCGCGCGCCGATCACGCTCCGGGCCCAGGAACGGGCCGTGACCGCCCGCGACTACGAGGAACTGGCGCGGCGCGCGGCCCCCGAGGCCGCCCGGATCGCCTGTCTCGCGGTCGATCCCGCCGAGCCCTCGACGGGCGCCGCGAGCGCGTCGGGTGCCGTGAGCCCGGCGGGTGCGGTGGCCGGCCAGTCCGGCGAGAACGCCGTCCGGGTCCTGGTCGTCCCCCAGGCCGTCCCCGACCGCGGCGGCCGGCTCCGCTTCGAACAGCTGGTGCCCGGTGAGGAACTCCTCGGCCGCGTCACGCAGTTCCTCGACGAGCGCCGGCCGGTGGGCACCCGCCTCGCGGTCGGCCCGCCCTTCTACCAGGGCGTCACCGTCGTCGCGACGCTGCACTCCTTCCGTGCGGCGAAAGCCGACCGCGTCCGCGCCGAGGCCCTGGACGCGCTCTACGCCTACCTCGACCCGCTGACCGGCGGAGCCCATGGCGACGGCTGGCCCTTCGGCCGCCCGCTGCGCTCCGGTGAGATCTTCGCGGCCCTACAGCGCGTCCCCGGAGTGGAACTCGTCGACGAGGTCCTCCTGCACCCCGCCGACCCGCTCACCGGCCGCCGCGGGGACGCCACCGACCGCATCGAACTCGCCCGCTCCGCACTGCTGTTCCCCTTCGACCACCGCGTCCGCGTGATCGAGGCCCGATGAGGGGCACACCCGCGGGGATGGCCTCGCCGCACCCACTGGGCGGGCAGCTCCCCGCGGTCTACGCCGACGACGACTTCGCCCAGCGCTTCGTCGAGGGCCTCGATGTCGTCCTCGCCCCCCTCTTCAACGTCCTGGACTGCCTGGAGAGCTACTTCACGCCCGCCCTCGCACCCGAGGACTTCGTCGACTGGCTGACCACCTGGGTCGGCACCGAACTCGACGGCACGGAACCGCTGGCCACCCGCCGCCGCGCCGTGGCCACGGCCGTCTCGCTGCACCGCGTGCGCGGCACCCGACGCGGCCTGTCGGAAGCCGTTCAACTGGCCTTCGGCGTACGCCCGGAGATCATCGAGAGCGGCGGGGCGACCTGGTCCCGGCGTCCGCTCGGCCCCTTCCCGGGCTCCCCGTACCCCGGCCTGCGGGTCACCCTGCGGGTCCGCGACCCCTCCGCCGTCGACCCGCACCGTCTGCACGCCGTCGTCGCAGCGGCCCGCCCCGCGCACCTCCCCTTCGCGGCCGAGGTGACCCACCTGCTCACCCCTGAAGGAACCTGACCCATGCCCACCGACCCCACCCTCTGCCCCGACTGCGGCTCCCCCGCCCCCCAGACAGGCCAGTCCTTCTGCGACTCCTGCGGGGCCTTCCTGCGCTGGGACCGTCCGGCGCCACCCTCGCCCACGGCGACTCCCGGGCGTACGGCCGCCGCGGCCCCTCCGACTCCCACGGCCCCCGCCGCAAACACCCCGGAATCCGCCCCCGGCCAGGGCACCCCGGACCCCCGTACGCAGTCCGGCTACACCACACCCACTCCCCCGACTACTCCAGCTCCCACTCCTCCCCATACTCATACTCCTGCTCCCGCCACCGGCCACGGCGCCCACCCGGCCGGCGTTCCGCAGCAGGGCGCAGACGCTGCCCCGACCGTCCCGCTCCCGTCAGCCGCCGCGAACCACGGGGACATGGGCCGGTCCCCGTCCGGCCCGGACCGCCAGGACGGCCCGGCCGCCCCCCGTCCCGCCGATGAAAGGGGCGTCTCCGAAACCGGCATCCGCGCCCTACTGGTCCCCGTACCGGGCTCCTCCCCCACCCCGCCCCCCGAGTCGCCCGGAGGCGTGCTGCCGGGCCGTCCCGACGTGGCCCGACCCCAGGTCCGCACCCCGCACGCGACCCCCGAGCACGGCGCACCGTGCCCGAGCTGTGGAGCGCTCAACGCGCCACGCCGGCACTTCTGCCGGAGCTGCGCCAGCCTCCTCGCCGACACCCCCGCGCCCCAGGCCGCCGAAGGCCCGTACGCCGGGGAGCGGCCGCGGCTGAACCGCGACCGCACCCGGTGGATCACCCGGGCAGTGGTGGCGGCGGTGATCGCGGCCGTCGTGGTCGGGGGAATCATCGGGGGGCCGCCGGCCGCGCGAGCCGTACAGGACCACTTCGCCAAGCGCGTCCCGGTACCCGCCGCCACCTGGAAGGCCTCCCACTCGGGCCCCAAGCACGATGCGAAGCTCGCGTTCGACAGCTACTCCAACACCTGGTGGGGGACGGGCTATTCGGGAAACTCTGACGGCCAGTACCTGGAGGCCGGCTTCGGCCAGCCCACCGACCTGCTGAACATTCTGATCACCCCCGGGGCCTCCGCACGCACCCCGCAGGCCACCGACCCGGCCCGTCCGCACGATTTCGACCTGATCGTGACCGACTCCGCGGGCAAGCAACACATCTCGCACCCCCGGATCAATGACGGCGGGGTACAGAAAATCGATGTGGCCGTACGGGATGCGATGACCGTTCGGCTGGTGCTGCACACCGCGTACGGCGCCACGGATGCAAGGCAAGTAGCCATCGCCGAGCTGGAGTTCTTCGGCCGGTCGGCGCAGTAGACGGTGGGAACGGGGCGGCTGCGGTCCGCGGCCGCCCATCCCGCCCCGGACTGAGGATCGTCCCCTCGCCACGGTGCGGGAAAAGGAGCAGCGACTCGGACGCCGCCCCACCGGGACACGCCATGCTCGGCCGGCCCCAGGCCCCAGGACCACCTGGGGCCTGGGCCTGGCGCCGGCCTCAGGCCCCTCAGACCACCGAGGCCCTCGGGCTGCGCGATGTAGCGCTGCCGGGCACCGGCTCGGAGGCATCGGCACCCAGAGCGACGATCCGGTTGTCCGCATCGACATGCACGACCTTCGGACGCAGCACGCGCGCCTCCGCATCGTCCACCTGGGCATAGCTGATCAGGATGACCAGATCCCCCGGGTGCACCAGATGCGCCGCCGCCCCGTTGATGCCGATGACACCCGAGTCCCGTTCGCCCTCAATGACGTACGTCTCAAGGCGGGCCCCGTTGTCGATGTCGACGATATGGACCAGCTCGCCGGGCAACAGGTCGGCAGCCTCCATCAGCGCGGCGTCGATGGTGACCGACCCCACGTAGTGCAGATCAGCTTCGGTCACCGTGGCCCGATGGATCTTGGACTTGAACATCGTGCGCATCATCGAGGTACTCCCGAATCTAGGCTCCCTGCCTGCGTTATTGCAGGTCAAGGGCGGTTTCCCCACCCTACAACGAGTCGCATGTCCGGGCAGCAATCCCCAGGTTTTGCAGGACTCACGCTTACCACTTGCCAACTTCCCTGACGCGCCGTCAGGGCGGATGGCGAGGGCTGCACCACCCCATCTACTCCCCTACCGCGACGACATCGCCAGCCTGAGCAACGCTCCCCGGAGGATCGGCTGAAGTGGATCACTGGCAAGCCGTAGCCTGCCCCGCCCGCCGGGGCGGGGCTCACACGCCGCGGCGGGCGCGGATCGGGCAGGAGATGCAGCGCCTTGCGAGCTGACGGTGAGGGGTCGTGTTCTGCCGCCGCCCCGCATCCACGCTGCAACCCCTGCCTGACCAAACTGATTGCAGTCACTGCATTTTTTGCATAGTCTGCAAATCATGAGAGCGAGTGGACGACGGCGAGAACGGCAGCGGGTGGCCAAACGCGCGGCGATCCGTGCGGCGGCGGTGCGACTGGCTCTGGAGCACGGGCTGGAAGCGGCGACAGTGGATGCCATTAGTGAAGCCGCCGACATCTCACCTCGGACGTTCTTCAACTACTTCGCCACCAAGGACGAAGCGTTCTCCATCGAGCCGCATCAATGGACGACCGAGGAGATCGTCGGGGAACTGCGGGACCGCCCGGCCGGCGAGGCGCCTGCCGAGTCGATGCGCGCGGTGATCAAGGCGATGGCGGAAGCCGCAGGCTTCGCGCACTTCGCCCAAGAATGGGAACTGCTCCAGGAGTTGTACCGCCGACACCCCGAACTGTTCGCACGGATCCGCGTCACCCAAGTAGACGCCACGATCACAGCGCTGACCGACATGCTCGCGGCTCGGATCGGCACCGACCCCACCCAGGACTTGTATCCCGCGATGCTGGTGAACGCCTCTTTCGCGGCGCTACAGACCGCCGAAAACCTCTTCCGTACCCACGGCGGCGCCCTGGACGCGCTCATCGACGAAGCATTCAACCTGCTGGTGCGCGGACTGTAGCCAGCGCCCGGCCAACCTATGGAGGCACCGACATGGCGGAACACACCTACGACGAGGAAATGGCTCTGGGGAGGCAGTGCCTGCAAGACCGAGACTGGCCCGGCGCCTACCGGCATTTCGGCAAGGCGCACGGACTGGGTCACGACGTCCGCAGCCAGCATCTCGCCGCGCACCGCGGGATGCTCACGGCCGGATGGAAAGCACACAGCCCCACACGCGTAGCCCTCCAGTTATTCCTGTGGACAGCCGCGTTCCTCTTCGAGCGAGGCACCTCAACCGCCCTGCCGCGCTCCTCCTGAAGGCCGTTCACGGCGAACGCTTCGACGTGCTTGTCTTCCCGTGAAGGCCCACCCGGCCTGATGGCAGGCAGGCCCTCACTACGCCCGATGATGCGCGACTTCGGTGGCGCCGGTGTTCCCCCAGGCAAAGCACTTCGATGCTCCCAACGCAAGGACTCGGATCACGGATCGTGGAGTTGCGCAGCCTGCCGGGGCTGGGGCGAACCTGGCACCAACGAAGTCAACCCCCGATGGACTTCCGGAGCTGACCACTACTGATGTTTTCGTTAGTTCGGTGGGTGTGGTGGGTGGATGGTCAGCCCTGTGTGGGTGAGGAAGGACCAGGGGAGTTGGTCGTTTTGACTGATGCGGTGGATGCCGCGTTCGGTGGCGTCGGCGACGTCCGCGAGGTGGTCGCCGGCGAGGTTGGCGAGTTCGCGTGTCTTGATCGCTGACCACAGCAGTTCCACGGGGTTGAGCTCGGGTGCGTAGGCGGGGAGTCGTTCCAGCGCCAGCCAGTCCTGTTCGGCGACCCAGGCACGCATGTTCCGGCTCCAGTGGGCGGACAGTCCGTCCCAGACCAGTACCACCTGTTCCCCGGTGTAGAACGTTTTGACAGGAGGTCTTCAAATGGCTGGAGCAACAAAAGATCCATTAGACATTTCACCGGCCCCGCCCTTTGCAATCTACTCAATCCCCCCTCCACATCAATGGCCAGGGCTGGCGGGCCACAGCGGACTCGTCGGCAGCTACCGCGGCGCCAGCCGCCAGCCCGGCCTATAGCAACCTTGCAGTCCAGTTCTCCCATGAGATGGCTCGATCCGCCGCGGCTTTGCTCCCTCTCTTCGACGTGTAGGTACTCACCTCAAACCACCTCCAGTGCCGACTTTGGGCCGGGAGTGGTGCAGCATTGGATCTTGGTGGATAAACCAGCAGCTGTGGACAACTCGACCACCCTCAGGAGTGGACGCTCGGGGTTGCGGCCTCAGGGAGTCGGTGTTGATGTTGAGGTGCCAAAGACACTGCCCTCAGAGCCCTCTCGGCCGATGCCCAGACGCCCTGGAAAGGAAGTAGGCATGGAAGGCGCACACCACAGTCTCCACGCTGATGTCCTGGTGATCGGCTACGGCAAGGGGGGCAAGACGGTGGCCGCGAAGCTGGGCCACCTCGGGAAGCGCGTCGTGCTCGTGGAGCGGTCGGACCGGATGTACGGAGGTACCTGTCCCAACGTCGGCTGTGTGCCGTCGAAGGCACTCGTTCACCACGCTATGAATCGCCGGCCGGAAGACCCGGCGCAGGAGTGGTACGAGCGTTCCGTTGCCAAGGTCCAGGCGGTGACCAAGATGATGCGCGACGGCAACTACGAGGGGCTGAACGGCATGGAGACCGTCACGGTCATCACTGGTCAGGCCGCATTTGTCGACCCCCGCACCGTCGCAGTCCAGGCGGGCGGCGAACACCGTACGGTCACCGCCGACACCATCTTGATCAATACCGGCGCCGAGCCGATCATCCCCGACATCCCCGGCCTGCGCGACAGTCAGTACATCGTCACCAGCACCGAACTGATCGAGACCACCGTCCTGCCCGAACGACTGACGATCATCGGTGGCGGATACCTCGGCCTGGAGTTCGCCGCGATCTACCAACGGTTCGGCTCACAGGTGACCGTGCTTGAGGCCGCCCCCAAGATCCTGGGTCGGCTCGACGACGACGTCGCCGCCGTCGCCCAGGACATCCTCACCGACGAGGGCATCGACATTATTACTGGCGCCCAGGTGAGACATGTCCGTGACGGGGACGGCGGCGCGACCGTCGTCTACGACATGGACGGCCACCAGCACTCCGTAACGGCCGACGCGATTTTGGCTGCCACCGGCCGCGCCCCGGCCACCCGTGAGCTCGCCCTGGAGGCGGCTGGGGTCCGTACCACCGAGCGGGGCGCGGTCAAGGTCGACGAGTACTTGCGAACCAGCCAGCCGCACATCTACGCCCTCGGCGACGTCAACGGCGGTCCGCAGTTCACCTACATCTCCCTCGACGACAGCCGCATCGTTCTCGACCAGCTCCTCGGCGAGGGGAAGCGCTCCGCGGCGGACCGGGTGGCCATCCCGCACACACTGTTCATGACCCCGCCGTTGGCGACCATTGGGCTGACCGAAAAGGAGGCTCGCGCGGCCGGACGCCGGGTGAAAATCGCCAGCCAGCCGGTCGCCGAGATCACCGCCATGCCGCGCGCCTACATCGTCGAGGACCCCCGCGGTGTCATGAAGTTCGTCCTCGACGCCGACACCGACGACATCCTCGGTGCCACTCTGCTCAGCATCGACGCACAGGAACTCATCAACACCGTCGCACTCGCCATGCGGCACGGAGTCAAGGCGGCCGAACTCCGCAACGCCGTCTACCAACACCCCACCTCCACCGAAGCCTTCAACGACGTACTCGCCACCATCGTCCGAGCCGACTGACCACAAGCTGCTCAAATCTCGGCCTCCCTTGGATGTGCTGCCGCCCGGGCGGAGCCACCTTCCGCCTCCAGAAGAGCAGCCACGGTCCGCCGGTGGGTGCAGGGCGTTCGACGGCTGCCCCCGATCGGGTGACTTCGCTGAGCTTGCCTATAGGACTGCGGCCCGATACGCCACTCTTGCCACGATTGGCCCGAGTGTCGCCCCGGTTCACTCAGGGCGACTCGTCCAAACAGTGCAGGTAGCCGGAGTGAGCCGCGGCATGGAGACGTACGAATCGCTGAACTTGGAGCCCAAGCCGATCCGCCCACACATCCTCGCCGCCGCGACGACCCCAGACCTGGCCTTCGATCGGATCGGCGCACATTGCGCACACGGCTGAGCCACGCCGCTGCGGGGGTGGAGCCGCTGCTCGCAGCGCCCGTGCCGCCCGGGTCTCGACCGACCCGTCAGGCCGCCCGCGTCACGGTGACCGGCGAGAGCGGCGTCACCACGTACGACCGCAGATCGTCCGGAGTCGCCCTGTGCTGCTGGCCCTCCTGCCCCCGCGTACGGGGATCTCGCTGTTCATGCGCGGAAGCGTAGGGCCGTCATGTGCGCTCGGCCAGCCGGGCGGTGCGGCGGGGTCAGGGGTCGGGGATGTCGTACGGGTCCTCGTACAACCCGCCCGCGTAGCGCTTCAGGGCGTCGTGGAGCTCCTCGGGGTCGACAGTGCGCGGGCTGGTGGCGTCGTCCCGGTAGACCCAGAGGCCGCCGCCCTCCCGCCCTTCGGCGCCGTGCATGGTGCGCCAGGCCGCGGAGGGCTCGTTGGCCGGACGGAACCACACGGCGAGGGCAGCGGGTTCCGTCCCCTTCGGGTGCTCGACGGCGATGCGCTCCAGCGCGCCCCACCGGAGGGTGAAGGTCCTCGGTCCGCGCGTTTCGAGGGTGCCGTCCTCGGCGACGCGGTACTGCTGGTTCCCCCGCCAGCTGCTGACGGTGAGACCGTGCGCGTCGAGGGTGACCACGTCCGACTTGGCGCGGGCTCCGGCGATCAGGCCCACCAGCCAGCAGACGAAGCCGAGGAGGCCGCTGAGCACCGCGGCCCCCAGCGCGGCGTTCCCCAGGCGGTTGTGGCCGACGAGTTCCAGCGACCCCAGGCTCAGGATCGGGGCGGGGAAGGTGAGGGCGGAGAGGACCGCGCCGATCCCGAAGCCCGCGTACGATCCGATCTTCCCCGCAGCCAGCGAGTAGGCCCTCACGATCCCGCCCTGTTTGTTGGCGACCGTCACGGACTCCCCCGGCGGGACCTGGTCCCAGGGTTTCGTCTTCCGCTCGGGAGGGTTCGCGACCGTCACGGACTCCCCCGGCGGGACCTGGTCCCAGGGTTTCGTCTTCCGCTCAGGAGGGTTGGACGGCGGGGTCAGCAGCTCCCGCGCCGCGTCCACGGTGGGGCGCCGGGCCGGGTCCTTCTCCAGGAGAGCGAGGAGCAGCGGGGCCAGCGCTCCGGCCCGCTCCATCGGCCTCGGCTCCTCCGTCAGCGCGGCGGTGGGGTTCTCCGGGCGGAACGGCAGGACGCCCTCCAACGCCTCGTACAGCATCACGCCCAGCGAGAAGAGGTCGGCGCGGCCGTCGCTCTCGGCTCCCTGCCAGCGTTCCGGTGCCATGTAGCCGGGCGAGCCGATGACGAGGGTGGTGCGGGTGAGCCGGGGGTCGGTCTGCGCGACGGCGATACCGAAGTCGGCGAGCAGGACCGAACCGTCCGCGGCGAGCAGCACGTTGGCCGGCTTGACGTCGCGGTGCACGACGCCGGCCCGGTGCGCGGCGCCCAGCGCGCCGAGCAGCGCCTCGGCGACGCGGGCCGCCCGCTCCGGATCCAGCGGGCCGTCGTCCCTCAACTCCTCGGCGAGGGAGTGCCCGTCGACCCACTGCATGACGATCCAGGGAACGCGCCACGGGCCTTCGTCGACCTCGACGACGTCGTACACGGTGACGATGTGCGGGTGGTCGCGCAGCCGGGCGGCGTGCCGGGCCTCGCGGGCGGCGCGGGCCAGCAGCACCGCGCGCGCCTCGTCGGGCAACGCCCCGTCCAGGCGCACCTGTTTGACCGCGACGTCCACCCCGAGCACCGGATCGTGCGCCTGCCAGACCTGGCCGAAGCCGCCGGCACCAAGCAGGCGGGTCAAGGTGTAGCGTCCGCCGATCGCCGTGCCGGGCCGTGCCTCCGCTGCCATCGCTCTCCCAACTCCGGTCCTTCGCCGCGGATCGCCGTGGTACGGCGGGGAACAGGATAGGGACGCTCTCCTTGTCGGGGGCGGCTTTCACAGGATCGCTACGCGGCGCCGTCATGCAACGGAGGGTTGCACTGGCGGACGCGCACTTCGCCGCCGCGGCAATCGATCGCAGTACCTGGCCGCAGCACTGCTTCACGGACGTCGCCCAAGCAAGGGCAGGAGCCTCGGCCAAGCCTGCTCCGAGCGGTTCCCGGAGGCACTGTTGTCGTTGTTGTACGCGCCCATGCCCGCCCGCTTCAACTGGCCTGCACGGTCGTGTGATTGCCTTGCGCACGTGTACGGCAACGCTGCCGATCATCCGGACCGGGTGCGCCGGAATCCGTCGGACATGACGGCTGCGGAGTGGGCGGCCATCCGGCCGTTGCTGCCGTGCCGGCCCGGCTCCAGGGCAGAGGCGGACAGCCGGAAGGCCACTGCCACCGCCAGATGCTGTGGTGCGGATCCGGGCTGACATCGTGACCGGGTACCGGCTGGTTGGGGACCATTCGGGCTCCTGACGAAACGGCTCGTGGGCGCGCTGTCGATGGGTTGAGAGCCCGCTCGCGTTTCGCGCACTGGGTAAGGGTTTTCGTATGTTCCCTGGGCACTGGCAGGATGTCGCGATGGCTTCGATCTCACCTGTACCTTCGGTCGTTCCCGCCGGCCGGATGGCCCGAAACCCTCAGCCCGTGCTCGGGCTGCCGAAGGGCCTTGAGTTGCGCCCGTGGCACACTCGGGACGCCGAGGTCCTCGTGACCGCCAGCCAGGATCCAGCCATCCGGAAATGGAACCGCCTGGTCGTGGGGTCGTTGGATGACGCGTGCCGGAGGATCGACCGTATGCACGAACGCTGGCGCGCCGAGCAGTCCGCGATCTGGGCCATCGGCCGGGCGCACGGAGGCGAGGCCCTCGGCCTGATCGGGTGGGGGGACATCGACCTCGACGACGGCAACGCCGAGATCGTCTACTGGGTCCTGCCGACGGCACGCGGCGGCGGTGTCGTCGTCGATGCGACGAAGCGCCTCAGCCGGTGGGCCCTTGAGGACCTGGGCCTGCACCGCCTGCGCCTGTGCCACTCGACCGCGAACCCGGCGTCCTGCCGCGTGGCGGAGAAGGCCGGTTACTCCTTCGAGGGCACCCAGCGCAGCGCCCTGCTCCATGAGGACGGGTGGCACGACGAACACCTGCACTCCTTGGTGCAAGGAGACCTGTGAGGCGTCTACAGGTCGTCGCCGGCGTAGGAGAGGTCGAAGCTCTTGTTGGTCAGCGGGAAGTCCGGGACGATCGTGTCGTTCAGGGCGACCGGCAGCGCGGGCCAGTTGAAGAAGGACGGGTCTACGGGCTTGTCCCGCTTGAGGGTGCCGTCGGCGGTGAGCTCGACGCGGGTGGCAGGAGCGTGCGGTGGCAGTGCCGTAGAGGCGTGTGCTGGTGACGGTTTCGCTGTCCGGGGTGCCCCAGGTGTCGGGCCGTCCGAAGACGCACTCGTCGCCGTGCCGAGGTGTGCGGCCCAGGGTGTGCGGCTGCCGGGGCGGGGCGGCCCTTCGCAGGACTCGGTCCGACAGCATCCGGGCCGGCACCTTCACGGGCAGGTCGCCCAGCACGCGGAGCACATGCTCAGAGGAAGACCGCTTCCGCGTACGGCAGTTACCAGACCGAGTGATCAAGTTCGACGCACCATTCGACGTCGAACGTTAAAGATCAAGCTAGGGCCTGCTGCAAAAGTGCTGGTGCGCTGAGCGCAGTCACCAAGGGATGGCTAGGGGCCGCATGTACCGCACCACCCGCCCTTTCTCCCTCTCCTCCTCGGCCTATGTATGGGCGACCGTCAGGTCCTGGCTGATCTCCTCAAGGGAGCGCTGTTTGGTCTCCGGGCATCCCCAGGCGAACACGAGCGCCGCCAGCAGCAGGGGAACCGCGCCGATCAGTGCGGTGGTGGCGATGGAGGGGACGGTGGCCGCGGCGACGGTGAGCGCGAGGATGAGGACGCCGCCTGCTTTGGTCATCGCGGCGGCCAGGCCGGTGCCCCGCGAGCGCAGCAGGGTCGGATACACCTCGGCCGCGTAACCCGTCACCACAGCCGCCAGCGAGCTGACCCCGGCCAGCGGCACCACCAGCAGCAGCGAGAGCACCAGTTGCCGGTCCGCGAGTGCGTCGCCGCCGACCACGAACCCCAGCAGGGGGACCACGGTGATCCCACTCACCGTGACGATGGTCTTGCGGCTTCCCCAGACTCCGTACATCCATGCCGTCAGCACGGTGAACGGCAGGCCCAGCAGGGCGGCGTTGCGTACGACGTAGTTTGATTTGACCGTTGAGTAGCCGAGGTGTTGCAGGTTGGTCGGCACCCACTGCTGGAATCCGTAGGTCATCAGCCCGACGCCGATGCCGAGGACCGTGATCCCGACGGTTGATCCCAGCAGCGGACGGCGGAAGAGCGTGCGGTAGCCGGCCTGCTTGAGAGGCACGAGTGCCTCGGCCTCCTCCGGCTCGGTCCCCTGCACCGCGGCGCCGTAGCGGGCCATGACGGCCTCGGCCTCCTCAGTCCGCCCACGGGCGAGCAGGAAGCGGGGCGACTCGGGGATCCAACGGTTCAGTGCGATGAAGATCAGCCCGGTCGGCAGGCCGATCAGCCACAGGATGCGCCAGCTGTAGGTGGGGATCAGCCATCCTGCCAGCCAACTCGTGATGATGTACGCCCCGGCGATGTTTCCGCCGATGAGCACCATCAGCCAGCCCCGGTGCCGGGCCGGGATGGTCTCGGCTATCAGAGCAAAGGTGATCGGCAGCATGCCGCCCGCGCCGATGCCCATGAGCAGGCACATCACCAGGTTCCAGGTGAAGCCGGGCATGGCGCCGCAGATGCTGGTGGCGACGAAGATCATCCCGGCGAAGACGAGTGAGGCGCGGCGTCCTATCCGGTCGCCGAGCGCGCCCCAGATCCACGAGCCGATCACGGTCCCGGTGATGCCGGCCAACGGCAACCAGGAGACCGGGATGGTGCCTTGCGGATTGGCGGGCGACTTCAGCCCGTACTCCTCGGCGAAGCCCGGGGCCACAAAGGCCAACGAGGTCGGCTTCATCACGTCGATCGTCACCGCGATCACCAGGACAATGACCAGTGCGATATGCGCGGGCCGGATCGGCGCGTCGTCCATCGCCCGGACCTGGATGCCGCCCGAGGAGCGCTGGATCTCCCTGCTGCGCCGAGGAACGAGCCCGTACAACGAGGCAAGCAACCCGGCGACGATCAGCGCCATGCCGATGATCATTGCCGGGTCCGCCGGCATCCCGACCAGCTTGTATCCCATGTCGCTGGCGTGCAGATACATCGGAAAGTGCAGCAGTACCCCGGCGGTACAGGCCAGCGCGCCCGCCCAGAATGCCAGCGGATGTTCGAACCCCCGGCCGGTCGATGCGCGACGCCCGGGCTGTCTGCCCGTCGAACCGGCGAATGCTGAGCCCTTCTTCATCGGACCGCTGCCGGCAACATCTCGGCGACCACGGCACGCACCGGCTCGTGGTACGTCTCGTGGTCGGTCCATTCGTTGTAGGCATGCTCCGGAAGGTGTGTCACCGAGACCAGCTCGCCCGCGCGATAGCGACGCACGACCGGATGCATATAGAGGGACTCATTCGCCGGATCGTCCTCCCACTCCCGGCCGGTCGCGATGTCGAACGGGTCGATCGCCGGGTATCCCGAGCCGTACTCCACATTGACGATGAGGTAGTCCTGGCCCGCACCGAATTCGGGACGGTGCGCGAGCTCGACGGGTACCTCCTCCCGTAGCCGCGAGGTGCCGTCGTCGTGCAGGACAAGGACGTCGCCGAGGAAACCGAACTGGTTCCACAGCCCGGAGCTACGGTTTATCCGCGCGAGCACGGCGTCCGCCACGGCGCTGGCGTCTGCCGGCAGGTCCTGGCCGGGCCATGTACGGCCCTCGTAGCGCTGCTCCAGGAAACGGTGCAGCGCACGGGTGGAGTAGCGGAAGCCGTGCAGGACACTGCTCGTGTATTTCCTGCGGTCGAGTACTTGGGTGATGGTCCCGGCGAAGAACAGGTCGGGTACGGTCGTCGACTCCCACGCGGGTGTCATCTCCGCGAACCGGTCGTTGAGGGCGAGCCGGGGACGGGCGCTGTCGGTGAAGATCGTCGTGTCCATCTTGAAGCCGGTGCACACGATGACCCGGTCGTAGACATGGGTCATGACCTTGGGCCGCCGGAGGTAGCGCTGGGTGACATGGTATTCGGAACCATGCCGCTCGATCCGGTCGATCGTCGCGTCCATCACGAGGTTCTGGGACTTGAGTTGGTAGGTGTCGAGGAAGTTGTTGTTCACTGCCCGTAGATCGCCCGCGAAGTGGGTGCGCCAGGCAAAGGTCAGCGGCTTGGGGCCGAGGACGTGGATGACCGCGGCGTGCGCGATGAGGTTGTCGGCAGTCTCGAAGGCCGAATTTCCCTTGCCGATGATGAGGACCCGCTGGTCGTTGAATTGGTGTGCGTCCACGGAAACATCGTTGTAGGACTCCGCCAATTCGATTCCCGGGATGTCCGGCACATACGGCAGGGCGAGCCCGGTCGCGACCACGACCCGCCTGGCCTGGAACGTTGTGCCGTCCTGCGTGGACACGTGGAAGTGGCCGTCACGAGTGATCCCGGTGACGCGAGTGCCGTACTGGATCCGGACCCCGGTCTGCGCCGCGAAGTCGGAGAAGTAGTCGACGAGCAGGTCCGCGTTCGGGAAGTAGTCCTCGCTGTACCGGGTGAAGCGCAGCTCAGGGTCGTCACTGAGCAGTGAATTCCAGTCCATGCGCAGGTTGAGTTCGGGGTCGCTCCAGCCCGTGTGCGGCTTGTTGATGGAGATCAACTGGCGGTGCCGGGGAAACCTCCGGAAGTAGGCCCCGGGCACGTCTTCGGCCTCAAGTATGAGGTAGTCGCGCCCGGTCTTCTCAAGGAAGTACCCGAGTTGAAGACCGGCGGGCCCAGCGCCAATCACCAGGTAATCAATGGGTTCCGTCATCATTCACTCTCCGTCTGCGCTCGTCGGGGAGTCGCGCAGGGCGCGCTTCAACCCGAAGGGGGTCTGACGTCACGGCAATTGGACTGAGGGTGACCGTACGACCGCCAAGGGTCAACAACCCTTGATATCCACGCCAATTGACCACCCTGTCACCGAGTGGACACGCGTGGGGCCTCCAACGAGTGTGGTTATTGCCGTCGGAATGAATGTACTCGACACGGCGCCATTTGCGCAGCGGGGGTGAACTCGGACTCTGAACGATCTTCTGGACTTCATGCCGCTTTCGGGCGAAGTACCGTAGGGTGTTTCCGTGAGCCACCACTTCCCTCTGGAGCCAGACCGCGCAACCATGGCAGAGATGGGCGGTCTCGTCCTGGATCACGTCATGGATTTCATAACGGAACTGACGGATCGTCCGACGAGCAATCCCGTTGGGCCGGCCGCAACAGCCGGCCTCGTAGCGGACTTTCTCGCAGCACCGCCGGAGCAGGCAGGCAACCTGAAAGAGCTGCTCGGCCGGCTCGGTCTTGCCGCCGATTGCGCGCTGGAGACCGCAGGTCCCGGCTACCTTGCCTATGTTCCGGGCGGCGGTCTCTACACCTCAGCGCTCGCCGAGTTCTACACCCTGGCGGTCAACCGCTACGGCAGCATGGCCTTCACCGCACCAGCGTTGGTTGCGCTGGAAGAGAGCGTGCTGCGGTGGATTGCCCAGGACGTCAGCGGCCTTCCGCCCGGGAGCAGCGGCCTGCTCACCACCGGCGGGTCCATGGCGAACTTCTCCGCCCTGGTGACCGCCCGCCACACCCATCTCGGTGAGGACTTCGGGGCCGGAACGGTCTATGTCACCCCGTTCGCAAACCACTCGCTGACAAAGGCGGCACGGCTGGCGGGAATCCGGGAGCGGAACATCCGCGTCGTGCCGTGCACCGACGACCTCCGGATGGACGTCGAGGCTGCGGCGGCCCTGATCCAAAGTGATCGTGCCGCGGGACTGCGCCCCTTCCTGTTGATCGGTTCAGCCGGCACCACCCACACCGGCACCGTCGATCCGCTTTCTGCCATGGCAAGCCTGGCCCAGCAGGAGAATCTCTGGTTCCACGTTGATGCGGCGTACGGCGGGTTCTTCGGACTCACCGAGCGCGGACGGCGACGACTGGCGGGAATGGAACAGGCCGACTCGGTGGCTCTGGACCCTCACAAGACGCTGTTTCTGCCCTTCGGTACGGGTGCCCTCGCCGTCCGGGATCCGGCCAGGCTCTTCGCCGCACACGAGGGAACGGGTGACTATCTCCAGGACGTCGGCTCCTCCGGTGGGCTGCCCAATTACGCGCACCTGGGTCCTGAACTCACTCATGAGGTCCGCGGACTGCGCGTCTGGCTACCTCTGCACCTGCACGGTGTGTCTGCCTTCCGTTGCGCTTTGAACGAGAAGCTCGACCTCGCCGAACTGGTCTATGACAAGCTGGCCTGCGTCCCGTCACTGGAACTGCCCTGGCGTCCGGATCTCAGTACGGTGGTATTCCGGATCCGGCCACACGACAGCAGTGCTACCGCTGTGGCCGAGGCGGACGAGGCGACCCGCCGACTGCTCGACCGGGTCAACGCAACAGGGCGTGTGCTGCTGTCCAGCACCGTGGTGGGGGGCCGCCAGACCATTCGGATGTGCATCGTGATCCATCGCACGCACAGCGACCGGGTGGCCGAGGCTGTTGAGCTGATCATTGCGGAAGCGCTCAAGAACTGACCAACCGCTCAGCCCGGATCAGCACGGCGATCCACCCCGCGGGAGGTCATGTTGGTACCCCTCAGAGGGGCGATGAGGACCCCACGGTAAAGCAACAGGTCGGACTGCGGCCCCGGAAGGACAGCCGTAGACGAGGACGTTGTCGTAGGAGAGGTCGAGAACGGCCTCGGTGGCAGCCTGGAACCGGCGGAGCTGGGCGTCCGTGAGATGGCCTTCGAAGACGCTGCGCTGTACGTGGTGAAGGTATTTGCGGCAGGTTGGGCATTCGGATTCTCGCGGGCGAAGGGCTACGACCTGATTCGCCGCGGTGAGTTCCCGTACCGAGTGCTGCGCATCGGACGCGGCACACGTGTCGTCACGGCGTCCTTGCTCCGTGTGCTCGAAAGCGGAGAGCCGGAGTACAGCGGTTCCCACGCCGGATGCTGCACACCGTCGTAACCCGTCACGCACAGAAACCCGCCCGAGCAAGAACCGGTGGGACTATGAGGCCCTGACCGGGCATCAAGCGCCCGTCCCGGATCGGTTGGACGCCACTGGACGGTCGTTACCACCTGAGCTCGCTGACCGTGAGCCTCCTCAATCAGCCAGCGAGACTCAGCGAATGCGCCCGCTGTCAGGGGCGGGACAGGAGCACCGATCGCTTGGTGGAAGACACGGATAGCGTCTTCCAGAGGCTCCGACTCGTTCGGCGCGGCTCCCACGAAGGCGTTGATGACGTCTTCGGGTGTTGAGTCCGGCTCGTCCAAGTTCAGGCGGACGCCGGCGGGCGGAATCAGGGGGCGGGAGCGACCCTTGCGAACCTGTGTGGCGTGCAGTTCCCGAAGTTTCGCGACGGATCGCCGGACAGGGTTGTCGAGCGGAAGCCGGCAGGGGTCATACTCGCAGCGGTACCGGCCGGGACGGCCGTACACACCGTGGTTCTTGTGGAAGTAGCCGCTCTGCGTCACCACTGCGGTGAGCTGTTGGCCCGTCTGGTCGTTGCCGAGCCGGAACCCGACAACCATCATCGCCATGCAACGTCCTCCGCTGGCGGCAATCACCACCAGTGGCAACCGCAACGACGTCACCCAACTGATCCCGCTGATCCAGGCCGTCCCGCCCCTCCGCGGCAAGCGTGGCCAGCCACTGCGCCGCCCCAAGCACCTGTACGCCGACCGCGGCTATGACCACGAGGTCTACCGGGACAAGGTCCGCCGGTTCCAGCTCACCCCGCACCTCGCCCGGCGCGGCACCGGGCACGGCTCCGGCCTGGGCGTGTACCGCTGGGCCGGGGAAGGAGCGATCGCGCTGCTGCACTGGTTCCGCCGCCTGCGCATCCGCTGGGAGATCCGCGACGACATCCACCACGCGTTCGTCACCCTCGGCTGCACCGTCATCTGCTGGCGACGACTGCGCACCGCACTTTGTCGAGAGCAAGGGCGGGCGATCGCCCCAGGGGGTGGCCTGCTCGTATGCGTCAGAACGCATACGTAGCGGTCGGGCCCGCGCAGCCTCACATCCGGGATCTCAGCACGTCGACCTCACAGCCCGGTGCGAAGGGGTCGAAGCCGTGCTCGATCAGCCAGCGAACCACCAGCAGGCTTCGCAACGACCACCACGCGCGGATCACGTCGAGGTCGACGTCGGTGCCATAGCCGGCGATGACGTCGTCGAGGTGCTCCTCGTGTCCGAGCGTGAAGGTGGCGAGGTCGTACAGGGCATCACCCCGGCCCGCCTCGGACCAGTCGATGATGCCGGTGACCTCGTCGCCGTCGACGAAGACGTGCGCGATCTGCAGGTCGCCGTGTGTGAACGCCGGAGTCCACGGCCGGAGCGCGGCCTCGGCGACCTGGCGGTTGCGGGTGACCAGGTCGGCAGGCAGGACGTCGTTCGTCACGAGCAACTCGCACTCGCCGTCGAGTTCCGCCGCCAGCGCGACGATGCTCCGCCCGGCCCGGCCCGGCAGGGGCGGCAGCGGCGCGTCGTGCAGCTTCCGGATGGCGGCGCCCGCCGCGGCCCACGCCGCCGGCGACCCGGTCGACGGCCCGCCGAGGCGCCCAAGCGTCGTCCCCGGGAGCGCGGCGAGCGCGAGCACGGGTGGCTTGCGCCACAGGACCTCCGGGGTCGGGACCGGCGCGAGGGACATCGCCTCGACCTCGACGTCGATGCGCGCCTGATCGACGTCCACCTTCAAGAACACGTCACCGACGCGCAGAGTCGCGCGCTCGGAATGGGCGACGACGACTTCGACCTCATCCATGGGCGACCAGTATCCCGGGGATCATCGCCGACGTCGCCAGGTTTATCGCGTGCGATTACGCGGCTGACCACGTCCCGATACCCGGCGGCCTCGTGCGCGACACCGACCGCTGACCAGGTCAAGCCGACCACTTTTGTTGGGAGTCCTTACCCCGCTGTCGGCGAACCGAGCGATCAGGCCGGTTCACCTCGAACACCTCGATTCGGCGTGCCAGCAAGTAGCGGGAGAGGGCGGCTTCGTACTGCCGGACCCTTCCACGTCGGCCCTGCACAGTGTTCGGCCATATCGACCGCTCCAGGTGCAGTTGACAGCGCCGATCCTCATGCCCATGACGCACCAGAACCGAAGAGTTCCGGACTTCCGTCCACCCAAGTCGATCTTGGTGTCGCCGCCCTGCTCGCTCATCTCCCGAACCCCGGGCTCGGCAAGCCGGCCTGTATTTGGCAGCTCTCGACGAGACCGTCCGGCAGCCCTTGCCTCGCCCGGCCGGCGCTCGGACGTTACGCCGTGTTACACGAGCGTCACCGTGCATAGCCTGTTCCGACGCGCCTGGACCACCCACCGCTGGGAAGACCACCCACCCGCGACCCTCTTTCCGGGCGAGCCCCTAATATCACTTGGCGTTCTCCGACGAACGCTGACACCCGCTGGGTCGTGCCCGCCACCCAGCGCCCGGCACGACGACTCCGCCACATGGCAATGGAGTCGAGCATCGAGGAAAGGACCGTTCATGCGCGCCCGGAGCATCGCCACGGCCACCGCAACAGCATTGGCACTGGTGGCCGCTCGTGACCTTGTCCAGAAGAAGCACGCATTGCTCCGGAACTTCCCTGTGCTCGGGCACGCCCGGTACCTGTTGGAGACGATCGGGCCGGAGCTGCGGCAGTACATAGTGACCTCCAACGACGAGGAGCGCCCGTTCAGCCGTGACCAGCGCACCTGGATCTACGCGTCGGCGAAGGGGGAGAACAACTACTTCGGGTTCGGAACCGACAACGACGTCGAGCACATGCAGGGGCACGCCTACCTGAAGCAGCGCACGTTCGCCGGCACGCTGCCCGACACGCACGACCCGCAGGCCCCACTGCCCTCGGCCAAGGTGCTGGGCGGGCCGCGCGGGCGCGCCAAGGCGTTCCGGCCGGCGAGCGTGGTGAACATCTCGGCGATGAGCTTCGGATCGCTCTCCGGCGCGGCGATCACGGCGCTCAACAAGGGGGCGGCGCTGGCGGGCACCCTGCATAACACGGGCGAGGGCGGTCTCTCGCCGTACCACCGCAACGGCGGCGACCTCGTCCTGCAAATCGGTACGTCCTACTTCGGCTGCCGCGACGAGGACGGCAGCTTCAGCATCGACAAGCTCAAGGATGTGGTCGCCGGCGCCCCGGTCAAGGCGATAGAGATCAAGCTCTCCCAGGGTGCCAAGCCCGGGCTGGGCGGAATGCTGCCGGGCGCGAAGGTGACACCGGAAATCGCCGAGATCCGCGGCATCCCGCTCGGCGAGGACTGCGCTTCCCCGTCGCGACACACCGCGTTCGGCGACGTCGACTCGATGCTCGACTTCGTCGAACTGCTCGCCACCGAGACCGGCCTGCCGGTCGGGATCAAGAGCGCGGTGGGCGAGATGGAGTTCTGGCAGGAGCTGGCCACGCTGATGGCGCGTGGTGACCGTGGTGTCGACTTCGTGACCATCGACGGCGGCGAGGGCGGCACCGGGGCGGCGCCGCTCACCTTCTCCGACTCGGTGTCGCTGCCCTTCCGGATGGGCTTCTCCCGGGTCTACGGCGCCTTCGCCGAGCGGGGGCTGACCGACGACCTGACTTTCATCGCCTCCGGCAAGCTCGGCCTGCCCGAGAACGCCGCGGTCGCCTTCGCTCTGGGTGCCGACATGATCAATGTGGCCCGTGAGGCGATGCTGTCGATCGGCTGCATCCAGGCGCAGAAGTGCCACACCGACAAGTGCCCCACCGGCATCGCCACCCAGAGCCCGTGGCTGGCCCGTGGACTCGACCCGTCCTCGAAGGCCACCCGGGCCGCTGTCTACCTGCGGACCCTCCGCAAGGAGCTGATGAAGATCTCGGCGGCCGTCGGTGTCGCCCACCCGGCGCTCATCACGGCCACGGACATCGAGATCATGAACGGCGACTACGAGGCTCGCACCCTGGCCGGCGTCTACGGCTACAAGGACGGCTGGGGCGAGCTCGGCCCGCACCTCGCCGAGGAGATCACCGCACTGCTCACCACCGAGCAGTCCTCCGACCAGAAGCCGACCGCCTGACGCGCCGATCACGGCCGGCACCGCGCTCGCCGCTCCCCTGCCCGGAGCGCGCGCGTGGCGCCGGCCGGTGGCACCCTTGTCTTCCCTGCTCCACGAACAGCCCCTGCCTAGGTGATCACAACATGAGCGAAAAAGTGAGATTCCCGAGCGTCGTCGGCCCCGAACTGGCCGGAGCGATCGACCTGCCGGACGGCGAGATCCGCGGCTGGGGGATATTCGTGCACGGATTCACGCTGGGCAAGGGCTCGCCGGCCGCGTCGCGTGTCAGCAAGCAGCTGGCACGCGAGGGGATCGGCATGCTGCGCTTCGACAACCTCGGGATCGGGGACTCCGACGGCGACTGGGGGGACGGTTCCTTCACCGTCAAGGTCCAGGACACGATCCGTGCCGCAGCCATGATGGCGGAGCGAGGGACTCCGGCAGACCTGCTGGTGGGGCACTCGTGGGGAGGCGCCGCCGCCCTCGCCGCGGCGGCCGAGGCAACCGGCGTCCGCGCGGTCGCCACGATCGGGGCGCCGGTCGATCCCAGCCACGTCGAGCGACAGTACGACGCGGTCGTGGATCGCGTGCTCAGCGAAGGGTCGCACGAGTGGTTCGTCGGCGGGAGGACCCTGGTCCTCAAGCGCGCCTTCGTCGAAGACGTCCGCCAAGCTCACCTGCGCGACCGGATCGGCGAGTTGGACCTACCACTACTCGTCCTGCATTCGCCGACCGACAACACCGTCGACATCGACAACGCCGGAGAGATCTTCCGCGAGGCACGACACCCGCGAAGCTTCGTCTCACTCGAAGGAGCAGACCATCTCCTGACCGCCCGAGGACAAGCACAGCGAGCCGCCCACATCATCAGCGCTTGGGCCGACCAGTACATCCACGCACCACGGCCCGCAGGGGACACATCTCAGGTGGTGAAGAGCTCGATCGGATAGTCCCGCAGGGTGCACCCCCTGGCTGACACCCAGTCAACGGACGCAGACGAGAGAGACGCCCGGATCGGCTCCCCCGAACGACCAGCGAACGACGGTGCCCCGTGGCAAAGGGCCCTCGTCCGCCTCCCCGTCGACGTTTGCTCCGCTGGTACCAAGCGCCGCGTACCAGGGCCGACACGACCCTGACCGCGGCTCTCGCCGAGGTGGGAGCCAAGGAGCGGTCGGCCAGCGCCCGGCTCCACCCGCTCCGCGTAACCGGCCAAGCGTCCCGCCGATCGATTTGCCCACGCGACATCCGTGCCCGTCCGCCTGGAAGGCTCGGCATGGATGACGACTGTCTTGCCGGGTGCTGGTATCCGAATGAGGTTGGCCGGTCCCGGGAAAAGACGGCCCACCGGGCCCGTCCCCGAACGCAGGAACCCCCGCCAGCAAGCCGACGAGGGTTCCTCACGCCTCACGCGGTATCACACTGCCCCTATGACGGGGGTCATGGCTGTGTGAGCCTGACCAGGTGGAACACCTCACGGGCGGCGTAGCGTTTGAGGCATCGGACGATTTCACATCGGGATTTGCCCTCCTTGGTGCGGCGCTCGTAGTGGTCCTGGGTGCGCGGGTCGAAGCGCGGCCGGGTCTGCACCATTCGGTGCGGGGCGGCGTTGGCCTGCCGGTCGCCGCCGCGGTTGGCCGACGGTGACGATGGTGGCCCGAGGGGCTCGATGCCACCGCACCAAGCGCGGGTGATGGCGCGAGTGGTGCAGATGTCGGCAAGGGGTCGCCATCGACCAGGACGAGGTGACGGCCGATGGCACTGATCGTCCACCCCCGCTCCAGCATCCGATGCGCGTCGGCATGACGGTCGCGGGTGCGTTCCACCCTGGACGTGCGCGGCAGTTCCGGGGGCGGCAACAGCACCGTGGATACTTCCGGCGCCTCCTCGACCCTCGGGCGAGCCTTCTGAACATAGAGCTTGACGCGCTGGTCAGGCGCCCAGGCACCGGAGGCTCAGGTACCAGTCCTCAGGCCGAGTCCGGCCCGTCCGAGCTGTTGAGCAGCCTGTCCACGAGGAGTTCGGGGTAGCCGGTGGCCGGCGGGTCGATACCGAAGATCGCTCGCAGGTAGAGCGGTGCGATGAGCAGGTCGAGGATCCGCTCGAGCGGCGGGGGGTTCTCGCCGCGGGCCGCGGCTCGGTCACGGATGCGTTCGATGGCGTGCACGCGGCGTTGGAAGTGGTGCGCACGCTCCTCCTGCGCGTGGGCGCTGCCGGGCATGGACAGGGCGACGGCTCGTACGAGGAGGCGGCCTTCGGGTGTGTGGATGCTCGCGACGCCGGCTTCGGCCCATGCGGTGAGGTCGCCGCGCAGGGTGCCGGTGTCCTTGAGCGGCCAGTCGCGTTCGAGGCGGGTGGTGACCACGTCGGCCAGGAGCGCCTCGCGGCTGCCCCAGCGCCGGTAAATGCTGGTGTGGTTGACGCCGGCACGTTGTGCGATCGCCGGGATGGTGAGGTCGGCTCCTTCCGGGTCGGACACCAGGTCGATGACCGCCTGGTGGACGGCCGAGCGGACCTGTTCGGGGCTCTTGCGGATGCGCGGGGTCGGTTGCTTCGAGGTCACCCCTACATCGTAAGCACAGATATTTGCTTCGTGGCGCTCGGAGGGTCTACGGTTCCGACACAAGCACAGAACTGTGCTTGCGACCTGAGGAGAGTGCGTGATGAAGCAGCTGCTGTTCCCCGACAACCCCCAGTTCTGGTACGAGACCCTGCGCTCGATGAGCCACATCGCCTACGGCGGCGCCGACTTCGGCGAGGTGGTCGCCACCAGCGAGCGCATCATCGAGGGCGACTGCGACAGCTGGCACACCGAGTGGCTCGCGACCGCCGACCGCGTGTCCGGCGAGGCCCAGAAGGCGCTGGAGGCCGGCCACACGGTCAGCGCCCGGGACGGGTTCCTGCGCGCCTCGAACTACTACCGGTCGGCGGAGTTCTTCCTGCACGGCCACCCCTGCGACCCCCGCCACGACCACGCCTACGACCGCAGCGTCGCCTGCTTCCGCGCCGCCGCCGCGCTGTACACCCCCCGGATCGAGCCGGTCCGCATCCCGTACGAGGACACCACCCTGCCGGGCTACCTCTACCGGGCCGACGACAGCGGGGCGCCGCGGCCGACGCTGATCATGCACAACGGCTTCGACGGCACCGCGGAGGAGATGCACTTCTTCGGGGCGATGGCCGGCGTCGAGCGCGGCTACACCGTGCTGGTCTTCGACGGCCCCGGACAGCCCGGGCCGCGGCACCATGAGGGCCTGGTCTTCCGCCCGGACTGGGAGAACGTCATCACTCCTGTGGTGGACTTCGCGGAAACCCTCCCCGAGGTCGACAACAGCCGTATCGGACTGCTCGGTTCAAGCATGGGCGGCGTGCTGGCCCCCCGGGCGGCCGCGTTCGAGCACCGCCTGTCCGCACTCGTGGCCGTCGACGGCGTGTACGACCTCGGCCAGATATCCGTCCGCAACATCCCCGGCGACCGCAAGGCAGCCGAACGCCTCCTGCGCTCGGAGGCCGCCCCCGAACTCGACGCGCGCTTCGAGCAGTTGATGGCTGAGGACGCGACCGCACGCTGGGCGATGAACCACGGCATGTACGTGATGGGCGTGGACACTCCCCGGTCCTTCAGCGCCTCCTACCTCGACTACACCCTCCACAACGGCATCGCCGAGCGGATCCAGTGCCCCACCCTCGTCTGCGACGCCGCCGAGGACGAATTCTTCAAAGGCCAGCCCGAACAGCTCTACAACCACCTGACCTGCCCCAAGACCCTCATGGTGTTCACCGCCGAAGAAGGCGCAGGCGCCCACTGCCACCCCGGAGCCATGCGCCTCTCCCTCGCCCGCATCTACGACTGGCTCGACGACACCCTCCGCACCACCAGCGCCTGAGGCTCCTGGCCCGCCAGGCACCGCCGCGAATCCCCCGCCGTGTCGTCCTCAGCGGGGACCAGCGGGGGACGCCCGGCTACGCCGGTGCGGCGCTGATCCCCATCGGCACCGCCTGTGGGCGGCGGGCCGCGGCATCCGGTGGGCAACCGGAGGCGGCTGCCGCGCCACCACCCTTACAGGGAGGCGCCGTTGCTCAGTGACGGGCGTCCCTGCGGGGGCGTTCCAGGGTGAAGCTGTCCACGGGGGTCAGGTCGCCGTAGGGGCCGTCGAAGGTGTAGTAGGTGACGTGGATGCGGGTGCGGCCGGTGCGGCGGTCGCCCGGGTCGACCTCGAAGGCGGCGAAGCCGTGGGTGTGGACGCGGTCCTGGACGGCGCGCCAGGGGGCGTCCTCGGTGACGAAGACCGCCTTGCGATGGCGGCCCTCGGTCTCCTTGGCCAGGTCGACCACGACGCGCCCCTTGGGCTCCGGGAACAGGTCGTCCTGGGTGGTGGCGAAGTTGCCGCCGCCTCCGATGATCATGTGGACCGTGCCCTTGGCGGTGTCGGCGACATCGGTCCTGGTGGACACCGGGACCGGCGTGCGGGCCTCGTTCGGCATCGTGCCGCGGACCGGTAGCGAGCGCTCGTAGTAGTGCTCATGGCCGCTCAGCACCAGATCGACCCCGTACGCGTCGAAGAGCGGGCCCCATGCCGTGCGGATGCCGAGGTCGCTGCCGCTGCCGCTGCGGCTGCTGGAGATCATCGGGTGGTGCATGAAGACGACGATCCAGTCGATGCCCGCATTCCCGCGCGCTGCCTTCAACTCCCGCTCCAGCCACCGCCGTTGCGCCCCGCCGGAGTAGCCGCGCACATAGGTGTCACCGGTGTCCTGGATCGCCACGTCGTCGTTGGCCAGGCTGATGAAGCGGACCGCGCCGACCGTGAACGCGTACCACAGGCCCTGGATCTCGGGGTCGGTGCCCGTCGGACCGGGCAGCATGAAGTAGGTCTGGTAGCCGGTCAGCCCCAGGGGGCCGTTGCCCTTCTCGTTCTCACCGTTGCCGACACACGGCATCCACGGGCGCAGCCGCGTCGACCGGCTGTTGCCGATGAACCAGTCAGCCCAGGTCGCGACCCGGTTCTGGCCGAAGACGCCGGCCGCGGAGGCATAGCACAGGTCGCCGTTGACCAGGTTGAACAGCGGTCCGACCCGTTCCACCGCGGCCACGATGTCGGCGGAGGCGGGGCTGCCGGCCTGGCTGCTGGTGTAGAGCGGGAAGCGCCCCGAGGGTGACGGGGTGCCGCCCGTCGGCCAGGTGACGACCCGGCGCAGATTGGGCGCGCCCTGGTCGCCGAAGCTGGTGAACGTGAACGCGGTACGCCCGCGCGGCGCCGTGGTGAACGCACCGGTCTCCGGCACGGCGCCGTCGTGTCCGGCCGAGTAGAGGTAGGTGGTGTCCGGCCGCAGTCCGGTGAGCCGGGCGTGGTGGACGTAAACCTCCTCGCGGGTGAGGCCGTCGCGGTAGGTGCGGGTCTCGGCATCGACCACGCTGCCGGTGCCTCCGTCGTGGGTGCCGAGGCGCACCTGCGGGCGGCGTACGGAGCGGGGGCTGATCCAAGAGACCGTCATCTCGCTGGCGGGGTCGGCGCCGAACTGGAGGTGCAGGCCGGTGACACCGGGTACGCCGAGGCGACTCGGGGTGCGCGGAAGCAGGGGGAGCGGCGCGGGCCCCGCCGGGCCGGCGGCCTCGGCGCTCCCCGCGGCGCCGAGGCCGCCGGCAGCCACAGCCGCCGTCGATCCGGTCAGGAGGGATCTGCGTGCGATCGACATGTAACACCCTTGCATGGGAGAGAAGTTGGCCAGTTGCACCTTATGCGTGACCGGCCGGGCCGCAGCCAGTGGATATCGCCCCGGCCCGGCAGGCGGCCCGCCGGAGCGGTCGCACCGCCGGCCCAAGGACGGGGCCGCAGGGTGGTGACGGGCTACCGGGACGGCTCGGCGGTTCTCGCCGAGTCGCCGGGTGAGACGAGTCCGGTCTCGTAGGCGAGGACGACGGCCTGGGCTCGGTCACGCAGAGCCAGCTTGGTGAAGATCCGTGCCTCATGCGTCTTGACCGTCGCCTCGCTGAGCGTGAATGCCTGTGCCAGTTCGGTGTTGGAGAGGCCCTTGCCCATGAGCGTCAGCACTTCGCGCTCGCGTGGCGTCAGCGCGGCCAGGTCCCGGTGGATGGCAGGGGCTTCGACGTCTGGAGCGGGTCTTTGGGCTCCGGAGGCGAAGCGTTCCAGCAGGCGGCGGGTGATGGAGGGGGCGAGGAGTGCGTCGCCGGTGTTGACCAGGCGTACGGCGGCGGCGAGGTGTTCGGCGGTGACGTCCTTGAGGAGGAAGCCGCTGGCGCCGGCGGCGAGGGCGGCGTAGACGTAGGAGTCGAGGTCGAAGGTGGTCAGCATGATCACTCGGCGGTCCGGTGCTTGCGTGCGGATGCGGCGGGCGTCTTCCAGGCCGTCCATCGCGGGCATGCGGATGTCCATGAGTACGACATCGGGGCGGAGTTGGCGCACCGCTGCCATAGCCTCGGCTCCGTCTGCGGCCTCGCCGACCACGTGGGCTCGCTGCCCTGTCAGAACTGCTCCCGCTCATCGCAGAGCACGGAACGTACGCCACACCGTTGCTGTTCTCCCCGGCGCTGTCGTCGTGATTCAGACAGACGGTGGCGTTCGACCCTTGCACGTTTGTGTTGGTGGGGCTGTCCGACCAGCAGTCGGACAGCCCCACCAACAAGACCTTCATGAGCCTTCTAGCCTACGTTCTTGACGAAGCCGCGGACGATGTGCTGGCCCGATCCCACGGCCTGGCTCTGGTAGCCGGACTGGCCAACACAGTCGGTCTCAGCCGGATCCGGGATGGTTACGTTGCCGGTGAGGCCACCCGCGTCGGTGGTAGTGGGGGCGCCGAAGACAACATCAGCGAGAGGAAGCTCGGCGCAGGTGGGTGCGCCCAAGTAGGGCTCAGCGAACCCTTTGCCAGGCCCCCACGTGGGCTTGTCTTTGTTGATGCCACTTTGGAGATTGCCACTTCCGGCCGGCAGCTTCACTGTGCCGATCTTGGTGCTGACGCCGGTGCTGGTGTCGGTCGCTGTGCCGGTCCAGGTGTCGCCATCCTGCTTGACGGTGAGGTTGTAGGGGTGGCCGTACACGGCGTCGAAATCGGCCGCGCAGGAGACGCCGTCCTTTCCGGTGTCGAAGCCACCGTGGCAGGTCGTGTCGGTGGAGGAGCTACCGGGAACACCGACCGAGAAAGTGCCGTGCAGCCGCTCTTTGCCGTCCTTGTCGGGCCGGGGCTGCAACCCGATGTAGCCGCCCTGCTGAAGGTTGGTGAACCAGAACTGCTGGGCGAAGTAGAGGCCGTCGTTGTGGTTGGTGGCTGAATTCACGGTGATGGGGAAGGTGATGTTGGTCAGCCCCGAGTCGGGTGCGTTGGCGATATTCCAGTTGACGTAGGCATTTCCACCGACGTTGGCGAATGCGGACTGCGGGGCAATCAGCGGCAGCAAAGCGGCCGCAACGCCCACGCCGCAGCGACGCAACGTTGTTTGGAGAGACATGATCGGGCTCCTTTTACCTGTGAGTGAGCGTCGGCAGGATTTCCCGGAACGCTCAGCGGTTAGCACTGCGACAGTTACGAGGGTGTGTGACCTCGGCGGCAGTAGCGGCTGATGCGGGCTCGTTGCTGAACGGCTCCACCATTGCCCCCAATTCATCGCCCCCGACCTACGGCCACCCGGTCACACCCTCGCCAACGGCGCTACGCGGTCCACGACTGATCAGCCACGGCCTGCAAAACCGTGTGAACCAGCGACGGCCAAGAAATCTGGCGATTCAAGCGCCCGGGCTAAAGCAGGGCACGGCATGGTCGCCGGCGGCAGATGAGCGGTCGCAGCAGTCATGGGGATGCACTTTCACGCTACACATCCTTTTCCTTTTCTTCTCTTGAGACGGTATCTGCGCACGGAGGGCTGCACATCCGTCAACTGACGGAGGTTCCTTCTCAGAAAAGCTCGGATTATGGAAGGGCGGCTTATTGATCCGAAACGGTAGCTGTTCTGGATCGTTGATCCCTGCGTGAGTGAAGGGCATGCATGGCAGTTGTCGCCGCCGGCGCAGGAGGCCCTTCGGCTGCGGGCCATGAGGTCGGTCACGGCGAGGTGGATCATGGCTGCGGAGCGGGCCGGGAGAGCCTCGTCATCGCGCGTGAGGCGGCGGTGGAACATCAGCCATCCGGTAGGTCCGCTCCACTGTCCAGCGTTTCGGTAATGGAGTGAACTCCCTGTTTCCGGGGGAGCGTTGGACGATATCCCTGTCGATGCCGAGGGCGGCGGCGTGCTCGACGAGGTGCTGGCGGCAGCCTCCGTCCACCGAGACCTCACGGACCGAGGGACGACATCGCCTCGGTCTACTTCGGCTGACCACTCGGCCCACCGCACGCGGCAATCTCAAACAGCGCCGTGTGCAGTGGGCCGCCTGGACTCGCCGGGCAGGTGCGCGGTGGTTCACCGGCCGGGCCGCGTGACCGATGGCGGCGCTGCTGCGTGCGCGAGTGGCGGCGTGGCCTCGCCGCTGGCGCGCGCGTCCCCGCCGAGGCCGGCTATCCGGTGATGCTCGGGCTCCCGGCTTCGATGTGCCCGGTGAAGCGCCGCGACCAGACGGCGTCGGTGTTGATGGTGACCGTGAAGTCGTACCACCCGTCCGCGCGGGAGACGGCGTTGAAGTAGTCCTCCACTTCGGCGCCTCCGGCGACCTGGTAGGTCCAGGGACCGTCGGAACGGTAGTGGTTGGAGGTGACGGTGAAGGTGACGGGCTGGGCGGCGGAGTTGGTCATACGGAACCAGATGGCGGGTTTGCCGGTGTCAGGGGCGGCCGCGTAGCGGCTGTGGACCTCGGCGGCCTTGCCTGCGGCCGTGGCGTTTCCGGCGAACCGGCGCAGGAAGCGGTTGGGGCCTACCAGGGACAGGTCGTACTTGCCGTCGCCGTAGCCCGTGCCGATGTTGAAGTAGTCGGTGGCGGTGCCGCCTGCGTCGACGGTGTACTGCCACGGGACCCGGCTGCGGTAGGCGTTCGGGTGGACCGAGAAGTGCACCGCGTTCGTCGCCGGTGCGCCTTCGTTGGCCATCTTGATCCAGGCCAGGATCTGGCCGCTCGTACCGAATTCGAGCCGGTCGAGGTATCCGTCCGGCTGGTACGGCAGGGCCCTCGCCGGCTTGGTTCCGGGCTCCTGAGCGGGCAGGGCGTTGGTCGTCGGCGTCGGGTTCGGCAGCGGGCCGCAGGTCGCCTGGCCGATGACCTTGGCGGTGCCGGGGAGCGAGGGCAGGCCGTACACCGGAGAGTTGAAGTCGAAGACGCCGGTGAGGTCGCCGGTCACCTTGCGGCGCCAGGCGCTGATGTTGGGGCTGGCCGCGGGCTTGCCGAGGACCGCGGTCCACTTCTCCAGAAAGCGGAGTACGGAGGTGTGGTCGAACACCTCGGAGCTCACCCAGCCACCGCGGGTCCACGGGGATATCACGATCATGGGGACGCGGAAGCCGAGCCCGTACGGCACACCGTTCAGGAATTCGCCGTCGGTTCCCGCGGGTGGGGCCGGCGGCGGGACGTGGTCGAAGAAGCCGTCGTTCTCGTCGTAGTTGAGGAACAGCACGGTGCTATCGAAGACGGCCTGGTCGGCGGCGAGTGCCCGGATCACCAGGTCCACGAAGTGCGCTCCGTCGCCGGGCGGGGCATAGGGGTGCTCGGAGAATGCCTCATTGGCCACCACCCAGGAGACCTGCGGCAGCGTCCCGCCCACGACGTCCGCCTTGATCGCGGCGGCGATGTCATCCGGGGTCGAACCGGTGACGCGGGGGACCGAGGCCATGCCGCGGTCGTGCAGCGGGTCGCCGGACTTGGCGGCCACGAACTTCTTGAAATACGCCAGTCCGTTGTCGCCGAAGTTGTCGTTAGCGTTCTGGTAGACCTTCCAGCTCACCCCGGCGCTCTGTAGAGCCTCCGCGTAGGTCTCCCAGGTCAGGCCGGACTCCTCGCCGCCGTCGTAGCTGGTCGAGTCGACCTTGCCGCTCCACAGGTAGGTGCGGTTCGGGCCCGTCGCACTCAGCGTCGAGCAGAAGTACGAGTCGCAGATGGTGTAGTTGTCGGCGAGGGCATAGTGGAACGGAATGTCGTTACGGTCGAGGTAGCCCATCGTGCGGACGTTGCCGACGCCCGACACCCAACTGTCCAGCTGTCCCTTGTTCCATGCGGCGTGCTGCGAGGTCCAGCTGTGCGGGAGGTCGCCGTTGCACTGGGCGAGAGTCTCCGAGTCGGCGCCGCCGGCCGGAGGCGTGGCGCTCAGCTTCCACGGGTATTGCCGACCGGCGCCGCTGGGCTGGTTGAACACGGGGTAACCACCGGGCAGGGTGATGCCACTGCGGTCGGAGAATCCGCGTACACCCTTGAGCGTGCCGAAGTAGTGGTCGAAACTGCGGTTCTCCTGCATCAGCACGACGACGTGCTTCACATCGGCGATCGTGCCCGTCGGGGCGGATGCCGCATACGACCTCGTGCTCGCCTGCGCGGCCGTCACCCCGACCGCCCCCGCCGCAGCACCGGCCGACAGTGCCACGAAATTCCGACGACTCATCCCCGCCACGCGCCCACTCCCCATCAGTCCGATCCGGTCCGTCACTCAGCTGACGAGAAGAGTGCCGGGGATCGGCGAGATTCAACAGATAGTTGACGACGACACTGCGTGAACCGAGGATGAACACGAACGGGAGCCCGTTGCCGGCCGTCCACACGTGGTGACCACCGAATACCGAGGCAGGCCGTCACCCTTTCGCTGAGTAAGGGCCACGCTGACAGGGAGAACACGGCGCGGCGTTCGTAGCGTGGGACTTCCTCACCGGGTGGGCCGACAGAGAAGACGAGGAGAGACGAGGAGAGGTGGAGGGACCGGCCGCCCGGGTGGCAGCAGTTCGAGGCGATCGACGGCATCGCGCACGTCGACAGCGAAGAGCGGCCTCGTGGACTTCGAGCTGACCGGCACCGAGGAGGACTCGCGCGGGCCGGCCTCCGCGTCGATTTGTCGCTCCGCTGATCAGGACGTGCGCCGCGGCGGCCGGGCAGCACGCGGAAGCCTCCCGCTGACCGGTGCGGTGAAACGGGCGGCCAGCGGGACGGCCAGGGCGATGAGGGCCACCATCACCGGAACCGGTCCCGTGCCGAAGAACCCGGTCACCGCGCCCGCGACGTCTCGCTCCGGCGTGCGCGTCGGACACACATACCCCTCGGTCGAGCAGGCGGTCAGGACGGCCTGAAGGCCCACTCCCCACGTCCAGACACCTGCCGTCAACCACCCGCCGATCAGGCACGCGGGAACAGCGGCCAGTTTCAGGAACCGCGGAATGCGTTGCCCCTGTGGATCGCCCCGGAACCACTGGGCCCCGACCACCGTGAGCCAGCCGCACAGCAGCACTGCGGCGGTGGTCAGCGCGGCCAGGAACGACGGGGTCAGCGGCGTGCCGGAGAGGCCGTAGCCGGCAACCCTCGTGTAGAGCGCGAGCCAGCTCCCTGCCACTATCCCGCCGGCCACGATCAGGCCGGTGAGCGCCGACCGGCCGACCCGGGCCAGCGCCGGACCTCCCGCGTACCACTGGTGGCGCCACAGGGTGAACCCCACGAACAGGGTCAGCCCCACCCCGACGAGCAGCCCGCAAAGAACCGGCGTGAAGGATCCGTCCCTCGGCCCGTAGAGCCGCAGCAGCATGTCCTGGAGCATCGGCAGCAGCACACCGGCGACGGTCGCGCCGAGGAACACCCGCCCCGGCGAGGAGGCCAGTACGCGCCACGGTGTCCTGGCCACGTCCAGCCGGTCGATGCCCATGGGGTGGTGGCGCAGCCAGGACCGCAGCCGTGCCGCACCCGTCCCGTCCGCCCTGCCGGTCTCTGCGCCGAGGGCGGCGAGCAGTCCCTCCTGGTCGGTCTTTCCGGCGTGCAGGTCCGCATGGTGCTCGCGGATCCGCAGGTAGGCGCGGGCGATCAGCTCGCCGAGCAGTGTGAGCAGGAGGGCCCGGGCCAGGGCGACCACCAGCTCTCCCGGCGTGGAGTTGCGGTTGAGCACGTTCAGGGTCATGGCGAAGGCGATGAAGGCCCCGGCGAACAGGTTGGAGGGGCGGAACACCGTCAGCACGTTGTATGTCTGCAGATCCCGACCGCGCAGATGCGCCAGCTCGTGCCGGACCACGGCCTCGAAGATCCGCCGGCCGTGGTCGTTCTTCTCGCGGAGCACCAGCAGTTCCGGGCCGAGCATCAGCAGAGGCCGACGTCGTTGGCCGGTGACGTACGCTCCGGACGTCAGCCGACGGTCCACCATGACGACCGGCTCCCGACTCAGCCGGGCTTCCCGGATCAGGCGCTCCACCGCCTCGGCGGCGCCGTGGAACGGGGTCTCGGCCAGCGGCGTGGATCGCCGGTGCCGGCGCCGGCCGGTGTGCAGCCCGATCACAATGCCAGGTGTGAGCAGCATCAGAAGGTAGTTGAACGTGCCGCTGACCATCGCGCCCGGGTCCCTCGGACAGTCCAGGGACGAAACCGTGCACAGCTCCGTCACGGGTGCCTGCAACGTGGCCATCCACAGAGCGAAGAACAGATCCTGGCCCAGGACCATAACCACCAGCAGGATCAGCATCAATGACATGTCGGAGGGGAACGCCTCGACGTCGAGCGAGACGGAATGTCGCGAAGAAGAGGAGTCATTCACGATGCCGGCTCCTGATCCCCGCCGGACCTCAGCAGCGCCAGTTCGCCGACCACGGCATCGGCGAGCACTCCCGCCTGGTCCTCCGGCATCCCCAGCGCCACCGCCTTGGCCTGCACCGACGCGCGTACCCTGCCGAGTTGCTCCGTACTCAGCGCCTCGACGTCCACCTCCACCTCCTCGGTCTCCGCCCAGCGCCGCATACGCTGCGGCAGCCGGTCGAGCAGAGACCGGGTCAGTCGCATGCTGCGGTTCTTGATCTCCTCGGCGGCGCCGCCCGCAACCGCGGTCAGCGCCCAACCGCTGACCAGCACTCCCACCGGCGTGACGGCCCCCACCATTTCGTCCAGACCGCTGCCCAATGGCGTGTCACGCACCTTGGGCGCGCGGGCGCGCGGCCGTGAGAGGAGCGCGAAGGCGGGCAGTTCGTCGGGCGCGACCCGCGCCACCACACGCCGCGCGAACTCATCGCGCGAGACGGTGATCGTGCCGGTCGGTAAGTTCGGTCGCTGCTCGGAGTGATGCGGCACCTCGTCGCCCCCTCACCGCTCAACCCTGCATGGAGGACAAACCCCCGCAGAATGCCCACAGTTGTGCACAAAGCTCACGCGCAGGGCTCCCTCAGAACGGCACGGTGGCCCCAGTGGTCCGCACCGCCGGACCCTGCGCCGCCGGGCGCCCCGGACCGGCCGTGCCCGAACCTTACGCCGGGGGAGCGTCCCCATGGCCTGGGCGCAGAACCAGTCCCGGCGCAAGTCCACCCGCAGCTCCGGCAATGACCGTAGAACTGTTGCGCCATGGAGCAGCGCCGGCACCCCGAACTCCATGCCGGCGACACTCGCGGGCGCACGCGTCGGCGCACGCCCGCTCACGCTGGTCGTTCATCAGCGCGCTGAATGAACCTCGGCGGTAGTCCCCGACTCGGCCCAGGACACTAGGTCAGGTCGAATGCCTTCACACCCGACAGCAGCGGAACGAGCGCATAACGCCCGTCTCCCGCACCGCAGATCGGCCGGGTGTCCGCGGTGGCAGAGACATGCGTCCCCGCCAGGAAACGCCCGTCGCTGCTCGCCACCACCGTCGAGAAGTGGTTGGTGGCCGAAGCCGAGTAGTACATGCACTGGTGCACGTTCAGGTAGCGCCCGGCCCGCAGGTCGAGCGCCTTGACCCCGGACAGCACCGGAACGAGCCCGTAGTTGCCGTCCCCTGCGCCGCAGGTCGGCCGGGTGTCCGCGGAGGCGGAGACGTTCGACCCCGCCAGGAAACGCCCGTCGCTACTCGGCACCACCGTGGTGAAATGATTGACGGCCGAAGCCGCGTAGTACATGCACTGGTGCAGGTTGAGGTACCTGGCGGCGACTCGCCCGGGTCCTTGGGCGTGGGCCGTGCCCGGCGCGAGCAGCAGAGCCGTGGCGCTCACGGTGGCTGCGAGGGCAGCGAGCCACGCCTTGAATCGACCTTTCTGACGCACGATCTTTCCCCCTCTCTCATGCTCCTTCTGGTAAGGAGCGGGGACAGCACAGCACGGAGCGGGACGCATTGACGGACATTCGTCATCCAATCCACCCGAAGGTGGCTCGTGCACCTGATCACTGCGCGCGGCACGCCACGCCGTCCTCGCGACCGTGCTCAGCGAGGTCGGCGACCTGCACCCCGAGATGGCCGTCCCTCCCGCGACCGCCGTGCCGTGGTTCTCCTTCATCTGCTCGGACTGCTTCGCGCTGGTCGACGAGCGACCTGGCGAAGTGGCCGCGAGACGGCCTACGGACCTTCGGAACCGCTCTCGGCTCAGTCGGAGCCGGAGGACGCAAGCCCACGGCCCACATCCAGGGACGCAGGTCAGACAACGTCTCTGCCAGCAGCACCGGAGCGCAGGGCGGTGACTGGCACGATCCAGTCCGGCCAGGTCCACCAGCGTCGCAGGCATCACCGTCGACAGCGACGGCCCGCTCTGCGTACCGGGTGAGGGCGGCGGTATGGAGCGTCCCCGCGTCCGAAACCGGCGTCAGTGACGGCTGTTGAGGAACCCGATGGCGACCGCTCCCCACCAACACAGCTGAGACACGGCTGCGGTGACCGCACCCCACACCAGGACCCGGGGTGTCAGCGCGGACGCCGCCGCACAGCGGGGCAGGCGGTGGGCGAGGACCCTGGCCTGCAAGCCGTTGAGGGTGAGGACCAGCACGAGGGCCAGCTTGGTGCGGGTGAGGGCAGAGCCGAGGTCGGGGTGGAGCATGACCCCGCTGGCGACCAGACCAGTCAGGCCCGTCCAGACCGGTGTGTGGAGACGGGCGGCGGTGGTGAGCGCTTCAGAGAGGGCGCATCTGCCGGTCAGCCACAACAGGCCGTAGTAATCGATCACCATGACCGCGCCGAACCCCAGCACCATGGACGCCAGGTGGAGAAACAGTGCAGCCGCGTGAAGGACCGGGTCGGGGTGCAGGTGGGTGGCGGCCCACAGACAGGCGGCAAGCGCGAGAACGGCCAGCAGGGCAGCGGCGCCGACAGCCCACCACGAGTCGTGCAACCGCAGCCGGGGGCGCTGGTCTGCGGAGGTGGTGATTGCGGACAGCGAAGACACGTCGGGCTCCAGGCGGATCTCATGAATGATGGAGGTAAGCCTTGCCTAACTCGCTCCATCCTGGTCAACGTCGGAAGGCGGGAGCGGAGTCACGCCACCCAAAGCGTGGCCACGCCGAGACATTGCCGAGATCTGACACCCCGAAGGTTGTTAGGTAAGCCTTGCCTGCTCTATGTTCTGCGCGCCGCCCTCCCCCGTTCCGCAGTCACCTGGAGCATCGTGTCCGGTTCGCAGATCGCCCTGCTCGGCGCCATCGCCGGCTTCACCATCTATCTCGGGCTGCCCATCGGCCGCCTGCGCAACCCCGCACCCCGGCTGAGGGCCGGCCTCAATGCGGTCGCCATCGGCATCCTGCTCTTCCTGTTCTGGGACGTCCTCAGCGCAGCCTGGGAGCCCACCGACGCCGCACTGAGCGATCACCACTGGGGTACTGCCGCCACCGGCGGGCTGGTTCTCACTGCCGGTCTCGCCGCCGGTCTCGCCGGCCTCGTCTACTACGACCGCTGGACCGCACGCCGCCGGACCTCCGCCGCCGCACCCACGCCCGAGGCCCCGGGGGCAGCCACCGAGACCGACGTGGCCGCCGGGCCCCGGTCCCAGGCCGCCGGCCTCGCGATGATGATCGCCATCGGTATCGGGCTGCACAATTTCGCCGAGGGCCTGGCCATCGGCAACTCCGCCGCCAAGGGCGAGATCTCGCTCGCGGTGCTGCTCATCATCGGCTTCGGTCTGCACAACGCCACCGAAGGTTTCGGCATCGTCGCCCCCTTGGCCGCCGAGGGCACCCGCCCCTCCTGGACCAGTCTCGCGTTGCTCGGCCTGATCGGCGGCGGCCCCACCTTCGCCGGAACCCTCCTGGGCCAGCACCTGGTCAACGACACCCTCTCCATCACCTTCCTGGGACTGGCAGCCGGCTCGATCCTCTACGTCGTCATCGAACTCCTGGCTGTCGCGCGCCGCGTCGCCTTGAAGGAACTCACCACCTGGATGATCCTCGTCGGCCTGCTGCTCGGCTTCGCCACCGACGCCGTCGTCACCGCCGCCGGCGTCTGATCCCTCTCCCCCGCTGCGGGTGGTCGGCCTCTTTCAGGGCACCCACCCGCAGTAGTGGAGCAGGGTCATCGCATGCGCGTGGTTGTGGTTGCGTACGGTGCGGGTCTGCCGTCCGTGCCACCGGGAACTCCGGCTGCTCCGGCGCCCGGGCGTCCTCGTCGACCACCCTGCTCCGCGCCGAACTCGACCTCGCCCTGCACCGGCCCCGTAGCGCCGCCGAACTGACCGACACCGTACGGTCGGTGGACACCGAGGTCCAACGTCTGATCGCACTGTCCAACACCCTGCTCGACCTGGAGCAGCTCGGCAGCGGCGAGCGCATCCACCGGGAGGACACCGGCCTGGCCGATCTCCTCCGCACCGTGGTCGACCGGCACCGGGCCGCCGCCACCCGGGACGGCCGCACGATCACGGTGCAGACACCGAGCACCACCG
>NZ_JBEZIX010000057.1:0-61303 GCF_040651315.1 Streptomyces sp. NPDC048506
ACCGACGAGACCACCCTGCCCACCGAACTCACCGCATAGCCTCAAAACGAGATCACCGAGTGGCCGTCGATACACCACTCCAGCGGACGTGACCGCGGGCCAGGCGGAAGACCACACCATGGCTTTGTTGTTCGGCTGCTTGCTACTCGCAGTGTGCGTCACCATGCTGGTTGCGCGGCTCGTTGGGGCGCACAAGCGCGCGGAGCATCAGGAACGGCAGTCGGCCCGGACGGACTGAAGCAGCCGTCGGACCGGGGACGGCAGAACCGGAACGTGGAGGTTCAGATGACTACGCGAGTCAGGTTCCAGTGTTTGTGTGGGCATGGGCGATACGAGCATGACGGACCGCCACACCACTTCGACGCGTGTACCCAATGCGCATGTGAGGGGTACGTATACGCGGCCCAGGCCGCTGCGCAAGAGCGGACATCCAACACCACATCGCAAGAGTCGGATGCGGAGCGCCAACCGCACCCCTCCTGTCCTCTGCAAGATCCCGACTGCCAAGGCTTCCACCCCACGATCGGCTGGTGAGGACGCGCCTCCGGGTCAGTCATGTCCGGTTCCTGCGCCGAGCGCGTTCTTCACTCCGTGGACGGTACGGACGAGGTCGAGGCTCGCGAAATGCGAACGCGATTTTGACTCCGCGCCGCCGATGCCGGCCGGTCTGCGGGTGGGCTCGCTAGGGCCTGTCTGATGGGTCGGCGACGACCCGAGACGAGAACTCGTTGGCCACTGTCAACAGGCCTCGTATACACGTGCGTTGACCTCGTTTCTGTAGTCGGGGTTCGGCCACGGGCACCGGTCCCCAAGGCTGGGCTCGGGGTAGAGACGCGGAAGGCCCCGCACGGAAAACCTTGGGTTCACGTGCGGGGCCGCGCTCACGGGGTGGGGGCCGTCAGACTCCGGTCAGGGTGTACGTACCCGTACCGTCCTGCCTGCCGCTGGAGTACTGGCGGATCAACTCACCGTCCGCGTACCGGTCGTGGCCCATCATGGAGCCGGTGTACTTGTTCTGCACACCGATCTTCGAGCTGCCGGGTACGTCGCGGTAGATGTAGAACCGCTGGAGGTCGTCCTCCCCGCAGGTGGCCGTCGTCAGGTAGGCCTGCTCCTGGTTGGCGATGTTCGCAGGGATGGTCGCGCATCCGCCGTTGCCCCAGTTCCACAGGGACGCCTCGATGACCCCGTTGTGCTCCGTCACGTTGCACAGCCGCCAGTTGTCCAGGTGGGCGCTGAGGAAGGTAGATTCGCGCAGGCGGATGCCGTCGTTGGCCAGGAGCGGTGCGCTCCAGTTCAGGGGCTTGCCGGGGACGTCGATCTTGTAGACGGCGGGTTGGCAGTTCAGGGCGGCCCGCGTGGCGGGGGCCGGGCTCCCGGTGGCCTTCACGCTCTTCTCAGCCTTGGCGGCTTTCTCGGCTTCGTGCCTGGCCTTGGCGGCCTTCGCCGAGGGGACCGGCCCGGCCGGGTGCTTCGCGGTGGCGGTGGCGGAGCCGCAGTCGAGGAGGTCCTGCGCCTTGCGCATGATGCTGTTGGCAGGGACCTTGTCCTCGCAGCGCACCGCGCCTTCTTCGAGCGTGGTGTAGGTGGTGTAGCTGCCGGTGTCGGCCCCTTCGATCCACCTCAGCGCCCAACTGCCGTCGTCCTGTTGGACGCGGTTGCAGTTGAGGCTGCCGTACGTACCGGTGACCTTCTTGGTGCCCTTGTAGAGGCCGTAATAGCCGGGATTGCGGAAGTTCCACGTGACGGACGTCGACGTGCTGCTGGTGGAGGTGTAGTTCACCTGCACGTTCAGGCCCAGGCTCGCGCCGACTTTGCCGAGGGTCTCGACGGCGAAGCTACCTTCGACGTTGCCGGTGAGGCCGACGGACACCGAGATGGTCGTCTGGACGCTGGTGTTGACGGACTGGGTACCGGTCGAGCCGCCGGTGACGTACCAGCCTTTGAAGTGGGTGATCGTCGGGGTCACTTCGGAGGTCTTGATGTACGGGTGCCGTGTGCCGAGGTCGGTCGCTGTGCAGGCGCCGCCGGGCTCGGCCTGCGTGGTGGTGGCGGGTGCGGCGGCGGCCGGTGAGACGGCAAGTCCCACGGTGGCTACAGCGGCCGAGGCGGCACAGGCCATGAGTGTTCTGCCTATGCGGCTTACGGGTCTTGTGCGGCGCATCGTTGCCCTTTCCCCCTGGTTGTGTGTGTTCGGTCAAGGGGTGAACGTAGCGGCCACGGGGGTGGTGGTGTGAGCCCGCAACGGGCCAAAAATGATCACGGAGGGGCTTATTTCGCCCCTGTGCGCGCGGGCGCCGGGCCGGTTCGATCCCTGGTGGACCCGTACACCACCGATTGAGGGGAACCACCCTTTGAAACGCGTCAGACACCTGCTCGCGACCGTAGCCGCGCTCGCCCTCACCGCGACCCTCCTCGCCCTGGGCACCTCACCGGCCGCCGCCGCACCCGCCAAGGCCGCCCCCAAGGGCTACGGCACATGCAAGGCCACAGCCCCGGGCTCCCAGGCGCGCCGCCAGGGCACCGGCTGGACCTGTGCCAAGGCGGTGCCCGTCGCCGCCCCTGTCACTGCCACCGAACGCATCGTGCGCGGCGTCTCGGATGGTGCGTGCGCCAACGGCCGGAACTCCGACCGGCACAACTACTGCTGGGGCGAGAAGTTCACGAACTGGGCCTTCGACACCAACGGCAAGGAGATAGGCCGCTCCGTCGTCGAGGCCGTGAGCTTCGCTCGCCTGAGCTCCTCTAGCGGGAAGTGGACGGAGAACATCGCCGTCAAGGCCACCGAGATGGGGGGCAACGCGAAGACCGTGTCGATGGACCTGTCCGCCACCTGCAGCGGCCTGTGCACCGTGGACGCACCGGCCTGGGGCGGCGCGCCCGTCGAGTTGGCGCTGGGCGATGAGAAGACCGGGAACCTGTCCTTCACCTCCACTGTCACCAAGGGCAATTACTCGTTCATCTCCCCCACCTATACATCGTTCGGGGAGATCCTTGACGCGGGCGGCGGCCCTGCGAACCCGGTGACCTGGAACGGCCACGATCTGCGCTGTGATGCGCAGGTCGGCCAGTACCCCGGCTGCATCGTGATGGGACACATGCCCAACGTGACCATCCGCGAATCCGCCTACGGGGCCGCCGCCGTCGCCTACGGGTGGGCGCAGAGCAACCTCAAGGGCGGCAACTTCGGCACCGAGACGAAGCCGCTGCAGCGTAATTCCGGTGGGAAGAAGGAGGCGGCCAAGAAGCGCAGGGAGTCGTGCACGGCGGCCCCGGACCCCTTCAAGAAGGACCCCAGCGTCACGGACGACTCCTGCGACGAGTTTCCCTTCGCCAGCTCCGTGCAGGGTGGCACGAACGGCTCCGAGTGCACGGAGATCATCCCCAGGAAGACCGCCGGGGTGTGGCGCGTCGATGTCGTACGGGACAGCCCCCACGGTAATAACGCGCCCTGTATCCGGGCTCATGTGCCCCTGCCCGAGAACACGGGGGCGGGGGGTGAACTCGGCCGAGCCGTCGTCGCGGACCGCATCCTCGAGATGGAGTGGTACGAGGTGATCATCGCCCCCTAGGCGGCGGGCCTCCCTCCCCGGGCACCCGGGGCACATCATGCGGGCCATGTGGCGGTCGCTGTCGTTGATGAGGTTCATGCGGCCGCCGGTGGCGCCGGTGACCGGGCGCGTGACGTACTCGACGATGTCGATGAGGTCTTCGAGGTCCCGGGGCTGGCGGACCAGCCGGTCGAGGTCGTAGAAGATCACGCCGTCGATGACACCGTTGGCGAGGTCGGCGAGGAGCTGGCGGAATTCTGGGCGCAGGACGATCCAGTCGATGGAGCCGTCGGGCTTGACGACCTTGCGCTTCTTGAAGGCGGAGGTGTCGTTCTCCCGGTAGATCTTGGTGAACGGGCCCCAGCGGAGGTGGGCGCGGGTGTTTGCGGCGTTTTCGAGCTGGCGGTCGACGCCGGCTTCGGGGCCGAAGCGGTCGGAGGAGATGCGCAGGTAGGCGCCGGGGCGTTTGGGGGCGTAGGCGGCCAGGTGGTCGTGGAAGTTGAGGGTGACGTGACCGCCGCGGGCATGGGCGGGGGCCTCGAAGTCCTCCCAGATGGTGGGGGCTGCTGTTCGCACGGTGTTGGCTCCTGGTGCTCGGTGGCTCCCGATACCGGGCACTCTCCGTCGAACTCAGGGGTTTGGTGGTGCCGTGGATCCGCCATAGGATCCGCGGCTGCCCTCCTGGATACTGATCGCCATGCGCATTGACTTTGATCCTGCTGAGATGTCCCGCAACGCCTTCTACAAGCTGCTGACCTCGACGGTGGTGCCGCGGCCGATCGCCTGGGTTTCGACGATGTCAGCGGACGGCGTCCACAACCTCGCCCCTGCGAAGTTCTGAGGAAAGTGGTACGGGGGATGGGACGTTAGTCCAGGTCAGGGAGCTCATGCAAGGGCTCGCATCGGAGTTGAAGCCCTGGCAACCGGCCTTGGCTTGGGCACAGGCTCCTTCTCTTTTCCTCGCCCCGATACCGGCTTGCCCATAAGCCGGTGGGATGTAGAGAGGGCCCTGGTCGTGGTTGGGGCTGCGCGGTCGTTCGCTCGTGTCAGAGGATTGCCGGAGGGTATGAACCGGGGTCCGAGGCATGGTCGGCCTGGCTCGTGGTCGGCGGTGAGTCGGTCGACCGCGGAGGTGCCCGTTGTTGCGGACAGGTAGGCAACGCTGGGCCTTCGAGTGCGTCACGGCCGGCACGTGGATGCTCCCGCGGCTACCGTCTTCGGTGATGGAGCTCACCAGCAGGTTCTTCGTCTGCTGGTGGTACGAGAGCTCCATGCCGATTGACCTGTGCGTTTGGGACGACGGTGACGGTCGGCGGCTCCATGGTCCGTGGCTGGTCCGGAACTTGACTGCTGTTGCCCGCACCCGATCCGGCAGTTCGGGGAGGTGGTCCCGGAGCCGGGCCGTAGGGTGGGCCGATGCTCGATCCGACACCCCCCACCACCTCCACGGCCTCTGCCGCCGCCACCGAGTCCACGACCCGGCCAGGCAGGCCCGACGCGGCGGCCGCCCCCGCATCCTTCTTCTCGGAGGGGCGCCGCCCCCTCGCGGCGGCCTTCCGCACGCTCGCGGCCCTGACTGGGGTCACCGGCCTCGCTCTGGACATGATCGCCTCCCACGACCTGGGCCGACTCTTCAGCTACTTCACGATCCAGTCCAACATCCTGCTGGCCGTCGTCTTCGCCTGGTCAGCCTGTCGCGCCTGGACCGGGCGTCCCGCCCTCTCTCCGCGGATCACCGGCGCGGCGCTGCTCTACATCTGCATCACGGGGCTCGTCTTCCACTTCGTGCTGTCGAACGACTCCAGCGGCTTCTCCATGACCAGCCACCGCACCCCCCTCGAAACGGCCGCCAGCCAGCTTCTCCACACCGCGACCCCCCTCGCCGCCGTCCTCGACTGGCTTGTCCTCACCGCCCCCGGCTCCTTCCTTCTCCGCCGGGCCTGGCAGTGGCTCGCCTACCCCTTCCTCTACCTCCCCTTCGCGCTCGTCCGGGGAGCCCTCCTCGCGCCTGGCACCGACGGCCGCTACCCCTACCCCTTCCTCGACCTCGACCTCCACGGCTACGCCGGTATCGCCACCAACGCCGTCGTCTTCGGCCTGGCCTTCTACGGCCTGGCCCTCGCCCTCGTCCTCCTCGATCGCATACGCCCCCGCCTGTGGGGCCCCCGGAACCAGATTTCCGCTACGGGGGCCGGTCGGCGGGACGGCTGACGCCGACGGCCGGGCGACCCGCATGTCATGGGCCAGTGGGCCACGTCGCGATGCCCGTGCACGGAGTCTGCGCAGAACTCGCCGAGGCACGGGGAGCCGCAGACGCTTTCGGCTCAGCCGGATCCACCAGGACGTCTACCGCAAGCGCGTCGATAGCCCAGCTGGTGACTCCGGGGCCGGGAGACCGCTAGGCGTCCTGTCCGGGAGTCAGCCCGCCGGGGTGCTCTCCGCGCGGGACAGGGCGACTTCCAGCACGACCAGCAGCGCGTCCCGGACCGAGCCCGTCGTGCGTGCGTCGAAGACGATCAGCGGTACGTGGTCGGAGACGTCCAGTGCCCACCGCACCTCGTCGAGTTCGTGGTGGACCTCGCCGTCGAACGCGTTGACGGCGACGGCGAACGGAATCCCCTTGTGCTCGAAGTAGTCCACCGCGGCGTAACAGTCGTCCAGGCGGCGGGTGTCCACGATCACCAGACCGCCGAGCGCGCCCTCGACCACGTCGTCCCACATGAACCCGAACCGGTCCTGGCCCGGCGTGCCGAACAGGTAGAGCTTCAGCGTCGGGTCGATGGTGATGCAGCCGAAGTCCATGGCGACCGTGGTGGTGGTCTTGCCGGGAGTGTGCGAGAGGTCGTCCACGCCTGCGGCGACCTCGGTGATGGCGGCCTCAGTGGTCAGTGGCCGGATCTCGGAGATCGAGCCCACGGCCGTGGTCTTGCCGACGCCGAAGCCGCCGGCGATGATCAACTTGACCGGAACCGGCGGCTGTTCAACCGCTGTCACGGAGTCTGTCCCGTGAGTCGGGGACGGCACGGAGACCATCGATAACCCTTCGCAGTACGGAGATGTCGTGGGTTGTCCTGGCGTTCGGGACGTGGACCGCCAGATGTCCGGCGGTGCGCAGGTCCTCCGCCAACACCCGGACCACGTTGAGGTGGAGGTGCAGCCGGGCGGCCAGTTCCGCGATCGACTGGGGCCGTCGGCAGGCGGCGACGATGTCGCGTTGTTCGAAGGCCAGCGAGTCCAGGACCGAGAGCCCGGACGACGTCGCCACGACCTGGGTCTCGACCGGGAGGGAGGGACCGGCCCCGCCTCCTGCCACCCGGCCGGCGGTCAGCAGGAAGGGCCGGATCGCGGGGGCGCGGCCGGCCGGCTCCGACGGGCCCCGGGCCCCGTCGGCCGTCTTGTCCGGTCCTGGTTCACCGCCGGCCATCATGCTCCTCTTCTCAAGCCCCGCACCTCTGCCTCCGCGGTGTGGGACGGGTCAGCGGGCCGGTGCGGCGCCAGCGGTCTTCTTCAGCTCCAGCACCAGCTGGGGGGTGAGCGCGCTCCCGGCCCGGTTGGCGAAGAGGGTCATCTCGTAGGCGATGTTGCCGAGCTTCGCCTCCTTCGAGGTCACCACGCCGAGGACGGCACCGCAGCCGATGGCCGACACCAGCACATGGCCGCCCTCCAAGTCGATGATGACCTTGTTGAGGCCGCCGAGGCCGTAGTTGCCGGACGCACCGGCGGCCAGGCTCGTCACGCCCGAAACGATCGCTGCGAGCCGCTCGGAGTCCGCCTGCTCGCGCAGTTGGGAGACGGCGATGAGCAGGCCGTCGGAGGATACTGCGATGGCGTCGACGACGCCGGCGGTCTGGGTGGCGAACCGGTCGAGCAGCCAAGTGAAGTCGGCCGCGGCGGCTGTCAGATCGGCGGGCTCCTCCCGCTCGGAACCGCTGTTACCTGTCGGCGTGCTCACTGCCCGACTCCTTCCGGGGTTGCTGGTGTTGCGATGATGCTGGATCCCTCGGGGCAGCGGCGGACTCCTGCTCCGCCCTGCGTACCGCGGCCTCGAACTCGTCCAGTTCCGAGCGGACCGCGTCGGCGTCGACGGGCCGGCGCACGGCCTGGGCCGCAGGGTCGGCCGCGGGGGCGGTCATGCCGAGAGTCGCACCCCGTACCCGCCGTCGCAGCTGCCGGCCGGGCTGTGCCGGACGCGGCTCGACGGCGGGTACGGCCGGCTCCGCGTCCGTGCGGTGTGGCAGGCGCCGGGGGAGTTCGTCGTGCGGAGCGGTGCCGGCCGGCCGCCGTTCGGGCGTGGCGGCGGGGCTCCGCATCGGCAGGGGCGTGGCGGAGGCCGGTGCGGGCCCGGGTACGGGCGCGGTGGACTCCGGCTGGGGCGTCGCCGGGTGCGGTGACGCGTCGTCGTCGGCGTCGGTCGGGCCCGCGCCCGGGGACGGTGCGGCGGCGGGGTTCCCGGCCAGGAGCAGCGTGGCGGGGAGCCAGACGGTGCCGGTGACCCCGCCGCCCGGCGTACGGCTCAGGGTGACCCGTATGCCCGAGCGCCGGGCGAGGTTGCCGACCACGAACAGGCCGAGGACCTTGGTCGGTACGAGGTCGAGGCGCTCCCGCCGGACCAGCCGGGAGTTCTCCTCGGCGAGGCGTTCCGCGCTCATGCCGAGGCCGTGGTCGATGACCTCGATCAGGGCGCCGCCGTCCGCAGTGACGTCGGTGCCGGGCCGGACGACCACCTCGACGGGTGTGTCGGACGGGGAGAACGAGGCCGCGTTCTCCAGCAGTTCGGCGAGCATCAGCGTCAGGTCGTCGACGATGTCGGGTCCGACGGTGACCTCCGTCTCGGACCGCAGGGACACCCGCTGGTACCCCTCGATCTGGCCGAGCGCCGCCCGGATGACGTTGGCCAGGGTGGTCGGCCGGGCCTCCACCTCGGGGTCCCGGATTCCGGCGAGCAGCATCAGGCTGTCGGCGTTGCGCTGGAGGCGTACGGCGATGTGGTCGATGCGATACATCCGCTCCAGGACATCGGGGTCGGACTCCTCGCGTTCCACGGCGTCGATCAGCATCAGCTGGCGTGAGGTGAGGTTGCTGACACGGCGTCCGACGTTGCCGAACATCTCGGCGACGTTGCGGCGGCTGAGCACCTGCCGCTCCAGCAGCGCCGCGGCGGTGACCTGCACCTGGTTGAAGGCCTCGGCCAGGTGACCGATCTCGTCGCGGACCGGAACGGGGATCGGGTGCGGACGCAGCGGGGTGCTGTCCGCCGACTCGTCGTCCTCGACCTTTGCGAGCTCTTCACCGGCCACGTCGACCACCTGTTGGGCGGCGCCGGTCAGGACCGCGAGCGGGCGCACGACCGAGCGCCGGACCAGGACGGAGAAGGTCAGCCAGCAGGCGAAGCCGAGCAGAGCGAGGCCGAGCATCGCCAGCGCGTTGTGCAGGGCGCTCCGGGAGAGGCTGTCGGCCCGGGCGGCGATCTGGTCGATCAGCGACCGGGTGATGTCGAGTCGGGCCTCGGCCTGCCGGGTTCCGGCGCTGATCGCCGCGCGCAGCTGGTGCGGGGTCTGGCCCTGTAGGGAGCCCGGATCGATCTGGAGCTCCGCGAACTGGGCCTCGATGCCGTTCTCCTCGGCGTCCCGCTCGATCCCGTCCAGGCGCAGGACCTGGTCCGGGTCGGCGATCCTGCCGAAGCGCGCCACCTGTTCGTCGTAGAGCTTGTGGGCGCCGACCGCACGGGTGTACTCGGTGAGCGCGTTGGCGTCCCGGGTCTGGGCGGAGAACACCCCGCTCTCGAAGGCCGCGTGGGCGGCGTCGGCGCGCAGCACGGTGTCGAGGAGATAAGTGACCGAGGACGACGAGGTGCCGACGAAGCGGTCCAGGCCCATGCCGTCGATCAGGTAGCCGACCGCGGCAGCGTAGGCGGGATCGATGGTGGCGGCCGGAACCGAGCCCCGTTCGACCTTGTCGCGCAGCACGGCGAGGCCGCGGATGTACTTGAGGGCCTGCGCCTCCTGCTTCGGCAGGCCGGATCCGAAGGCCGAACGCACGGCGGTGACCTGCTGATCGGTGTCCTGCTGTGTCCGCCGGTAGGCGGCGGTGGAGGGCAGGGCGACGCCGGGCCGGGCCGACTCCTGCTCCACGGACAGCAGGAGCGCCTGTCGGTGTTCGGCCTGTACGTCGTTGATCAGCCTGGTGACCTGCTCGCTGTCGCGCACCAACTCCGCGGTCCGGCTGGCGTCCTGGGCCTTCTCCATCTGTGTGTTGACGCCGACGCCCAGCAGCACGCCGACGACCGCGACGGGCGCGATCACCAGGACGTTCAGCTTCCGCCGGAACGGCCACCGGTCGAGGAGGGCGCCTGCCTGCTGACGGAACCGCGGCCTCGACGGGGAACGCTGGGACGGGTCCCGTTCGTGCGGCGGGTCCACTGCGTCCACAGACACCCGGGCCTCCTTACGACGTGCTCCTGAGCGGTGACCGAGGTGTTGTTGTTGCCGACCGCCGACGACGGGGTTGCGCGACGCTCGCCAAGCTCGCTCGCAAAGGCGAGCGAAAAGATCGCGCCACATGTCCAACCGGCCGTGAACACTACCGCTTGCGGAGGCGCATGCAAGCCATGGCTCATCAATGGTCATGCGCCCGTCAGCTCTTTGTCACTTTTGGCCCGTTACCCCCTTGCGAGGTGCCATGCCGGACGCTTGGCCGAGGTGCCGGTCTCCGCGGAGGGATAGCCGTGGATCGGCTCAATTCGGACTGGCGCCGGCACTGGGGGTGTGAACCGTACCTATCGAAGTCGGCTGCCCCGCCGAGCACCGCCACCCGTAACCTGTCTCCCCCACCCCAACCCGTTTCCTCATCGTGCCCTGCGAGGAGCCCCGTGCACCCCACCCGCAAGGCGGTAGCGACAGCCGCCGCACTCCTGGTCATGGCCGCCGCCGGATGCGATTCCGGCACCGGCACCGGCACCACCGCATCCCACCGGAGCTCCCCCCAGTCCGGATGCCCCGCTGCCCTCTCCAGAGCCGAACAGGCCATCAAGAAGGCCGAGGAGGTGAACGCCCCCTGGAAGGGCCCCACCACCGGACCCGAGGCCGTCCACGGCAAGACCGTCGTCTACATCGCCCAGACCCTGACCAACCCCGGCGTCGCCGGTGTCGCCCAGGGCGTCCAGGAAGCTGCCAAGATCGTCGGATGGCACGCCCGCACCCTCAACGGACAGGGCACGCCCGACGGTCTCCGGGCCGCCTTCAAGCAGGCCCTCGGCCTCAAGCCGGACGGCATCGTCATCAGCGGGTTCGACCCCGCGGTCGTCGCGGAGGGCGTCAAAAGAGCCAACAAGGCGGGAATTCCGCTGATCGGCTGGCACGCCACCGCAGCACCCGGCCCCAGCAAGGCCCCGCAGCTCTTCAGCAACATCACCTCCCGGGTCGAGGACGTTGCGAAGATCAGCGCCGACTGGATCATCGCCCGGTCCCACGGCCGCGCGGGCGTCGTCCTGTTCAGCGACACCTCGATACCCTTCGCGAAGCGCAAGTCCGACCTGATCAAGAAGGAACTCGCCACCTGCTCCGGCACCGAGCTGCTGAGCTACACCAACATCCCCATACCCCAGGCCAACAGGCGCTCCATCGGGGAGGTCCGCTCCCTGCTGTCCCGCTTCGGCCGCAAGTGGACCTACTCCGCCGCCATCAACGACCTGTACTTCCGGCACGCCGCCCCCGCCCTGCGGGCCGCGGGCAAGGACGGCGCCGGCGCCCCGTTCAACATCGGTGCCGGCGACGGCGACCCGTCGGCCTTCCAGCGCGTCAACGGAGAGGAGTTCCAGGCCGCCACCGTGCCCGAACCGCTCTCTGAACAGGGCTGGCAGATCATCGACGAGTTCAACCGCGCCTTCGCCGGTGTCCCGGACAGCGGGTACGTCGCCCCCGTCCACATCACCACCGCCGCGAACAGTGGTGGCGCACTGTCCTGGGACTCCGAGGGCTACCGCCAGGCCTACCGCAAGATCTGGGGCGATTGACGCGCCCGCTCGGATGTCCCCGCGGTCGCTGCCGAGCACGCCACCGCCCGGCCAGCCCCAGGCCACCGGCCTGGGGCTGCTGTACGGCGGGCATCTCCCCGGCGTAGTTCGCGGACCGAGGCAGTCGCCGGTGTCGGGGCGGCGGAAATGACCCGGCCCAAGCCGTAGAGGCCACCGATCGACGCGGCACAGGCCGCCGAGTTCACCGGCGGGGGATAACGGCCACCGGACAGTGGGCATGGTGCAGAACGGCGTGCGTGACCCGGCCCAGTGCGGCGCCCATGGCGTGCGTGGGTCTGCGGGTGCCCACCACCAGGAGGTCGGCCTGGAAGGACGCCGCAACCAGCTCTCCGGCTGGGGAGGGCACCCTCACCACACTTTCGGTCACCGGCAGATCCGGAAACTCTGCCCGAATCGATCCGAGCATGCCGCTGCTCGCTGCCGCCTCCGCCTCCGCGGCCGCACGCACAGCGTCGGGCACCGGCGTCATGCTCTCGAGGTACTGGACGAACGACCATGCGCTGAGCAGACGCAGCGACGCCTTCCGTCGCCTGGCGGTCTCCCCCGCGAAGCGCACCGCGTCGAGGTCATCCTCGTCTCGTACGCCAACCACGACGACGCCTGCCTCCGGCCGTTCCGTGCCGCGCACCACGACCACCGGTCCGTTCGCGTGGCCCGCCACTCTCAGCCCGACCGAGCCCAGCAGCAGCGAGGAGAAACCGCCCAGTCCGCGGGAACCGACGATGATCGTTCCCGCCTCTCCGGCCGCTCGCAGCAGGCTCATCGCAGCGGGTTTCCGGCTGACTTCGGTGGTGACTTGCAGGCCCGTGACCCGGTTGGAGGTCAGCTTGGAAGCCTCGTCCACAAGGCTCTGAGCGGACTCGAGGACCAGCCGGAAGGTATCATCCGAGAGCCGTCCCGCCATGGCGTCGACGTCGGTGGCGTGCACGATGCGCAACGGCTGACGACGCAGGGCGGCCTCCTGTGCTGCCCATACAAGTGCCCGTTCGGCACCAGCCGAGCCGTCCGTGCCCACTACGACCGGACCGTCCGCCCGACTGTCGCAGGTCCGTGTGTTCATGGGACCTCCTCACAGCTCTCTGATCACCAGCATCAAGCGCGCAAGGCGCATGCGTTTTTCAGGTGGCCGAGGAGGGTTGCGTGTTCGTGTGCCCGGCGTAGAACTCGTTGAATGCTGCGAAGGCTCGGGCTCCGTAGATGGTGCCGGGTCCGCCGTTCATCAGGAAGGTGACGCCGAGGGTCTCGGCTGCTTCCTGCGGCGTCGCACCATGGAGCACGGCCCCGTGCGCGTGGGCTGCGATGCATCCGTCGCACTGCTTGCTCACCGCGATGGCCAGGGCGATGAGCTCCTTGGTCTTCGCATCAAGCGCACCGGCGCGCAGTGCCGCATCGTGGAGTTCCTTGTAGCCCTGGTAGACGTCTGGGATCGCGTGACGCAACTTGTGTGTAGGCGGGCGCAGTTCCTCGCGTACGGCTTGGCCATAGCTGATGCTCACGATGCATTCGCCTCTCTGTCAGTGACCTGCTCGAACAGGCAGACGCTTTCGATAGCCGCCGCAGCCGCACCTGCGAGGTGACGACGCTGCCCTCGTCGTGGGTGTCGAATCACATCAGGTGCCCTGGAACACCGTGACCACGGGGAACTCCACACCGAACGAGTCCGGCCCCGCTCGGGCTTGGAGTTCGCATTCGCCTCGCGGGTATGTCGCGGGTGTGGACGGCCATCTGCGCCGTCCACACCCGCCGACCGGCACCATGCGGCTGGGTCAGCCTTCGATCTCGATGTGGCGGGGCTTGGCCGCCTGTGTCTTGGGGATGGTGACTGTGAGGATCCCGTCGACGAGGCTGGCATGAACGTCCTCGGTCCTCACCTCGGTAGGTAGCAACGCCCTGTACTCGAAACGCCCCGCGCGGCGCGTGGCGCGGCGCAGCACGCCTTCGCGTTCCTTCAGCTCCCCGGTGATGCACAGTTCCCGTTCGCTGACCTCGATGCCGACGTCCTCGCGCTTGACGCCGGGCAGCATGCTGCTCACCTCCGCGGAATGTGAACTCGAAGAACCTTTTCGACTCCCTTCCATCCTGAGCGGTGACGGCTCGGTCGGCGACCTGGACCGTCCGACCTCGCTGTCACCCGGTCGGGCTACCCCACTTGGCTCAATCAGGTAGGCAGACCTTGCATGGGGACAAGTGGGCGGGAGCAGGCTCGCCCACGTCCAGGAGGTCCGATGTACGAGATGCGCGCCGGCCCCGCGACGACCAGCAGGCTGGGACCTGTGTGGCATGTCATGTGCCGACAACGACGGCTGCACCACCTTGTGCGGGCGGCGCCTGGCCCGAGCCGAGTACCTCGCACAGTGGGACGCGCCCACAGAACGCTGCTGCTCGCTGTGCATCACCGCAGCCGAGGCGACATTGCAGGTCCAGCTGCACCGACCGTGACGACATGCGGGCGCAGAGCCGGTCGGCCCTTGAGCGGGGAAGGGCGGCCCAACTCCACGAGACGCGGTCGTCCCCAGCGTGGACACTGGAACCGGATCGGCGGGGCAGACTCGTAGGAGAGCTGTTGTGGCGGGATTCCGGGATTTCTTGATGCGGTTCCGGCCGGTCGGCCTGCCCGGCCCGGCCGCTGCGGGAGGGGTGCCCGCGGACCGGGCGGCGGAGCTTACGGCCGAATTGGAACCGCAGCTCGCTCTTCTGCGCGAGGCGGAGTCTGAGGCGCGGACGATACGGGAGCAAGCGTCCGAGGAAGCGGCGCGGCGCCGGGAGGCGGCCGAACGGACGGCCACGGATATCGTCGGGCAGGCCCACGCCGCGGCCCAGCGTGTGCGGGAAGAGAGTGCCGCCCGGATCCATGACGCCACCGAAGCCGAGGCTGCGGCACTCCTCGCGGCCGCCGAAGGCGATGTCGCCGCCCTGCGGGACCGAGTCGAGCGCCACATGCCCGCACTCGTGGACCGCGTGGTGGCCGGAGCGATCGAGGACCTGGCCGCCCCGGACGACGCGCGGCCGGAAGGGGGTTGACCGCAGTGGGCGCCGGTTGGGTAGCGGGCGTGACCCGAGCCAGGGCCATGCTGTCCCGGTGCCTGGGCATCTCCGGTGCCCGGGACGTGGCCGGCGCCGCGACGCTCGACGACGCCCTCAGATATCTGGCGGCCACGCCGTACCGCCGCGATCTCGACTCGGAAGCCGGGCTGGCCGACGCCCAGCGGGCGGTCTCGGCGACCCTGCTGTGGCATTTGCGGGTACTCGGCGGGTGGCAGCCGCGCGCGGGAGCGGCCGTGCTTCGACTGCTCGCTTCCGGTTTTGAGATTGCCAACGTCGACGACCACGCCCGTGCGTTGTCGGCTGCGGAGCCTCGTCCGCCTGCCAAGCCCTATCGGCTCGGCTCACTGGCCATCGCGTGGCCGAGGTTGTCCGGGACCAGCTCACCGGCTGAACTGCGGGCCGCGCTGGCCCGCTCGGTATGGGGCGATCTGGGAGCAGACTCCGCGGCAGGGGTGGCTATCGGTATGCGCATCACTGCTGCCGAGCGGACTGCGGCGGGCGTACCGCAAGCGGTGCACTGGGCGGCGGGGCGGCTCGCGCTGCTGGTGGGCCGCGAGATGTTCCTCGCCGACCGCGCCCTGACGCCGTCGTCCGCGCGCCGAGCCGCGCGGGTCCTCGGTTCCGAGGCCGTGGGCGCCGCGTCGTTCCCCGACTTCCTGCGGCGTCTGCCGGCTACTGCGCGCTGGGTGGTGGACGGCATCGGGACGCCGGCGGACCTGTGGCGCGCGGAGACGAGGTGGTGGATCCGGCTGGAACAGGATGGACGCGATCTGATGCGCGGCTCCGGCCTCGGCTCCTCGCCCGTCGTGGGCGCCGTCGCCATGCTCTCGGCCGATGCGTGGCGGGTTCGGGGCGCCCTCGAACTGGCCGCGCGCGGTGGCGGATCGCTGGAGGACTTCGATGCCCTGGTCTGAGGCCGTGCGGCCGGTCCGCATGCAGCGGGTGGCGATCGTCGCGCCGCAGGAGACCCTGCGCGAGACGCTGATCCGCATCGCCGAGGCCGGCAATGTTGAGATCGACCGGATCGACGACCCCGCGCATGCCGCTCCCGGCCCGGCGGCACGCCGACTGCAGCGGATGCGTACCGAGCCCTCGGGCGCCCTCCTGTGCGCGGTCCCACCGGACCTCGACGCCCTCGAACAAGCGGGCCAGACCGACCTCTTGGCGGGCGAGGCGCAACTTGAGGAGCGGATCGGCAGTGCCGTCCGCCGCGGGACAGTGGCGGCGCTCGCCGGATGGTGCCCCGCCGTCGAAGTACGCCCGACGGCCGCGCGCCTCGCCGATGTCGGGGGCGTTCTGGTGCCGATGCGGACACCCAGCGGCACCGATCCACCGACTTTGCTGCGCGCCACCGGCGTTGTGCGTGGCGCCTTCGCCCCACTGGTGGGCACGTACGGCACCGTGCCGTACGCGGACCTCGACCCGACCATGCCCGCCGGCATCGTCTACGTGGTCATGTTCGGCGTGATGTTCGGCGACGCCGGGCACGGGGCGCTGCTGCTCCTGGCCGCCCTGCTGCTGTATCTGGGGCGGCCGCGCAGACTGGCGCCGCTGCGGCGCCTGTGGCCGTTCGTGGCCGGAGCCGGGCTGACCAGCAGCGTGGCGGGCGTCATGTACGGGGAGTTCTTCGGCCCGACCGGCGTGCTGCCGGTGCTGTGGCTGGACCCGCTGGACCAGCCGATGCGCCTGCTCGCCGCCGCGATGGGGCTCGGCGCCGCGCTCCTGACCCTGGCGTACGGGGCGGGCGCCGTGAACCGCTGGCGGGAGGGCGGACCGGCGAACGCCCTGTACGCGGCGTCGGGCATCGCCGGCGCCCTGCTCTTCCTCGGGCTCGCCGTGCTCGGCGGCGGGGCTTACCTGGGCCGCGCCGGCTACGCGCTCGGCGGCGGCGTGCTGGCGTTCACCGGTCTGGCGCTGGCGGGATCGGGGCTGTTCACGGCCACCGCGGGCGGGGTCGGAGGCGCCGCGCAGACCGGGGTCCAGCTCTTCGATGTTGTGGTACGCCTCGGCTCGAACGTGGTCTCCTTCGCGCGGCTTGCGGCCTTCGGGCTCACCCATGCCGCGCTGGGCGATGTCGTCTGGCGCGGCACGACCGCACTGGCCGGCAAGGGGGCGGCGGCACTGCTGGGGGCCGTGGTCGTCTTCGCCGTCGGTAATGCCCTCGCGTTCGCGCTGGAGGCGCTGGTGGCCGGGGTGCAGGCGCTGCGGTTGGAGTTCTACGAATTGTTTTCCCGGGTCTTCGAGACGCAGGGCCGTCCCTTCCGTCCTTGGCACGTTCCCGTACAGCACACGGAGGTGGCGTCGTGATCGCCTGGCTCATCGCCCTGCCCGTCGTCGCGGTGGCCTTCCTCGGCACACGCTTGTTGCTGCGGCGGCGCGGCCGGGCGGCCGTCCGGCTGATCGTCGCGGCCGACGTGGCTCTGCTCGTGGGCGGGCTGGCCCTGCTGACGGTGGCCCTGAGCGGCGCACCCGCCCAGGCATCGGGTACCCAGGCCACCGCCCATGCCTCGGGTTCCGGTTCGGCGGCTTTGATCGGGGCCGCGATCGCGGTCGCCGGGGCATCGATCGGCGCAGCGATCGCCGTCGCCTACACCGGAGCCGCCGCGCTGGCGGCATTGAGCGAGCGGCCCGAGCTGTTCGGGCGGGCGATGGTCATCGTCGGACTCGCCGAGGGCATCGCCATCTACGGCCTCGTCGTCGCGATCATCCTCATCGGGAAAGCCTGACCATGGGTCGTGTGGCAGCCATCGGAGAGCAGACCCGGGTGGCGGGGCTGGCCCTGGCCGGCGTGACCGTCCTGGTCGCCGAGGAGCCGGCAGCCGTGCACCGGGCATGGCAGGACCTGCCGCAGGACGTCGCCATGGTGATCGTCACCCCGGCCGCCGCCGGCGCCCTGGGCCCGACGCTGCTGGAGAGCCCCCGGCCACTCACGGCGGTGATGCCGGCATGACGCGCCCGGCCCCGGATCACGCGGCCGCCGCCCTCGAACCGGTGCGGGACCGGCTGCTGCGCTCGGCCCGGGCCGCCGCCGAGGAGTTGCTGGCCCGCGCGGACTGTGAAGCCGAGGCACTGCTCGACGCGGCCAGGGCCCAGGCCGCGGCGATCCTCGACGACGCCCGCCGCCAGGGCGAGGCCGACGCGGCCCGGGGGCGCACCGCGGAACTGACCCGGGTCGGCAGGATCACCCGCGCCCGCGAACTCGGCGTGCGCAGGCATGGCTACGAGGAACTGCGCCGCCGTACCACCGAACGCGTCCGCGAACTGCGGCACACCGCGGACTACCCGGCGATCCGCGACCGGCTGTACCAACGGGCCCGCCGACTCCTCGGCCCGGACGCCGACATCACCGAGCACCCCAGAGGGGGATTCGTGGCCCAGGCGCGGGGCCGTCGGGCCGACTGCACCCTGGACGCCCTCGCCGCCCGTGCCCTGGACAGGTTCGGCGCGGAGGCGGAGACGTTGTGGGCACCGTGAGGGGCGTGCCCGAGGCAGCCGCTATGGACGGCCGACCGGAGCTGCCCTGCCACATCCTGCGGGTCGCCGGCCCGCTGGTCGAAATGGAGTACGCAGACGGCACGGCCATGTACGACCTGGTCGCCCTGGGCGATGCCGGCCTGCCCGGCGAGGTGGTGGCGATCAAAGGGAACGTGGTCACGGTCCAGGCGTATGAGTACACCGGCGGTCTCGCCCCCGGGCACAGCGCCCGACCCCTGCGTATCCCGCTGTCCGCCCGGCTCGGTCCCGGTCTGCTCGGTGGAATCTTCGACGGCCTGCTGCGCCCGCTGGCGGGCAGCGGCGAATGGCTTCTGCCCGGCGCGAGCGCGACCGGGGACCGCAACCGCTCGTGGCGGTTCACACCCCGGGTGAGGGAGGGGGAGCGGGTGTCCGAAGGCCAGATCCTGGGCGAGGTCCAGGGCACCGGACCGGTGCCCGTGCGGATCCTCGTACCGCCAGGCGCCGGTGGCACGGTGGAGCGGATCGTCCCCGAGGCGGAGCACCCCGAGCGCGCGGCGCTGGCCGTCGTCGGCGGCACCGAGGTCCGCATGACCGTCGACTGGCCCATCCGCCGCCCGCGCCCGGTCCGCGAACGCCTCGCCGCACAGCACCCGTTGAACACCGGGCAGCGCGCGATCGACCTGCTCTTCCCCGTGGCACGGGGCAGCACGGTCGCCGTACCCGGAGGCTTCGGCACCGGCAAGACGGTGCTGCTACAGCAGATCGCCAAGTGGTGCGACGCCGACGTGATCGTCTACATCGGCTGCGGAGAGCGCGGCAACGAGATGGCCGACGTCATCACCGAACTGGCCGCGCTCGAAGATCCCCGCACCGGAGGGCGGCTCGCCGAGCGCACGGTGACGATCGCCAACACCTCCAACATGCCGATGATGGCCCGCGAGGCGAGCATCCACACGGGAACCACGGTCGCCGAGTACTTCCGCGACATGGGGTTCGACGTAGTGGTCATCGCCGACTCGACCTCCCGGTGGGCCGAGGCGCTGCGCGAGTTCGCCTCCCGTACCGGTGCGCTGCCGGCGGAAGAAGGCTATCCGGCGAGTCTGGCCTCCGCGATCGCCGCCTTCTACGAACGAGCGGGCTCGGTCACCACGCTCGGCGGTGACCAGGGTTCGGTCACCGTCATCGGCGCGGTCTCGCCGCCCGGCGGCGACATGACGGAGCCGGTCACCGCCCACACCGAACGGTTCGTACGCTGCCTGTGGACCCTCGACCGCGACCTCGCCTACGCCCGCCACTACCCGGCTGTCTCGTGGGCGGGCTCCTTCTCCCGTGACGCGGAGATCCTCGCCTCCGCCCACGCGGAAGCCGGCGACCTCGACTGGGCCGCCCGGCGCGCCCGGACAGCCGGACTGCTGGCCGAGGCGGACCGGCTGGCCGACCTCGTCGACCTGATCGGCATCACCGCGCTTCCCGCCCAGGAACGGATCAGCGTGCTCGGCGGACGGCTGATGCGCGAGGGCGTCCTCCAGCAGAGCGCGCTGTCGGCCCAGGACGCCTACTGCGGTGCGGACAAGGCCGCAGCTCTGGTCGAGACCGTCCTCGCGGTCGTCGACCGGTGCCGGGAACTCGTCGAGTCCGGCGTCCCCGCCCCGGTGATCGAGGAGGCGGACTTCGGACCGTTGCTCCGTACCCGCGAGGACGTCGGCCCCGACGATGCCGCAGGCGTCGCGACCCGGCGGGACGCCATCCTTGCCGCGCTCGCCGGACTGCGGGAGGCGCATTGACCGGCTGGGGCGAGATCGAGTACACGGCGATCCGCGAACTGCGCGGTCCCCTCGCCGTCGTCGAGGGGGTGGCGGGGATCGGCTGGGACGAGTTCGTCCGGATCACGCTCGACTCCGGCGAGGAGCGGCACGGACTCGTGCTGGAGGTGGACCGTGGACTCGCCGTCGTACAAGTCCTGGAGGACACCGCCGGGATGGATCCGGCGGGGGTCCGGATGGCCTTCGCCGGTGGGCCGCTGCGTATCCCGGTCGGTTCCGGCTGGCTGGGCCGCATGTGCAACGGCCGCGGTGAGCCGGTCGACGGTGGGCCGCCGGTCTTCGGGTCGGTCACCGCGGCGGTCGGCGGGAACCCGATCAACCCGGTGCGCCGGGAACCTCCCGCGGAGCCGGTGCTCACCGGCGTCGGAGCCGTGGACGCGCTCACCACGCTCGTACGGGGCCAGAAGCTGCCGGTGTTCTCCATCGCGGGGCTGCCGCATCTGGAACTGGCTGCCCAGATCGCCGCCCAGTCGACGGCGGCCGGGGAGGCGTTCAGCGTCGTCTTCGCCGGTATGGGGCTCACCCACGCCGACGCCTCCTTCGTCCGCGACGCCCTGGAGGAGCGGTCCGCCGCGGGAGAGTTGGTGCTGCTGCTCAACACCGCGGACGATCCGGTGATCGAACGCATCCTGACCCCGAGGATCGCGCTCACCGTCGCCGAACACCTCGCCTTCGACGCAGGCAGGCACGTGCTCGTGGTCATGACCGACATGACCAGCTACGCCGAGGCGCTGCGCGAGGTCTCCGCGGCACGCGGCGAGATCCCCGCCCGCCGCGCCTACCCCGGCTACCTCTACAGCGACCTCGCCTCTCTCTACGAGCGTTGCGGGCGCATCCGGGGCCGGCCCGGCTCCGTCACCGTCCTCCCGGTGCTCACCATGCCCGCCGGCGACATCACGCATCCGGTGCCGGACCTGACCGGGTACATCACGGAGGGGCAGATCGTGCTGTCCCGCGAGACGCACGCGCTCGGCGTGTACCCGCCGGTGGACGCCCTGTCGTCGCTCTCCCGCCTGATGCGCAAAGGAGCCGGGCCCGGCCGCACCCGGCCCGACCACCTCGATGTCGCCGCACAGATGCTCGCCGCCCTCGCCCGCGCCCGGCAGGTCCGCGAACTCGCCGACCTGGTCGGGCAGACGGCGCTCAGCCCCACCGACCGCCGGTACCTGGACTTCGACGAGGCGTTCCTGCGGCGCTTCGTGCACCAGCGACGTGACGAACTGCGCACGCTCGACGAGACGTTGGAGAAAGCCTGGCAGGTCCTGCTCGACCTGCCCCGCAGTCAGCTCGACATGCTCCCGGGCGCGCTGCTGGACACGCACGGCGCTGAGCGGGGGTGAAGGCGATGGCCACCCTCCGGATTCCCCCTGGACGTGCCGGACGGCTGCGTCTGCGGCGCAGTCTGGCCGTGGCCGTGCGTGGCGCCGACCTTCTAGAGAAGAAGCTGAGCATCCTCCGTACGGAGCACCAGCGCCTCGTACAGGCCGAACAGGCCGCTGCCGCCGCCTGGCACGAGCTGCTGGGGGAGGCCGAGACCTGGCTGCTGCGTGGGCTCGTCCTGAGCGGGGAGCGCGCTCTGGACGCGGCAGCGGCCGGCCTCGCTCCGGCGGAGGTCACCTTCGGCTGGACCATGTTCATGGGGGCCCATCACCCGTCAGAGGTCTCCTGTACGGTCCCGGCTCGCCCGCCGACCGCCGCCGCACCGGGCAACACAGCCCTGATCAACGCCGAAGTCACCTACCGGCGAGCGGTGGTGGCAGCCGCCGACTACGCCTGCCACCAGGCCGCCGCCCGCATCGTCGGCGCGGAGGTGCTCAGCACCCGCCAACGGGCCCGGGCGCTGCGGCGCCACTGGATTCCACGCCTGCAGGACGCCCTCACCCAAGTGGATCTTGCCCTGGAGCAGAACGAGCACGAGGACGCCGTCCGGCGACGGTGGGCTGCTCACGTGGGGGAAGAGGGCGAGCCGTCCGGCTGACGTGCCACGAGGATGTCGCAGCTGACGACCCGGACGGCGAGCGCGGGCCGGATTCTGACCGCACGGCGTGACCGGCTGACTCCTGCTCGCCGGACCCGGCGCAGTCGGCGCGTGCCCGCCTCAGCCACCCCGGCACCCCCCTGGCCTCTGCCGACACGTTTGGCCAAGGCACCTCACTGCGTGCGGGCGACGAGGAAGTCGGCGCTTGAGGACAGCGTGGTGAGCTGCGGGGTGTCCTCGTCGTCGATGCGGACACCGGTGCGGTCACTGAGGGTCTCGATGAAGCTCAGGAAGTCCAGCGAGTCCATCTCCAGGGCGTCGCGGAACGTATCGTCGGGCCCCAAGGTGGCGAAGTCGGCGTCGGGGATGACGCGGGCGATAGATTCCTTGACGATGTCCAGTGCTTCGGTACGGTTCACAGCTGCTCCGGATTCTGCAGGAGGCGGTCGATCGCTGTCAGGAAACGGGCTCCAACGGCACCGTCGGTTGCTCGGTGGTCCGCCGACAGGGTGGCTGTGACGACGGGCCGTACGCCGAGCAGTCCGTCGACGGCGCACGGCCGGTCGACGACCCGTCCGAAGCCGACCAGCGCCACTTGCGGGGGATAGATCACTCCGAGGACGCTCTCCACACCCTGATCCCCGAGATTGGTGACCGTGATCGTGGAGTCGGACACCTCCGAACCGCGAAGCCGGCCCGTGCGGGCGCGGGCGACCAGATCCTTCAAGCCGGTCATCAGCTGGGGAAGCCGGAGGGTGTCGGCGTTGCGCAGGGCGGGAGCGACGAGCCCCCCGCCACGCAAGGACACCGCCACGCCGAGGTGTACGCCGTCGCCGGCAGTGAAGTGGTCGTCGGTCCAGAAGCCGTTGAGCTGAGGGACCTCCCGGGCCGCGAGGGCCGCTGCCTTGAGCAGCAGGGCCGCGGGAAGCAGCCGCCCGCCGACCGGGCTGCGCCGGTTGTGCTCGTGCAGCCAGTTCATGGCGGCGGCCAGGTCGACGGTCGTGGACAGGTAGTAGTGCGGAATGTCCCGATTGGCGCGGGCCATCAGTCCGGCGATCGCCTGGCGCATCGCGGCTGTCCGGTCTTCAGGAGAGCGCACCGGGGCGGCGAGGTGGCGCGAGGGTGGGGCGGTAGTTGCCGGGCCCGGGGCTGCCCTGCGTACGTCGTCGGCGCGGACGGCACCGTCTTTGCCGGTTCCCGTCACCGTGGCCAGGTCGACGTCCAGTTCGGCGGCGAGCCGTCGGGCGAGTGGGGTGGCCCGTAGCCGCGATGACGGAGCCACAGCCACGGTGGCAGTGGCTGCTTGCTCGATGTCGGTCCGGGTGACGCGCCCGCCGGGCCCGGATCCTTGCAGGGCCTCCAGTTCGATGCCGCTCCGCTCCGCGAGGTGGCGGATCAAGGGGCCCGCCTCGATGTGCCCGCGCTTGTGGGCAGCGGGCGGCGCTGGAAGACGGGCGGGTTCGGGCCGGGTGGGGGGCGCCGCACGTTTCGGTGCCGCCGGGACTGGTCGTTTCTCCTCGGCCTTCTCGGCCTTTCGAGGCTTCTCGCGCTGCTTGGGCTCTTCTGCGGTCGGCTCGATCAGCGCAAGCGGCGTGCCGACGGCCACCGTCGTACCCGGCTCGACCAGCAGCCTCACCATCGTCCCGGTCTCGAAGCACTCCACCTCGATCAAGGACTTCGCGGTCTCGACAACCGCGACGGGATCGCCCTTGCGGACCCGGTCGCCGGGCTGTACCAGCCACTCCTGGAGCGTGCCCTCGTCCATGTCGGCACCCAGGGACGGCATGGTGAACTCGGCCATGGTCAGTCCACCGCCCGGTGTGCCGCCGCGACGATGTCGGCGGTCTGCGGCAGGGCGGCCTCCTCAAGCTGCCGGGCGTACGGGATGGGCACCTCCGCGCTGCACACCCGCTCCACGGGCGCGTCCAGTTCGTAGAACGATCCCTCGGCGATGCGCGCGGAGATCTCGGCGGCGAGGCTGCCGGTGCGCCAAGCCTCGTCGGTGATCACGACTCGGTGTGTACGGGCCACGGTGGCGGCGATCGTCGCGTCGTCGAGAGGACGGAGTGTGCGCAGGTCGATCACCTCGGCGCTGATGCCCTGGGCGGCCAACTCGTCCGCCGCGGCCAGCGACTTCGGCAGCGAACCACCATAGGTGATCAGGGAGACGTCGGTGCCGGGCCTGCGGACCGCGGCGTGGTCGATGTCCACGGAGGCGGTGAGCGGAGCGAGTTCACCGGTGGCGTTGTAGAGACTGCCGTGCTCGAAGATCAGCACGGGGTCGGGGTCGGCCAGGGCCGGAGCGAGCATGTGGCGGGCGTCCTCGACGGTGGCCGGTGCGAGGACGCGGATGCCGGGGATGTGCGCGTACCAGCCCTCCAGGCTGTGCGAGTGCTGGGCGGCGAGCTGGCGTCCCGCGCCCGTCGTCATGCGGATCACCAGCGGGACGGGCAGTTGGCCGCCCGACATGTGCAGCAGGGTGGCGGCGTTGTTGAGGATCTGGTCGAGGGCGAGCAGGCTGAAGTTGACGGTCATGATCTCGACGATCGGCCGCATCCCGGCCAGGGCCGCACCGATGCCCGCCCCCACGAACGCCGACTCCGACAGCGGGGTGTCGCGGATCCGGTCCGGCCCGAACTCCTCCAGCAGGCCGAGGCTGACGCCGAAGCATCCGCCGTACCGGCCCACGTCCTCGCCCATGAGAAAGACCCGGTCGTCGGCACGCAATGCCTCCCGCAGAGCCTCGCGCATCGCTTCCCGGTAGGTCGTCTTCCGCTCCTCCGGCTGCCCGCCGGTGCCCATGGTCAGCTCACCTCCGCCGACGTGCTGATGACATACCGCAGCAGGTCTTCGACCAGTGGCTCGGGCGCCTGCTCGGCCGCTTCGACGGCACCGTCGACCTCCTCGGTGACCCGGCGCTCGATGCCGGCGAGCTCCTTGTCGCCCAGCTCACCGTTCTCACGCATGCGGTCCATGAGCTGGTTGATCGGGTCCCGGGTCTTCCACCGCTCGATCTCTGCTTTGTCGCGGTAGCGGTCCGGGTCGTACATGGAGTGGGCGCGGAAGCGGTAGGTGCGCAGCTCCAGGAAGTGCGGTCCGGTGCCGGCCCGGATACCCTCGGTGGCCCGGCGGGCGGCCTGCTCGACGGCTTCGACGTCCATGCCGTCCACGGCCCAGGCAGGCATGCCGTAGGAGGCGGCGCGCATGGCCAGGTCGGTCTGCGCGTGCTCCCGGGCGAGGGCTGTGCCCATGGCGTAGAGGTTGTTCTCGCAGGCGAGCAGGAGCGGCAGGTTCCACAGGGCTGCGAGGTTTGCTGTCTCGTGGAACTCGCCCTCGGCGAAGGCTCCGTCGCCGAAGAAGCAGCATGTGACGCGGTTCTGCCCGCGCATGCGGTCGGCGAGGGCGAGACCCGCGGCCAGCGGGAGACCACCGGCGACGATCGCGCTGCCGCCGTAGAAGCGGCGGCTCGCGTCGAACAAGTGCATGGACCCGCCACGGCCCGCGCTGCATCCGGTCGTCCTGCCGTACATCTCTGCCATGACGGCCTCGGCGGGGATGCCACGGGCGAGCGCGTGGCCGTGCTCGCGGTAGGTGGAGACCACAGCGTCCTCGGGGGTGAGAGTCTCGTTGACGCCGACGGCGACGGCCTCCTCTCCGATGTAGAGGTGAACGAAGCCGCGGATCTTCGCGGCGCTGTACAGCTCGACGCATCGCTCCTCGAAGCGCCGGATGCGCAGCATGGCCTCCAGCAGATCCCCCCTGTGTCCGGTGGCGGGCTGGTCGGCGAGGACCTCTGTCTTCGCGGCCCGCTTGCTCGTCGGGGCCTTCTTCGACGCCTTCGTTGTCGCTGCGGCCTTCCGCGTGCCGGGAGAGCGGGCGGGGCTCATACGGATCCCTCCAGGGTTGACAAGTCACCCGTGGGCAGGCCGAGTTCACGTGCACGCAGCAGTCGGCGCATGACCTTGCCGCTACGGGTCTTCGGCAGGTTCTGGTCGAAAGCGATCTCCCGGGGCGCGACGGCCGGGCCCAGTCGGCGCCGGGCGAAGGCCAGCACCTCCCGCTCCAGATCTGGGCTCGCCTCGATACCGGGGCCCAGCGACACGAATGCCTTGACGATGTTCCCGGCCACCGGGTCCGGACGGCCGATCACCCCGGCCTCCGCGACCGCCGGGTGCTCCATAAGCGCGCTCTCCACCTCGAAGGGGCCGATCAGATGGCCCGCCGACTTGATGACGTCGTCCGCGCGCCCCACGAACCAGTACCAGCCGTCCCCGTCACGCCTGACCAAATCGCCGGTCACATACCAGCCGTCGGCGAACGACGTCTCATAACGCTCCTTGTCGTGCAGATAGCCGCGGAACATGGACGGCCAGCCCGGCCGCAGCGCCAACTCGCCCTCCACGTCAGGGCTGTCCACCTCCGTCACCCTGCCGTCGGTGATCAACGCCCGACCGTCCTCGCCCCGCTTCAGCACGGCCGCCTCGACACCCGGCAGCGGCCGCCCCATCGAGCCGGGCCGAATATCGCACGCCGCGAAGTTCGCGATCATGATGCAGCCGGTCTCGGTCTGCCACCAGTTGTCATGGACCGGCAGCCCCAGCACCTCCTGGCCCCACACCACGGCCTCGGGGTTGAGGGGCTCGCCGACCGAAGCGATGAAGCGCAGGGCTGACAGGTCGTGCGAGTGCGGCAGGTCGTACGGGCCTTGGCGGGGCGTGGCACGCATGAGCATCCGCAGGGCCGTCGGCGCGGTGTACCACACGCTCACCCGCTGTTCGCCCAGGATCCGATACCAGCGCCGGGCGTCGAACTCGCCCTCGTCGACGACGACGGTGACGCCGTGAACGAGCGGGGCGATGATGCCGTACGACATGCCGGTGACCCAACCTGGGTCGGCGGTGCACCAGTACACGTCCTCAGGATGCAGATCGAGCGCGTACGCCGCCGTGGCGTGATGGGCGACAACCGCTTCGTGGACATGGATCGCACCCTTGGGGGTCCCGGTGGTTCCGCTGGTGAAGTGCAGCAGCGCCATGTCCTCCGGCGAGGTCGGCGGGATGGCGAACCCGTCCGATGCCGCGGACATCAACGAGTCGAAGGAGACCGTGCCGGGCAGCTCCTCGGCACCGGGCCCGACGATGAGCACGTGCTCGAGACCGGGCAGCGACGCCTGGCGGTCGGCGACCTTGCGCCGGTACAGGGCGGCGGTGGTCACCAGCACGCGGGCGTCGCCGAGTCGTAGTCTCTGCTCGACCGGGTCAGGGCCGAACGCAGAGAAGAGCGGGCATACCACGCTGGTGTTCTTCAACGTGCCCAGCACCGCCGTGTAGAGCTCAGGACAGCGGCCGAGCAGGGTGAACACCCGATCCCCATGGCCGACGCCGAGCGACCGCAGGACGTTTGCGAAGCGGGCCGTACGGTGGGCCAGCTCGGCGTACGTGACGGTCGACACGGCGTTGTCGCGGGTGATGCACCGCAGCGCGACCTTCTCCCCGTACTGCGGTCCTGCATGCCGGTCGACGGCCTCGTGCGCGATGTTCAGCCCGCCCCTGGGCAGCCCGGCCAGCGCGTTGCGCGCCTGCGACCAGGTGAAATCGGAACGAGCCTGGTCGTAGTCGGTGAGATTCGGCGTGATGCCCGGCGCGGCGCCCTTAAGGATCGTCTCCCAGTGCATGGGGCGCTCCTCCCGACGCCTGCCTGCCTCTGCCTCCAGAATCGCCGAGCCTGGTCCGGGGCGCACGGTGACGGGTCCCGACCGGGATACGGTGCGCGGTCTTCGCCCTGCTTCCCCGTGTCTGATGAGTGTCCACTGTCCCTCTCGACGGATATCCGGGCAACAGCAACCACCGAGGGCTCATTCGACGGCGGCAGCCGCTCAGCTCAGCTGGGCCCTCCTGAGGAGAGGACGTGTGGCTGCCAGCGCCCGAACAACCTTGGCCTCCAAGCGGCCGCTGGTGTCGACCACATGACGGCTCCCGACCATGGCGGTTCCGTGGCTGCCATGGCGGTGGCCACCTTGAGCAGCGGCGCCTTGGGGACGGCGCCGGTCCGGAGCACGGACGCGTCGGTCTGATGTACCGCATCGACGGCCCCCTGTGGTGATCGGCTCAGTCATGGGGGACGACGGCGACAGGGCAGCGTGCGTGGTGGATGGCGGCTTGGGCTACCGGGCCCAGGCGTGGGGCCAGCGCAGGACGGTGCTTACGTCGGCCGACGACCAGCAGCCCGGCGCCCTTGGCGGACCGGACGAGGGCCTTGGCGGGGCTGTCGAGTTCGACGCGGTCGGCCACCTCCACACCCGGAAACTTCTCGCGCCAGGGCCGGAGGGCCTGGCTCAGGTGCTTCTGTGCGTCCTGCGTGATCCCATCGGTGACGTCGTGGTCCACGCCCCAGGGAACGTACGCATGGACCGGCAAGCTGTGGCCGTGGACGGCTCGAAGGGGCACGTGCCGCGCCGCGGCGGTCCCGAAGGCGAATTCGAGCAGGTCGTCGCATGGACCATGCAGTTTCAGTGCCACCACTACGCCGCCTGCCGCACCTGAAGCGGGCGCCGGTCCTTCTTCGCGCGTCTCGGCACGTACCAGGACCACCGGCCGCTTGGCCCGTGCCACGACGGACATGCTGATGTCGCCCAGGAAATAACTCTCGACGAGCTCCAGCCCCCGCGAACCGACCACGAGCATCTCGGACTCCGAAGCCGCTTGCAGCAGTGCGTCCTGGGCGTCGTCAGCGACCAGGTCGCCGACGATTTCCAGGCCCGGGTGGTGCACCTGGAGCTCCGCTCGCGCGTTGTGCACGATCCGCCTCGCCCAGTAGTTCTGATCCATCTCCGCGGGGATGTGGGTCGGTTCCGGCACCAGCAGGGGCCACGCATGCAGCAGGCGCAGCGTGAGCCCCAGCCGCTCGGCCTCATCGGCGGCCCAACGGGCGGCGGCAAGGCTTTCGGGTGAGCCGTCGAGGCCCACGGTGACGGCTCGTTCCATGGCGGCTGCCTCCGTCTCGTACGAAGCTGGAATGACGGTAAGTCCAGACTGCTGTCGTCCCTGCGTCGATGGCCGTGCAGGCGACCGTGAGGAGTACTCGACGTATGAGCGTCTGCGCCGGGGCCCTGAGCACGGCACTTCTCATCCGAGGACTACCGCACATCTGCCTGGGGCGCATGCGGACCCTGGTGTGGCAGGGCCTGACAGTCGCGGAGGCCGGCATGAGGAGGAGGTAAGAGCAGTGGCGATTCCCCTGGTGGTCGGCATCGACGGGTCCGAGGCCAGCCTTGAGGCGGTGGACTGGGCCGCCGACGAGGCAGTCCGACACGAGGTGCCGCTTCACCTCGTGCATGCCGCGGCGCCGAACCATGAGGCGTCCGGCCTGATTGCCGCTGCCTCGGAACGAGCCAGGAAGAGCGCACCTGGCATTCGGCTGTCGAGCGAGGTGCTGCATCAGGACGCGGCGTCCGCCCTGGTCGGCAAAGGGCGCAACGCCCTCGCGCTGGTACTCGGGTCCAGGGGACTCGGAGATCTTGCCGGGCTGCTCCTGGGCTCGGTCAGCCTGGCTGTGGCTGCCCGTGCCGACTGCCCGGTCGTCGTGGTGCGCGGCGGGGCGGAGTACCGAAACGCCCGGTTCGGGAGCGTCGGCGTCGGCGTCGGCGTCGAGGACGGGGAGGGCAGCGGCACGGCGGTGCGGTTCGCGTTCCGGGAGGCCCACCTGCGGCGCTGTCGGCTGGTGGCGGTGCACGCCTGGAGTGCCCCGGTCGGGTACCCCGAGCCTGTGCCCCTCTCCGGCTACGCTCTCGAAGCCCACCGGCGCCCGCCGGAGCAGGTGCTCGACGATGCTCTGCGTGGCTCCGCAGAGCGTTACAGGCACGTTCCGTCGGGTGCTGACCTGCTCATCGTCGGAGCCCGCAGGCGGCGCGGGCACGTCGGTCTCCAGTTGGGCCTGGTGAACCATGCCGTGCTGCACCACGCGCCGTGTCCGATCGCGGTCGTTCCGCAGAGGTGAGTGTCCCCGCCGGACGGAACCTGAAGGAGCACCGGGCAGTGCCAGGGAGGAAAAGCAAAGGGCGCAGTTCCGCTGGACCGAGAAGGACGGTAGGCAACGGACCGGAACCGCCGCCTGTAGCAGGGCAGGACCGCGGGTGGGGCTGTGCCCGGGGTCTTCGCGACGCGGCGGGGTATCCGTCGGATGCTGGACCGTAGAAGGTACGCGCAGTGGGACACCGACTGGGACCTGGTGGAGCCCCTGTGGTCCGCGCGCTTCCGTAAGTGACAGGCCAGGGGCGGCACTTGCTGCCCCTGCATCAGTCACGCGCCTGGGGCCTCCGGGGATCGTCGGTCCGATACGCGATGTGCTCAGAGACCGAGACCACGCCGTCAACGCTCCGGCACAGCCGCTCGATGATGGGGATCAAGCAGGTCGGCCTCCGACACCACACCCATGCGGCGGTCCAGCTCGTCCACCACGGGAACGGCGGTGACGTCGTTCTCCGCGAGCAGCTTGACGATCTCCTTGAACGGCATGTCGCGCGGTGCCCTGACGACGTTCCGGGTCATGAGCTCTGCGACCGTACGGTGATGGATGTCGCCTTCTCCGTTCCGGGTTGGTGACTGCCAGCGGTGCTCACGTGTCAGGTGTGTCACCTGTGTCAGGTGCCGGTTACTACGGATGAGCTGCCCCGGACCCGATTGGGGCCGGTCGGCCTGAGACCGGCCCGGCCGGCTCCCCGGATCAGGGTTCTCGTGCCCTGCGGCGGCACGCCGCGCGTGGCACGTTGGGTACAGCAACATTTTGAGGAAACGGCGGCGATCATGCGAGCTCAACTCGGCGATCAACTCGTTGTCGAAAGCCCGGCCACCGGCGCTACCAGGCGGGATGGCGAGATCGTGGGACTCCACCACACGGACGGAACACCTCCCTACGACGTGCGCTGGTCGGATACGGACGAGGTGACGCTCGTGTTCCCCGGGCCCGACGCGCATATCCGTCACATGGAGCACGGGCCCCCGAGCGCCCATGAGCCTTACCAGCCAGGCGTGGATGAGCTGACCAAGCAGGCGGGTACCGTGTCCGACAGGACCTCGAAGGGCGGGGCACCCGACTCCGGCGACATCGGCCGGCGCATTGCTGCCGAGCGCAAGCGGCAAGGTCTGACCCGGGAAGAAACAGCCCGTCGCGCCGGAATGGCGCCGGGCTACCTGGCGTACCTCGAAGAACGGCCGGCCGACCCGAGCCCGGGGAGTCTCATCAGGCTGGCCGACGCGCTGGGCACCACCGTCGCGGCGCTGCGCGGGGGCGGGATCGATCTGCCACCTGGCCAAGGCCAGGCGCTCCTCCACCCTCAGTTGCGGAACCTCGGCGACGATGAATGCCGCGCCCGGCTTTCCACGCACGGTGTTGGGCGCTTGGCGGTGGCGACACCCGATGGCCCGGCCGTGATCCCAGTGAACTACGAGGTCATCGACGATGCGATCGCCTTCCGGACCGCGCCGGACTCGGTACCTGCGGCGGCCGTAGGACAAGAGGTGGCCTTTGAGGTCGACCATGTGGACGAGGCCATGAGCCAGGGCTGGAGCGTGCTTGCTGTTGGCCCCGCCCGGGTGGTCACGGAACCCGACGAGGTACGAAGGCTGGCCGAGCGCGCCCACACCCGACCATGGGCGGGAGGCGAACGCGAGATGTGGGTGTCGATCCAGCCCACGCGCCTCACAGGGCGCCGCATCAGCGCGCCCAATCAGTGAGTGGCCATTTCACGGGTGGCCGGAAACCCCGCCCCTGCACGCGCCTTCAGTCCCGAGGACAAGGTGCGTATCGTCGCTGAGTCCGATGCCGCGCCCAAGAGTGAGAGGGGCGTCGTGCTGCGGCGCGAGCGCTTGTACGACTCCCACGTCAAGGAGCGGTGGGCCGCCCGGGAAGCCGTCGGATGAACGCTGCCAGGTCGGCAACCACGACCAGGTCCTCTTCGCCACCCGTGCCCGAGCGGGATGTGGCAGGTCGCCGACCCGCGGCGGATCTTCTGGCTTCCAAACCTCAATGACCTCCAGGCCCCCTGCCACCTGCCGCTGGCCGAACACGGGCCCGCTCGACCTGTACGAGGCAACGCCGGACGGCCCGTGGGCCGCTGAACCCCTGCCGAGATGCCCCGCAGGCGTGCATACCGGACGGTAGAAGGAGAAGGAGGGAGCGCCCCATGAGCGGCTGGTGTGGACATGGGCCGCGGCATCACCACATGCACCCCCACCCGTCCGGCTACTACCCGCCGCCGGAGTACTGCGGCGCCCCCGCCCGAGCGCCCTCGCCCACGGCGCCGGACAGTCGACGCGGAGGAGTTGGGGGACTACCTGCGGCTGGAGGAGGAGATCGCCAGGGTCCGCCGCGACCTTGACGAGCTTTGCCGATACGGCAACACGGAACGCTGACGACCCGCACCTCGGGAGAGACGATGACTGAACCGATCGTGGTCGGAGTCGACGGCTCCGGGCGCAGTCTGCGCGCCCTGGTGTGGGCCGCCCACGAGGCGGCGTTGCGCCGCTGCGCACTGCACATCATTCATGTCCTGCCCCGTGAACACGGATACGCGGGCACCCTGGAGGATCGCGTTCGGGAAGAGAGCCGCCGCGATCAGGGCGTCGTGGCCGAGGCCACCGCGATCGTCCAAGAAGCCCATCCGGACCTGGAGGTGACGTCTGCCCTGCCTTCCGGTGCTCCAGCGGCCGTGCTGCTGGCCGAGTCCGAGCGTGCTCACACGGTGGTGCTCGGCGCGAAGGGCCTGGGGGGCTTCGGGAGCCTGCTGCTGGGCTCGGTCGCCCTGCAAGTCGTCGGCCACGCGGCGAGTCCCGTGGTCATCGTCAACCACGTCACCACCGGCCACCGTCGCATCGTTGTCGGCGCCGACGGTTCAGCGCATTCCCGAGCCGCATGCGTACGCCTTCCAGCAGGCGTCCCTGCGCGGTGCCGAACTGCAAGCCCTGCATGCGTGGAGTGCCCGACGTCGGAGAGCGGCAGCGGTTCCGGTTCGCGGTGTCCAAGTGATCGGGAGGTGGAACGATGAACGATGTGCAGAGCCTGCTGGGTGAGGAGGCCAAGGATCTGCTGACGCATACCTGCCAGGGGATCCCCAAGGACGAACTGATACTTCCGGGCAGCGACTTCGTCGACCGGGTAGTGGCCCAGACCGACCGTACGCCCCGGGTGCTGCGGAACTTGCAGTCGGTCTTCGACCACGGCCGCCTGGCGGGTACGGGTTATCTCTCGGTCCTGCCGGTCGACCAGGGCATCGAGCACTCCGCGGCATCGGCGTTCGCCGCCAACCCCCGGTACCTCGACCCCGCGAACATCGTCGAGCTCGCCATCGAGGGCGGCTGCAACGCGGTCGCCAGTACCCTCGGCGTGCTGGGGGCCGTATCGCGGCGCTACGCGCACAAGATCCCTTTCATCGTCAAACTCAACCACAACGAGTTGCTGACCTACCCGAACCGGTATGACCAGATCATGTTCGGGAATGTCGAGCAGTGCTTTGCCCTCGGCGCGGCCGGTGTCGGTGCCACGGTCTACTTCGGCTCGCAGGAGTCGGATCGCCAGTTGCAGGAGGCCAGCGAGGTCTTCGCGCGCGCCCACGAACTGGGCATGTTCACCGTGTTGTGGTGTTACCTGCGTAACTCGGCGTTCAAGAAGGACGGCGTGGACTACTCGGTGTCCGCCGACCTGACCGGCCAGGCCAATCACCTGGGGGTGACCATTGAGGCCGACATCGTCAAGCAGAAGCAGGCGGAGAACAACGGCGGTTATCCGGCACTGGACTTCGGCAGGACCGACAAGCTCCTGTACGGCAGGCTCACCACCGATCACCCGATCGACCTCACCCGGTGGCAAGTGGCCAACTGCTACATGGGCCGGGTGGGGCTGATCAATAGCGGCGGTGCGTCGTCCGGCAAGGGTGATCTCGCCGCGGCGGCCCGCACGGCAGTGATCAACAAGCGAGCCGGCGGCACCGGGCTGATCACCGGCCGCAAGGCATTCCAACGGCCCACCAGCGAGGGGATCGAGCTGCTGAACACCGTCCAGGACGTCTACGCCGACGACACCATCACGGTGGCATAGCCCCGTCTGCTCCAGGCGGCGTTGCTCGATGTGCCGTACCCGCCGCAACACCCGCTCCTCTCACTGCCTCCTCGTCCCACGGCCGCACTACCGGGAGGGCCCGGCGATACGCCACAAGGGCCCTGTTCGCTGCGGGCTCCGGTCGACCGTTGTTTACTGGCTATGAGCGGTGATCGGCAGGGCACGCGCTGCCGGAGCCGACCGCGCAGGTCGCGACCCTGGCCGAGGCCGCCCGAGTACTCGTCCATGGCCTGGAGAGCATCCCGTCAGAAGTCATTCCGCCCGAGGAAGCGGCACACGGTGCACTACTCGCCCACGAGTTCCTGCTCTCCCGGGGCCTGTAGACGCACCGCAGCGCCGGAAGCGGCAGAGTCGGCCGCGGTGGCCGGCACCAGCACCGGCCTGCACCGGCGCCGACGTGTCCGTCGAAGTGACCACTGGGGAGTCGGCGATGACGCATACACAGGGACGTAAGCCGATCGTGGTCGGCGTCGACCCCGATCCGGGCAAACGCACGGCGCTCGCCTGGGCCGCCGACGAGGCGACCCGGCGCCGCCTGCCGCTGCTGCTGGTCCTCGCGCAGAACGTGCCGACCCTCGGATACCGGCCGACGGGCGGGCGGCCGTCCTGGGAGGAGTGGAACAAGGCGCTGCACACGACGGGCGATCGCGTGCTGAAGGAAGCTGTGGCCTTCGTCGAGTCCCGGCATCCGCGGGTGCGGGTGTCCGGGCTGCTGGCGGAGGGCCATCCGGCGTGGGTGCTGCGTGAGCAGGCGCAGAACGCCACGGAGGTCGTGCTCGATTGCTGGCACCTGAGTGCTCTCCAGGAGGTTTTCACCACCGCCTCAGTCGCCCTGCCGCTCATCGCCCACGCTCCCTGCCCGGTGGTGGTCGTACCGTACTCGGAGCACATCACCCAGCAGCAGCCGTACTTCGTGGTCGGGGTCGACGGCAGCCCTCGATCCGCCGCCGCAGTCGACTTCGCCTTCGACGAGGCCGCCCTGCGCGGCGCGGCCCTGCGGGCCCTGTTCGTGTGGCACCCTCCGCGGCTCGGAGTCCTGGACGAGGACGCTGCCCTCCAGGAGTGCCGACGGCTGCTTTCGGAGACGGTTGCCGGGCGCACCGCCGCGCATCCCGAGGTGGAACTGCACCATGAGGTCGTGCGGGGCCACCCGGTACAGGTCCTTGCGAAGGCGTCCGAACATGCCCTCGGCCTGGTCGTGGGCACACGCGGGCACGGCGGCTTCACCGGGATGCTGCTGGGCTCCGTCAGCCAGGGTGTACTACAGCACGCACGCTGCCCGGTCATCACTGTCCCGCACGCACACGACCGGTAGCTTGCGGAAGGAGTCGCCCCACACCGGAACGCGAAACGGCAGGCGCCGCACGCGGCACTGTCGGCAGTCGAGTTCCTACCGGACGCCTCCGTTCGCGGCGTGACGTGCCGCGGCCGTGGACGGCCAGGACCGCCGTCCGCTCGGCCTGGTCGTGCAGTGGCGCGACCTGCGGCTCACCGTGGCGGGGAAGGCCCGTCGCGAGGCTGAAGGTCCTCGGTTGCCGACCGTCGCGGCCCCTCAAGCCCACCCCGCGCCGCGTCCGGGAGCTGTGTGTTCTTCTCCCACCCAGAGCCTCGCCGAGCGGGATGAGCCCAACGCTGGAGATGCCGCGGCCGAGAACGCTGGAGATGCCGCGGGCGAGCCACCTGGCACCTGCGGGAGTCCGTGGAGTGGCCACTGCGGATCGAATGGGGGGAGGCTGGAGGGGAGACGCTCCGTGCCCCCCGACAGGGGTGTGGATCCTGAGATGGCTGCCACTGGGTGGGGTGACCAGCGGAAGGGAGACGCCATGAAGGTCGGAGTGCTGACCGGCGGCGGTGACTGTCCCGGCCTCAATGCCGTGATCCGCAGCGTCGTCCGCAAAGGTGCCCAGGAGTACGCCTTTGACTTCGTCGGATTGCGAGACGGCTGGCTCGGCGCGCTCCAGGGCAAGGTCGTGCCGCTGGACATCCCCAGCGTGCGCGGAATCCTCCCCCGAGGCGGAACGATCCTCGGCTCCTCCCGCACCAACCCGTTCAAGCACGAGGACGGGGTGCGGCGCGTGCGGGACACCCTTTCCACGTATGACGTGGATGCGCTCGTCGTGATCGGCGGCGAGGACACGCTCGGCGTGGCCTCCGAGCTGAGCCGTCAGGGGATCAATCTGGTCGGCGTACCGAAGACCATCGACAACGACGTGTCCGGCACCGACTACACCTTTGGCTTCGACACCGCCGTCGGCATCGCGACCGAGGCCATCGACCGCCTCCACACCACCGCCGAGTCGCACATGCGCGTCCTGGTCCTGGAGGTGATGGGGCGGCACTCCGGGTGGATCGCGCTGCACGCCGGCATCGCGGGCGGCGCCAACGTGATCCTCATCCCGGAGCGACCGTTCGACATCGATCAGGTCTGTGAGCAGGTGAAGAGCCGGTTCAAGATCAATTACGCGCCGATCGTGGTGGTGGCCGAAGGGGCCGTGCCCAAAGAGGGGCAGATGAGCGTCAAGGACCAGTCACTGGACGAGTTCGGCCATGTACGACTGTCCGGCATCGGCGAGTGGCTGGCCAAGGAGATCTCGGAACGCACGGGCTCGGATGCCCGCACCACGGTCCTGGGGCACATCCAGCGCGGCGGCACACCGAGTGCCTTCGACCGCTGGCTGGCGACGCGCTTCGGGCTGCACGCCATCGAGGCGGTCAAGGACGGTGCCTTCGGCATGATGGTCGCCCTGCGTGGCACCCAGATCGTCCGCCTCCCCCTCGCCGATGCCACGGCGCAGACCAAGAAGGTCGATCCGTCACTGTACGACGAGTTCGACGTTCTCTTCGGCTGAGTGCCGCAGGCGATCGTCGGGTCGTTGCCGGACCAACCGTTCTGCCGTCAGAGCTGCTGGTCCGCCCTCAGCCCGTGTGCGGCACGACCGCCACCGGGCAGCGGCTGTGGTGCAGAACGGCGTGGGTGACCGGACCCAGCCGTCCCTCGGCCGTCGGAGGGTCGGTGCGGCGGCCCACGACGAGCAGGTCCGCACCCCGGGACGCGTTCAAGAGCGCTTCCGCGGGGTGGAGCAGCATGACATCAGTGCGGACCGCCACCTGTGGGTACGTCTCCTGAAACGCGCGCACGGCGTCGGAAAGCCGCAAAACCTCCTGGTCTTCCCAGGTAGCGCGGTCCTTCTCGGTCACCACCAGCGTCCGTGACGACACGGACTCGGCGGGCAGAGCCCATGCCTGGACCACCCGCAGAGGCGCTCCGCGCGCCTCGGCGGCCTGGAACGCGAAGTCCACTGCCGCACTGACCGGGTGATGCGCATCGAAACCCACCACCACTTGAGCAGTGTCACCCGCCGCGCGCATCCCTTCCCCGAAGGTGCCGGCGGGCTCTTGGGGCACCAACACGACGGGGCAAGGAGCTGCTGCTGCCATCCGCAGGGCCACTGAGCCGACCTCGAGACCGTCGAAGCCGCCCGCCCCCCGTGTGCCGACGACGAGGAGCCCGGCGCCACGTCCCGCCGCAAGGAGTGCCGCGGCCGGGGCGTCATCGGCCTGCTCGCCCCGCACCTCGAGGTCCGGGTGGCGGTCGACGAGGTCGGCGACCGCCTGTTGGAGCATCCGCTCACCCATGTGATGCAACCTGTTCAGGGCCGGGACCGGCACGGCGGTGCCCGGAAGCGATGGAGAGGCGTGTACCAGGAGCAGTCGCACGCCACGCAGCTCGGCTTCCCGCGCCGCCCAGGCGGCTGCCGCCGAACTGCGTTCGGACCCGTCAATTCCCGCCAGCACAGGCTGACTCATCGTGTCCTCCTTCGCCCGGCTTGTACCTCTGCGGGGCTGCACACGGCCCGTCTCCTTCCTTCCACTGTTCCACGGCAGGGCTGCTCCAGCGCCTCCACCGGATGCGGGGCCCAAAGGTCCGGCGGCCCCCATACGGATAGCCGCCGGGGGCCCGGCCTGGTGCGCCCAGGACGGGTGGACAGTGCAGGTGCTCTCCAAGGGGCGGACAGTGGAGGGAGGACCCGCGCGGCGAGCGCTGAGGAGGGAGCGACATGCTGCATCGAACGGTCGGAGACCTCATGACCGCGGCCGTTGTGAGCGTGCGGCGGGACACGGGCTTCAAGGACATCGCCGAGCACCTCGCGGAGCACGACATCACGGCGGTACCGGTCGTCGATGGCCAGGGACGCCCGATCGGCGTGGTGTCGGAGGCGGACCTGCTGCGCAAACAGGAGAGCCAGACGGATCCGGGCGGACATCTGTCCGCCGCGCACCTGCGGCCCACGGAACGTGCCAAGGCCCACGCGCTGACCGCCGAGGAGTTGATGACGAGCCCGGCCGTCACGGCGCGACCGCAGTGGTCGGTCGTGGAGGCGGCCCGCGTCATGGCCCACCACCATGTCAAACGGCTGCCCGTCGTGGACGACGCCGGCCGGCTGGTGGGCATCATCAGCCGCGCTGACCTGCTGCGCGTCTTCCTACGGCGAGACCTCACGATCCGCGAGGAGATCACGACGGACGTCCTGACCCGGGCCCTGGGCCTGTCCCCTGGCGAGGTCACCGTCCAAGTCACCGACGGACGGGTGACGCTGAGTGGCACAGTGCCGCAGGAAAGCCTCATCCCCATCGCGGTACGGCTGTCCGAGAGCGTCGACGGTGTTGTCGACGTCACGAATCACCTCCGCGCCCAGACCGTCGCCACAGCCGGTACACCACGGCGGTGACCCGCATCCGTGCCGCGGACGAGGTCACTGACGCGATACCGCCTTCGAACGGAAGGTCCATGACCGGTTCCGACTCCTATCGGCTCAAGGTCGCCGAGAACGAACGTCAGACGAACAGGCGCCGTTGATGCCAGAGAACCAGAACAGCCCAGAGCCGTCGGATGGGTCCCGGCGTCTGCGTCTGGGCGTCGAGCTTGAGCTGATCGCCGAGCAGCTCAGATCGCTGGCGCGCGCCCAGGACCGGTTGCATGATCTGTATGAGGCGGTCCTCGGCCGGGACGTGGACCTCCCCGTGGTGCTGCGGCTGATCGTCGATACCGCAATGGAACTGGTCGGCGCCCGTTACGGCGCGCTCGGCGTGCTCAATGAGGACGGCGAATACCTCGCACAGTTCATCCCGGTCGGCCTGTCGGAGCAGGAACGGGCCGATCTGACCGAGGTGGAGCTCCCGCGCGGCCGTGGACTGCTGGGACACCTGATCGCCGTCCCCGAATCGCTGCGCGTCGATGACATCGCCGCCCACCCGGACTCGGCCGGCTTCCCACCCGGCCACCCGCCGATGCGCACCCTGCTCGGGGCCGCGATCAGCACCCGCGGCAAAATCTACGGGGACCTCTACGTCGCCGAACGGCGCGACGGCCGCCCCTTCGACGCCCACGACGAAGCACTCATCGTCGCGCTCGCCGGCGCCGCGGGCCTGGCCATCGACGACGCCCGCCTCTACGAGCAAACCCGTCTCGACGCCGAACACTTCCAACGGCTTCTGCTGCCGCACCTGCCCGATCTACAGCCCTTCGACGCCGCCGCTGCCTACCGCCCCGCCGGAACCCCCGATCACATCGGCGGAGACTGGTACGACGCCCTCCTGGTCCCCGACCACGCCTGCGCAGCCGTAATCGGCGACGTCATCGGCCACGACCTGAAGGCAGCGGCCGCCATGGCCCAGATCCGCAACATGCTGCGCGCCCTGCTCTACGACCAGCGCACCCCACCCAGCACCGTCCTCGCCCGCCTGGACCGGGTCCTCCAGGCGATCACAGACCAGCCCGTCACCACCGTATGCCTTGCCCGTCTCGAACCCTCCCCGCCGGGCACCTGGACACTGCGCTGGAGCACCGCGGGCCACCCACCGCCCCTGCTGCTCACCCCCGACAGCCAAGCCTGTTACCTGCACGCCGACCCCGACCTTCCCCTCGGCGTCGATGTCGCCCAGCCGCGCAACGACCACACCCACCCCATGCCGGCGGGCTCCACGGTGATCTTCTTCACCGACGGGCTCTTCGAACACCCCGTACATTCCATCGAGACAGGGCTGGAGCGCCTGGCCGTCCTCGCCACCGAACGCGCCGCTCTGCCCCTGGAGGACTTCGTTCAGGCCCTGGCCGACCGCCACCCCAGCGACGGCCACGACGACATGGCCATCCTCGCCCTCCGCACCCCACCGCGGTGGCATCGCCGTCATCGGTTCGCTGGTGCTGTCGCAGCACGTCCAGGACGACCGGACCGGCGACGGCTTCGTGGGTGACGAGCAGCGCGGCGAGGGCTTCCAGCACCGTCGAGCCTTCACCGGAGGCGACGAGTTCGGCGGCCCGCCCTCCGAGCCGGACCGACAGCAGGTCGGTCAGATGTGCCTCGCTGTAGAGGTACCGCTCGGCTTCGGGAAGCTGCTCGGTGGCTCCCAAGGTCGGTCCGGACGGCCCGATGGTCACCTTCGCGACCGGGTCGGCATGCTCGCATGGGCCGCGACGAGAGCATGGCCGGACTCATGGACGGCGACCGACCAGTACCAGCGGCAGGAACACCGCCAACACCGTCCCCGGCCAGCTGCCGCCACCGCTGCTGGAGGCGGTGATGCCCGCCTGCTGGGGCTGCACCGGATCGATCCAGGTAGCGCGGTGGTCTCGGGCAGCGTTGACTGGGAAGAGACAGGAAGCGGAGTTGTGCGCCCCGGCGCCCTCACTCTCACGCGATCGCTGCGAGTCCTCAGTGGCGTCCTCCGGGAGCTGCGCACACACGCCGACCTCGCCCGAAGATCCGCTCGGGCTGATGCCTCATCCGGCTTGAACGGCCTGGATTTCGGGCGTGACCATCGACGGAGGTGTGAGTGACAAGCGGGCACCGTGGCCAGGAGTCGTCGGCGAGTGGCCATCGGAGCGTGCCGCACACCGCCGATCTCTGTATAGAGGCGTGGGCGGGCACCCGCGAGGAGTGCATTGCCGAAGCGGTACGGGGAGTGATCGGCAGCTTCACCGACACGGCGGGAGTGGCCGCCGGGATCACCCGTGAGTGCGAGCTGAGAGCCGACACCGACGAGCGGCTGCTGGCAGCGGTGATCGAGGATGTCATCTACCGGATGGAGGCGGCCGCCGAGGTCCCGGCCGACATTCGGGTGACCGCGGCCGACCACGGGGTCCGTCTGCGGTTCACGATGGTCAGCAGTGGCTTGGTCGGACAGATCGGTGCCGTTCCCAAGGCAGTGTCCTTGCACGGGCTCCGGCTGGCTCATGACGCGCAGGGCTGGGCGGGTCGCGTCACGCTGGACGTATGACAGCTCGCTCCGACCGCGGGCTGGCCCGCAGGTGAGGAGCGGCTCCATGCCCATCCGTCTCGTCGAGGAAGGCCCCTGGCGGTTCCGTATCGAGCAGACGAACGGTATGCGTGTGCCCGGAGTGGCCTTCGCACCTCGGGACCTGTTGCCGTCCGAGCCCGGGGACAAGTCGCTGGAGCAGGTGGCGAACGTCGCCACCTTGACCGGCATCGTCCGGGCGTCGTATGCGATGCCCGACCTCCACTGGGGCTACGGCTTCCCGATCGGCGGCGTGGCGGCGACCGACGTCACCGCCGGAGGCGTCGTGTCCCCCGGAGGCGTCGGCTTCGACATCTCCTGCGGCGTGCGGTTGTTGGCCGCGGACCTGGACCGCGCCGCTCTGCTGCCCCACCTGCCCGACCTGATGGACCGGCTCGACCGGGTGATCCCCCGTGGCCTGGGACGCGGCAGCCTGTGGCGGCCGCGTGACCGCGGTGAGCTGTACGAGGTACTGCTGGGCGGCGCCCGCTACGTCGTGGGACAGGGCCGCGGGGTCCCCCGCGACCTGGACCGCTGCGAAGACCACGGCGTGGTGGACGACGCCGATGTCTCACAGGTCTCGGAGCGAGCTCTGGAACGGGGCACCTGGCAGGTCGGCAGCCTGGGGTCGGCCAACCACTTCCTGGAGGTCCAGACCGTCGACGAGGTCCTGGACGGGCCGTGCGCGCGGGCGTTCGGCCTCCGCGCCGGCCAGGTCTGCGTCATGATCCACTGTGGCTCGCGCGGCCTGGGCCACCAGATCTGCAGCGACCACGTCCGCCGGATGGACTCCGCGCAGCGCCGCTACGGCATCTCGGTACCCGACCCGCAGCTCGCCTGCACCCCTGTCGACTCTCTCGAGGGCCGCGACTACCTCGCAGCGATGGCAGCCGCCGCCAACTACGCCAGGGCCAACCGCCAGTGGCTCTCCGATGCCGCCCGGCGCGCCTTCTGGGCCGTGGCCCGCGCCGACCTGAGTCTGGTCTACGACGTCTCGCACAACCTCGCCAAACTGGAGAGCCATCCAACGGACGGGACCCGCAAGACCTTGTGTGTGCACCGCAAGGGCGCCACCCGGGCCCTGCCACCCGGCCATCCCGACCTCCCTGAAGACCTCGCGGCCGTGGGCCAGCCGGTTTTCGTCCCCGGCACGATGGGCACCGCCTCGTACGTCCTGACCGGTGTCAGAGGCAACGAAGCCTTCGACTCCTGCTGCCACGGTGCCGGTCGGCTTTGGAGCCGCCACCGTGCCCTTCGGGAGGTCACCACAGGGCACCTGCGCGACGAACTCGCCGACGCCGGCGTCACCGTACGCCCCACCTCCTGGCGGAGCGTGACCGAAGAAGCGCCCGAGGCGTACAAGGATGTCGACGCCGTGGTCAGCGCCGGTGAGCACAATGGCCTCGGGCACCTCGTCGCACGCCTCGTCCCCCTGGGAGTGCTCAAGGGATGACCGGCCGTCCTCGATCGAGCGGCGCGGCCGACGACCGACTGCTCCCCCCCGAAGCGGGACCGCTCGCCCGTGTCCATGTGCAGTCCATACGCCAGAGCCTGGCTCCAGGTCCCACAGGACGACGGGCGGGGGTTCAGGCCGTACGCCCGTCCCGTACGAACGTGAGAAACGTCAGCGCAATGACGACCGCACGCGACATCATGCACAGCGGCGCCGCGTGTGTGACCGCCTGAGCCCACCCCGGCCATGATCGTCGTCACGCCCGAGCACCGGCGGTCACTCGCCGTGGTAGAGCCTGTCGACGTCGACCAGGAGGACCTCGCCCCTGACTTCGGCGGCCCGCAGTTCCGGGCCGAACCCGATCGCGCTGTAGCAGCCCGGCCTGGCCTGGCTGACGTCCTCGCCGGAAGCCGCGAGGACGGACAGGATGTGGCGCAACCGCTCCAGGTGGTGGATGTCCATGGTCTCGTTCCAGCGGGCGAGTCCGACCGACAGCAGGACTCCGGGCCTGCCTTCGACAGTCCCACGTACCGCCACGTCGACGTCGAGACGGCCGTGCCCCGCAGGATCGGAGACGCTGCCGCGCACGGCCGTTTCGGGGTCCCCTCCGAAGGTGTCGGGGACGGCATATTCGGTGGCCCAGTCCCGGCACAGCTGGGCGAAGTGCGGTGCGGCCACGGCGGAATCGAAAGCGGTGCCGGCCCGGCGCCACACACTGGCGGTGTCCTCCTGCTCGATCGCGGCGCGGTGGGGCCATGCGACGGCGTGCTCGAAGGCCAACAGGGGCTCGGCGACGCGGTAGCGCGTCAGCCCCGGCCGGAACGCGTCGGGCTCGCCGTGCAGCAGACCACGATTCTGCAGCACGGCCAGGACGTGGGTTGTGTCGGTCAGCGGGGCTTCGATTCGATCGGCGATCCCGCCGGGTGTGGAGCAGCCGGCAGCGATCGCGACCAGTGCGGAGTGGCACAGCGCCCGGTCCGCGTGATTCGCCTCTCCTTCCAGCAGATTGCGCGCCTCCCAGAACAGGGGAACGCGTGGGTTGAGGACGGTTCTGCACACCCAGGCGTCGAAATCCTCCGAGCCGGCGGGAGCATCGTCACGCACAAGGTCGCCACGGTAGGCGGGAGTTCCCCCCCCACGACGGCATGCACCCGCACGGCAAGCCGAGGGGCTCGGATCCCCCGGAACCGCGCCGCCACACGGAAGTCGAAGGGCCGCACCAGGAGTTCCAACGAGGCAAGCCGGTGCAAAGAGGACGGGCCGGAGAAGAGCCTCCGCATGAGGGCGGGTGTCCCGCCGCTGAGGATGAGGCGGGCGCGGTTGTGGCCCCGCACCTGGTGCAGACGGCGGTAGGCGCCGTGAACAACGGACGGTAGTGCCGGGCTCGGTCCCACAAGGTCGGGGAAGTTGTCGATGATCACGAGGAACGGGCGCTGGTCGCCCAGCTCCAGCAGGGCGTCCACGGCATCCTCCCAGCGCCGCCAGCGTGGTGGATGCGTCGCTCGGTGTGCTCGCCGAAGCGGGCGGCGAGGCGGTGCAATGTCTCGGCCTCTGCCGCCGCCTGCCCGTCGAAGTAGAAACCGCCGACGGCCTTGGCAACGGCTTCCAGCAGGAAGGTCTTGCCCTGCCTCTGCTGTCCCGAGACCAGGCCGAGCGTGGCCCCGGGACACGGATCGCATGCGAAGCCCATCAGGTCGGCCCACTCGGTCTCCCGGTCGAATACCTGGCCAGGTTTCACCGGGTGGGCAGCGGAATCCGATGGCGACACGGACCGCTCCCCTCATTCGGTGGCCGGTGGCATCGTCTGGCGCCTGTGCGTCTGTGCGTCCAGTACACCTCCGGCCATCGGCCCCCGCCCCACCCACTGGGCTGATCGGAGTACGCCGTGGGGCTGCCGGCCACCGTCCACGGGCGGGGCGCGGGCTGTGCAGGGAACCCGACGGCTTCGCCTGGCTCATGCCGTGGTGCCCACCCGGGACCCTCGACTTGGTGCAGCGCGGTGGGCCATGCTCAGGCCGCACAACTCCGCGGCCCGAACCGGTTTTGCCGCGCCGCCACATCCGCGGACGCCAGTCCCCGCGGCGAGGCGTCCAGCACTGCGAAGACTTCCTCGGCCGCCAGCGTCTGCACCGCAGGGGTGCCCGTCCCGCTCGGCGTCGCCGGCCACCGGCCTCCGTCTCCGGGTGTCAGCACGGGGGGTCTGCTACCCATCGCCGAGAGCCTCGTACGGTTGCCGTCACGGCGCGGACACGCGGACCGCCGTGACCTTGTACTCGGGGCAGGACGTGACGGTGTCCGCCTGGTCGGAGGTGAGCCGGTTCACTCCACTCGCCGGGAAGTGGAAGGAGCAGAACACCTGGCCGGGGACTGTCTGTTCACCGACCCGGGCGATGAGACGGGCCCGGCCGTGCCGGCTCTCCACCGTGACCTCCTCGCCGTCCCGCACGTCGTACCGGACACAGTCGTCGGGGTGGAGATCGAGGAAGTCGACCGGATCGAGGGCAAGGTTGCCGCCGCGTCGCGTCATGCTCCCGGAGTTGTAGTGCGCCCACCGCCGCCCGGTGACCAGGACCAGCGGATAGTCGTCGTCGGGCTGCTCGCCCGGTGGGAGATAGGGGGGCGCGGCAAGGTGCGCCCGCCCGTCCGGCGTGGCGAACGTCTCCGTGTACAGCTTGGCCTCGCCCGGCCGGTCGGGGTCGGGGCAGGGCCACGGCACGGCGCCCTCGCGGTCCAGCCGGTCGTGGGAGAGCCCGGCGAAGACGGGCGCGATGCGTCCGCACTCGGCGAGGGCGTCGGCCGGAGTGGGGCAGCCGAGGTCGACACCCATCACCGTGGCGAGTGAACGTACGGTGTCGAAGTCGGCTCGGGCCTCTCCCGGCGGGGGTACGGCGGGGCGGACCCGCTGGAACCGGCGGTCGAAGTTGACGAAGGTGCCGTCCTTCTCCAGCCAGGAGGCGACGGGCAGTACGACGTCGGCGTGCCGGGCGGTCTCGGACAGGAACAGTTCGTTGCAGACGACGAGCGGGCAGGTGTCCAGCGCTTGGGCGACCCGGTTGGCGTCGGGGTCGGTGGCGCACACGTCCTCGCCGATGACCCACAGCGCCTGTAGATCCCCCGCGCGGGCGGCGGCGAACATCTGAGGGATGCGCAGACCGGGCCGTTTCGGAACGGGCAGGCCCCAGATGTCCTCTGCTCGGGAGCGGACGGCCGGGTCGGTGACTTTTCCGTACCCGGGCAGGACGTCCGGCAGGGCGCCCATGTCAGAGGCGCCCTGGACGTTGTTCTGGCCGCGCAGCGGGTTGACCCCGTAGCCCCGGTCGGTTCCCACGGCGCCGCGAAGAATCGCCAGATTGGCCAGCGACCGCACCCCGTCCGTGCCGTGCAGGTGCTCGGTGACCCCTAGGCCGTAGACGATCGCGGGCTGTCGGGCACGGCCGTACAGCCGGGCGGCGGCCGCCAGGTCCCGGGCGGGCACCCCGGTGATGTCCGCGACCCGGTCGGGCGGGTAGTCAGCCAGCAGTTCAGTGAGTTCTGTCAGCCCAGTGGCCCGCTGGCGCAGGAACATCTCGTCGGTCATGCCTTCGGCGAGCAGGATGTGGGCGAGCCCGTGGAAGAGCGCGACGTTGGTGCCCGGGCGGGGCCGCAGATGCACGTCGGCGTGCAGGGCCAGGCCGATCGCGCGGGGGTCGGCGACGACGAGCTTGGCTCCGTGCAGCACGCGCCTCAGCAGCCGGGCTCCGACCACCGGGTGGGCTTCGACGGGATTGGCCCCGACCACCAGCAGACAGTCGGCCTGCTCGACGTCGTCGAAGGTGTCGGTGCCGCCGGGGAGTCCGAGGGATGCCGTGAGGCCGGCGGCGGATGGGGAGTGGCAGAGCCGGGAGCAGTTGTCGACGTTGTTGGTGCCGATGACGACCCGCATGAACTTCTGGACGAGGTAGTTGTCCTCGTTGGTGGCGCGGGCCGAGGAGATCGCCGCCACGGCGTCGGGGCCGCCGGCCTTGACGGCCGCACGCAGTCCCCGTGCGACCTGGTCCAATGCCTCGTCCCAGCCGACCGGCTCCAGGGTGCCGCCGCGCCGCACCAGGGGCTGGGTGAGCCGTTCGGGGGATGTGCGAAATCCATGGGCGAAGCGGCCCTTCACGCATGCGTGACCGAGGTTGACCGGGCCGTCCCGGGCGGGCAGCGCCGCCGCGATCTCGCCGTCCTGGGTGATCACATCGAGGGTGCAGCCCACACCGCAGTAGCCGCAGGTGGTGCGCGTGGTGGTTGCCGCAGGGTGGAATGCGGAGGTGAGCCCGCGCGCCGGTCCGGGCTGAGTGATCGCCCCTGTGGGGCAGGTGTCGACGCAGCCGCCGCAGGCCACGCAGTCCGACGCGGCCCAGGACCCGCCGGTGCCAGGGGCCACGACCGTGTCGCTACCCCTGCCGACCAAGGTGAGGGCGAAGGTGCCCTGCACCTCGGAGCACATCTGCACACACCGGCCGCAGGCAATGCACAGGTCCCGGTCGAGACGGACATACGGGTGGGAGTCGTCCGCGCCCCGGCCTCCGGCACCCTGCGCCGCATCGGGGCCGACCCCCATGGACCGGCAGACCTGTGCCAACTCGCTGGGATTGTCCGCGGCGAGGGCCCGGGACGGCAGAGCGGAGGCGATGAGCTCCACTGCGTCCCGGCGCAGCTGCACAAGGTCGTCGGTTGCGGTTTCGATGCGAACACCGGGCGAGGCAGGGGTGACGCAGGCTGCCGCGATCCTCCCCCCGCTACCGCTGGGAGGTGCCCCCACGTCGGCCCGTACGAGGCAGGTACGGCAGGAGCCTGCGGGGCTGAGCCGGTCGTCGAAGCAGAGCGCGGGCAGCGCGATGCCGGCCTCCCGCACCGCCGTGAGCAGCGAAGCTCCCTCGGGCACGACGACGCTCGTGCCGTCGACCTCGGTCTCGATTCCGGTCATGGGCCCCATCCCGCCAGTCGATCTCCGTAGGCGCGGGCGAGGCTGTGCACGGCGGGCGGGATCCGCCGTCCGAAGGCACACAGGCTCGCCTCGGCCAGGACACGCGAAAGCCGCTGCCACTCCTGGCCTGGCGGGGTACCGGTGGATGCCATGTCCAGGCCGCGGCGCGAGCCGACGCGGCAGGGTGAGCACGCGCCACAGCTCTCTGCCGCGGCGAACTGCCAGATGTGCTGGAGCACTTCCTCCGGTGTCACGTGCTGGTCGAAGGCGACCAGTCCGGCGTGGCCGAGGGCAGCGCCCCTGGCCGACAGTCCTGATTCCGACAAGGGGACGTCCAGCGCGTCGGCTGCGAGGAAGCCGCCCAGCGGTCCGCCGACCTGGAGTGCGACCAGTTCGGCGCCGTCCTTCAGACCGCCACCCAGCTCGGCGACGATCCGCTGCACTGACGTGCCGAGCTCGACCTCGTAGCAACCCGGCCGGGCGAACCTTTCGGACAGGCAGACCAGCTTCGTCCCGGTCTCGCCGCGCCTCCCGCGCCGGGCGTACGCCTCGCCGCCACGGCTGACGATCCACGGGACAGCCGCCAGGGTCTCGACGTTGTTGACCACGGTCGGCGCGTCCCACAGGCCGCGCTCGGTCGGGTACGGCGGGCGGGGCCGGGCGCAGCCCCGGCTGCCCTCCAGCCCTGCGATCAGCGCCGTCTCCTCACCGGCGACATAGGATCCGGCCCCCTCGACGACCTGGATGTCCAGTGAGGTGGTGGTTCCCTGTACGGACGGGCCGAGATGGCCGTCAGCGTATGCCTGGTCGACCGCCTCGCGCAGCCGGGCCAGCGCGCGTGGGTATTCGGAGCGGACCAGCACCACGCCCTGACGGGCTCCGCAGGCGAAGCAGGCCAGGGCCAGGCCCTCCAGTACGCGCGCTGGGTCGGCCTCCATCAGCAGCCTGTCGGCGTATGAGCCCGGATCACCTTCGTCGCCGTTGGCAACGACCACGGTGTCGGGCGCGCGTTTGGCAGTCGCCCATTTTGCGGCCACCCGGAATCCTGCGCCGCCCCGCCCCCGCAGCCCGGATGCCGCCACCTCTCGCTGGACCTCGTCCGGAGTACGCGCCGTCACCGTACGCGGCCACACCTGCCACGTGGGCTCACCGGAGATCACACCGCCCAGCAGGACCGGGTCACCGGTGTCGTCGGCCGCCGGGATCTCCGGTGCCCACAGTGGCTCCCGGCCGGCGAGCTGACCGGCGAGGGTCGGACCTGTGCAGGGCGTGTCGCCGTCGAGCGCCGCGGGCCCCGCGTAGCAGTAGCCCAGACAGCGGACGGCCTGCACCGCTACGTCACCCTCCGGTGAGGCGGTGTTCGTGATGACCCCCAGCTCGTCCTCCACATCAGCGAGGTGCCGTCCGGCTTGCGCAGCGAAGCACGCCGTCGCGGTGCACACTCTGATATGACGGTCGCGATGTGGGGCTGCCAGGTCCGCGTAGTAGCTGGCCGGTCCGAGCGCGGCGGCTCCAGGCAGTCCGAAACGGGCGGCAGCAGCCGGTGCCCAGACCCCGGGCCCGTCCGCCGTTTCCGCCCTCGCCTTGGCCAGCGACCCGATCAACCTGTCTCCGGGCCGCCCACGCCGGTCGGCCAGGGCCCTGAACGCGTCGAAACGGTCAGCAGGACCGACGGGAACCATGCCTTCATCGTGGAGTCGGCCAGGCAAGGCCGCAATCCCGGCTCCGGCGTCTGTGAACGGCCGTGGATCTTCGCGCGCATGCTTCCCGCCGGGCGGTACTGCAACGGGCGTACCTCAGCCTCATGGGCTTCGTGGCGGCCTCGGGCACCGCAGTGTCGATCGCCGGGCCCGTCTCCCACGCGCGGCCGGGTCCGCGGTTGGCGGGGGTGCGGACTTCGAGTTCGGCGCGAAGCTGGGGGACGAGCATGAAGTGCGGAGTGTGGTACTTCGGGCCGACCTTGCCGCCGCGGGTGCGTCAGGTGCTTCCGGCGGGCACCTCACAGGTGGGGCAGTCGAACTGTTCGACGGCGGCGGCCTTTTCGGCGAGCTCTGGCATGTCGCCGGCGGGACCGGCTCCGCCGCGCACGTCAGCGTTTGACAGGACGTGGCCGGAGGTTTGCGCTTGTAGGGAGACGCCGACGCAACGTTCCGCTCCAGCGCCGGACCGAAGGAGACCGTCATGACAGCGCACTCGTCGCACCCGCCGTCGGCGGATGTCGCCGATGGTGCGGTTGTCGGACTGTGGCGCTATCCAGTGAAGTCGATGATGGGGGAGGAGCTGAACGCCTCAGAGGTCACGGAACGCGGTCTTGTCGGGGATCGGCGGTTCGCCGTGGTCGATCCGGCGACGGGCAAGGTCGCGGGTGCCAAGAATCCGCATAGATGGGGAAACTTCTTCGAGTTCCGAGCCGCGTATGTCGATCCTCCGCGGGCGGGCGGACAACTGCCTGCCGTCCGCCTGACCCTGCCCGACGGGACCATGGTGACGAGCGCCCAGCCCGATGTGGCCCGGCTGCTGTCCGAAGCGCTCGGCCGGGAGGTCACGCTCGCGACGGCACAGGGCGACGATGAGTCGTCACGCACGACGGCCGAGGAGTACTGGCCGGACATGGCAGGGCTCGACCACCGCGACACCGTGACCGAGTGGGACCTGCCGACAGGGACCTTCTTCGATCTCGCGGTGGTGCACCTGCTGACGACGGCGACGATCGATCAGCTGCGCGCCCTCTATCCCGAAGGGCGCTTCGAGGCTCGCCGGTTCCGGCCGAACATCGTCGTGGCGACCCGTCCGGAGCTGCAGGGTTTCGTGGAGAACGACTGGGTCGGCCACACGGCGGCGATCGGCGACGAGGTCCGCCTACGGATCACCGGCCCCTGCCCTCGCTGCGTCATGACCACGCTGCCCCAGGGGGACTTGCCGCACGACGCGGGCATCCTGCGTACGGCGGCGGAGCACAACCAGGTGAACGTAGGGGTCTACGCCGACGTGATCACGGGCGGAACGATCCGGCGCGGAGATCACATCATCCTGGCGTGAATCGGACGACGCGGCATACCCCGCTCCGGAGGGAGCGAACATGGAAACGCAGCCAACCTCGCTCTACGAGCGACTCGGCGGTATTTACAGCATCGCCACGGTGGTCGACGACTTCATCGACCGGATCATGGTGGACGACCGGCTGAACGCCAATCCGCGCGTGGACGACGCGCACCACCGTGTGTTGCCTCCGGGGTTCAAGTACCTGGTCACGGAGATGGTCGGGGAAGCGACCGGGGGACCCCAGCGATACACGGGGCGCACGATGGAGGACTCCCACCGCGACCTGCGGATCACCGCGAACGAGTGGGAGGCCTTCATGGACGACCTCAACCAGACGCTGGACAAGTTCGGGGTGGCGGAGCAGGAACGGTCGGAGTTGCTCGCCATCGTGCAGAGCACGCGGGACGCCATCGTCGTACCGGTGTCCTGAGCGACTCGGTCGTGTTACCGAAGGAGAAGAAGTCCGCCTCCTGGGCGATGGGGCCTGCGGTCGGCGTGGCCCGGGGCAGCTCGATCATCATCGGGTGTGCCGCCGGATGCACGAAGTGCGGCGGTCCGGGCGGTCAACTCGGTACGGTCCGGGAGGAATTCGTGCAGCGGCGGGTCGAGCAGTCGGATGGTGACCGGCAGTCCGTCCATCGCGGCCGTGAGCACGGCGCTGGCGGCGATCATGCCGGGCAGGTCGTCGGGGCTTCACCGTTCCGGAGTCCGGGCCGAGGATTTCCGTGGACCATGGTCTGGACGGTGACCGCGGTACCCAGGTCATCGGCGATGTGTTCACGACGCCGGTAGATCCGTGCGCGCTCACCGTTCCAGAACGAGAAGACCGCGCGCACCGCCCGACGCAGCCGCTCCGCAGGCTCCTGCGGAAAGCCCTCACCCGTCACCGCCGATTCCCATGAACTCCTCGACGACCAGCGGGAGTTCACGCGGATCCGGGTGGCGACCAGCTCCGCGGCGAAGAGGTCCGCGTCGATACCCAGCACGGTGGCCCCGTACTTTTGGAGAAGCCACCGGTAGGAGTCCCAGGCGAATTCCGCGCACCCCGGGGAAGCGGCCGGACCCCGTACGGACGCGTCGTCGAGACCGATGTCGAGGATCGTCTCCACCATGCCCGGCATGGAGTGACGGGCCCCGACCGGACCAGGCGGCGGCCGACGTTGCCGGTGGCCAGGAAGGACCGGCAGGCCGCCGTGGTGATGGTGAAAACCCGGTGGCACGGGCAGACCGATACGGGTCATCTCAGCGAGGTGGGCGCCCTTGTCCCCGAGGAGATCGGCCATGGCGACGCGCCCCTCGGCGAAGTCGTACACGTAACGGATCATGAGATTCGACCGGCTTCCCTTTCCGAAGCCGTTGGCCGCTCACGCCCTCGTACGGCCAGCACGAGCGCGCGGTCCCGGTGCCGGACATCGATGGCGGCACTGTCAAGTGTGCGGGACGACGGCTACCGGGGCCGGGCAATGGTGCAGGACGGCATGTGCGACATGCCCGATGAGGGGATACGCGGCCCTCGAACGATGGGACCGCCGGCCGATGACGAGGAGCCCCGCATCGCTCCCGGCCTCCACCAGATGGTGTGCCGGCTGGCCGACCACGGACTGCTCGATCACGTCGATGCCGGGGTACTTCTCCCGCCACGGCCGCAGTGCGGCCCGCAGTGCGTCGGATTCCTGTGCCCTCATGTCAGCCTGCCAGCTCGGGTCCACGGCCGCCCCGTAGGCAAAGTAGGCCGGCGAATTCCAGCCGTGGACGACCCGCAGCGGAGCTGTCCGGAGCGCGGCGGCATCGAAGGCGAACCCGATCACGTCGTGGCAGGGCCGGCTCAGATCCAGGCCGAGCACCACCGGACGGAAGAGCGTGGCCAACGGTGGCCGCCCGCCCATGGCGGGCACATGCTCATCCGCTGCCTTCGTCCCGGCGCGCACGAGGACGACCGGCTCCTAGATGTGCGCGACCGTCGCCATCGCGACAGATCCGACCAGGAAGCCGGTCAGGCCGCCTACTCCCGCGGAGCCGATGACCAGCAGCTCCGCTTCCGAGGCAACATCGCACAGCACTTCCGGCGCCGGGCCCGTGAAATGGTCCGCGGAGATGGCCAGGTCCGGGTAGCGGTTGCGCAGTTCCGCGGCGGCTTCTCGAGGCAGGCGCTCGGACCACAGCCGAGGTGCGTCCGTCCCCACCAGCGGTGCGTGCGAGTACGGCTGCCACTCCCAGACGTGGACGAGGCGCAGCGGAACATCCCTGCGCAGTGCCTCCCGCGCACCCCAGTCCGCGGCGGCGAGGCTCTCCGGGGAGCCGTCCAGCCCGACGGCCACAGGTCGGGTCATCGTGCGCCTCCGATGGGAGCGGTTCAACGGTTCGCCTTCCACAGTTGCACGGCGCGTAGGGCCACGCTGATGGGCCGCAGAGCCTTCTCGCGGGCCGACCGGCCCACACGGCGGTCCGGATGCAGGCGACAGGCGAGGGCGCGCGGCGAGCCACTCGATCCGCTTCCTCGACTCGACCGGCCAGCGGGGCGAAGGTGCCGGATGACCCCTGCCCGGGGCTGTCGGGCGGATTCCACGCCGGAGGTGTCACAGCGGCCGTGTGACGGTGGTCCGTAGCGAGGACGGCATGCGCACCAGGTGAGATCATGCAGCACACCCCGGGCATCATCAGCGACGTGATGACACAGAGGGTGATCGCCATCGGCCAGGAGGCCCGGTCCAAAGACATCGTCGAGAGCAGCGGAAGGTGAGCGCCCTGCCGGTCCTGGAGGGCGAAGGGCGGGTGGTCGGCGTGGTCTCCGAGGTCGAGGCCAGGCTGCCCGACGCCGGACCGAAAGCAACGCCGGTCATCGGCTCTCCAGCGCCGGAGGTGATCGGCCAGGAACAGCCGTGAACGGAGTCGCCCGCACAAGATCGTCATGCACCCGTGGGCAGCAGACGCACACTGGAAGGAGAGAGCTGGACGGTTCGCGCAAGAGCCAGCCGAGCACAGGGAAGGCGTGAGCGGTGATGCGGGCAGAGACGGGTGATGTACTGCGGTTCACCGGACGAGCTGTGGGAACGCCGGAGCACCGGGCGGTAGTTGTGGAAGTTCTCGGGCCCAACGGGGAGCCGCCCTACCGGGTGCGGTACGACGACGGCCGTGAAACAGAGGTGTTCCCCGGCGCAGGCTGCGTGATCGACAGCCGTCCGGCGCCTGCGGGCAAGCCCGAGCACACGGTTTAGCTCCGATGGGGCGGAGGAAGAGGGCGAGAACGCCGCACCGGCAGAATCCGGCTGATACATGGAATAACACGGTCAGTGGACAGGACGAGGCCGCGGTCGGCTGCGGGAGCGAGCAAGCCGAGGAGCCTGCGGCTGCCGGTAGCCTCCCTGGCGGACGGCTGCCGCTGCACACGATGCCGAAACGGCGTATCCGGACGATCCGCGTGCGCAAGCTGTTCGGTTGACAAACCCAAGCTCCGGCGCGACGGCGGCCCGAGCTGAGTCGCCGAGTGCGGTTCGGGCGCGCAGCATGGAAACACCCGAATGCAGTCGTTTCGCGGAGGTGAACCGCGATGAACATGCCTGTGCGACACCGGCCCGGCAGCCTGCTGGAGCGGGCCATGCCCTCCCTGCACTGGGGCGAGCCCATCACCTCGGAGATCAATGACCTGTTACGAGCGGACGAGCCATCTGCTTGAGTCCGCCTGGGCAATGCCCACGCTGAGTGCAGGGGCACCCTGGGCGCCGCTGGCGGACATGCACGAAGCGGACGACGCCTACATCATCGAGGCGGAGCTGCCCGGCGTGAAACGTGACGATATCGACGTCGAGGTCAGCGGCCGGGAGCTGTGTATCGCCGGCGAGTACAAGGCGTGCGAGCGCGAGGGCGTGCTGCGCCGTACCACCCGCCGAACAGGCCACTTCGAGTACCGCTCCCTGCTGCCCACCGACGTGAAGACTGGCGAGGTCAAGGCGAACCTGACGGACGGGGTGCTGACCGTGACCGTGCCCAAGGCACAGGCCGCAAAGCCCCGGCACATCGAGATCACGAGCTGAGGCCAGCGGCAGCAGCCCCTGGGGCGGGCTCCTCCCGGCGCCGGCCCCACGCCGCGGAGGGCCGTGCGAGTACTGGCCGTCCTCGGTCCGCGTGGGTGGACGGTCGGGCCGTCGGGGCCGTATGGGGCAGCCGACAGCGCTTGCGGTCATGCACCGGCGAGCACCGTGGCATGGACTTGGGCGATGAGGCGCTGCTGGGCCATGCTCAGGCCGCACAACTCCGCCCTGCCCGTAGCCGCCACTGGCCGGCAACCGCAGATGGTCAGGCTCCCGAACCAGTACCGATCCGGCCCGCCCAGAGCGGCGATCAGTGGGCCGGCCACATGATTGGGGGGATATTTGTCCCTGCCCAGCCCAGCGGCGTGAGCGAAGAAGCCGTGCATACCGTTCCGTGCCAGAGATTCACGCTGGATGGTGAACTCGGACGTCATGCCGTGATGCGGGTCGGCGCCCCGCAGCATCAGGTCAGGGAGTCCGCCCCGGAAGTCCAAACTGGTATCAGGATTGATCAGCGCATAGATGTTAGACAACGCCGTGCACCCCCTGCCGGACCGCGACCGGGAAGCAGGCGGCGCACAGCCCAGCTGGACGGTGGGCGGCCGCCCACGACGATCCCTCACCAGAAAACACCGGCATAGCCGCGGACCGTACCCTGCATACCGAGCAGCACTTGGCCCACACGCCGAGTGCGGACCGAAGAATCCTCTTCGATCAGGTGTGTGCTGCCCAACGGCGCCAGGCCGCCTGCGCCGGTCTGCCCGGCGTTGCATTCGGCGCCGAGCCTGGCGCCCCCGCAGCGGTGCGTCACCCGCCCCGTCCTCCCGAGGAGAGCGTGCTGGGCGCCGAACCTATGGCCGCGGAGCCTGGCCATGCGGTCATGCGTCTGCGGGCCCGGCTGCGACCGGAACGTCCACCGCAAGCAGGGCACCACCTGCCCTTTTCCCGGCATGCATAGGGGACCCGGAGATTTCACACTGGCTGTGAGGCGTACCAGTCGGGGCGGGGCCGGCTTCAACGGGCCTCCCCGCGCAGATCGCGAGGTTGGAAGGAGACGGTCATGACCACTGCACGGGAGATCATGCATGCCGGTGCCACCTGCGTCCAAGAGAGCGAGACGCTGGAGGACGCGGCGCGTCGGATGAGTGAGCTGGACGTTGGAGCTCTCCCGATCTGCGGGCCGGACGAACGGCTTCACGGGATCATTACCGACCGGGACATCGTGGTGAAGTGTCTCGCCAAGGGCAAGGACCCGAAGACCATGACTGCAGGCATGCTCGAGCAGGGCAAGCCGATCACGATTGACGTCGAAGCCGGCACGGACCAAGTCCTGCGGGCCATGGAGGAGCACAAGATCCGGCGGCTGCCGGTCATCGAAAACCATCGGCTGGTCGGCATGATCAGCGAGGCGGATCTCGCCCGGCGCCTGCCGGAGGAACAGGTGGGCCATTTCGTCGAGGTGGTGTGCGCGGCCCACTGACCACTCGGCCGTGCCCTTGGTCGGGACGGACGGCCGTCATGGGAAGGCGGTGTGGGAAGCGACGAGGAGTTCGTCGCCGGGGCGGTGCCACATTTCGGGGGCGGGGACTGGGCTTGCCGCTGTCTTGCAGGGCGGTGTTGACCGCGTGCAGATCATTGACGAGGGCGGGCAGATCGTCGGGGTCGTGACGGCACAACAGCCAGGAGTACCCGTAGGCGTCACGGCTGAACTCCACTGGTATACCGCGGTGTTCGGTGTCCGTATCCAGCAGGTTCCGTACGTCCTGGTGGACCTGGGCTGACGCACCGCCCTCGATGCTGGCGAAGCACACCGAGCCCGCTCCGGTCGGCGTGAAGCCGATGGCGGCCTGGAGGGTGATGGCTGCCGAGGGCAGGCCGAAGAGGGGTCGAGGCCGGGCTTGACCGGTTTGCTGTGGCCGAACAGGACATCGAGGAAACCCACGGGGCCGTCAACTCCTTCCGCTCAGCTCCCCGGGCCGGAAGCCCTGCGCTGGTCCGGGGAGGTGATGTCGTGGTGGTGGGTCATGCCGCCCGGCCCAGTTGTGCGGAGATCTTCGCGAGCGCCTCCAGGCGGCGTTCGAGGCTGGGGTGGGTGGAGAACAGGTTGGCCACTACGGTGCCGGGCCCGAGGGCGGGGGTGAAGAAGAACGCGTTGAACGCCTGGGCGGTGCGCAGGTCCTGGGTGGGGATGCGGGTGATGTCGCCGCTGACCTTGGTCAGGGCCGAGGCCAGGGCGGAGGGGCGGGCGGTGAGCACGGCGGCGGCCCGGTCGGCGGCGAGTTCGCGGGAGCGGGACAGCGCCCGGATGAGCAGGAAGCTGATCGCGTAGACGAGGGCGGAGACCGCCATCACGGCCATCAGCAGTACGGCGGTGTTCTGGTCGCGCTCGTCGCGTCCGCCGAACAGCTGGGAGTAGAAGGCGAAGCGGACGATGAGGCCGGCGATCACGCCCAGGAACGAGGCGATGGTGATCACCGCCACGTCGCGGTGCGCGACGTGGGACAGCTCGTGGGCGAGGACGCCTTCGAGTTCCTCCGGTTCCAGGCGGCGCAGCAGGCCGGTGGTGGCGCAGACCACGGCGTGGTCGGCGTTGCGGCCGGTGGCGAACGCGTTGGGCAGGTCCATGTCGGAGATGGCCACCAGCGGCTTGGGCATGTCGGCAGTTGCGCACAGCCGGTCGATGACGCCGTGCGGCTGAGGCACTTCTTCCCGGGTGACGAGCTGGCCGTGCATGGCGTACAGGGCGATCCGGTCGGAGAACCAGTACTGCGCGCCCAGCAGTCCGGCAGCGATGACGACCACCACGACAACGGACTTGAGCAGCGCGATCAGTACGGCGATGAACGCCACGTACAACAGGCCGAGCAGGAACATCGTGACCAGCATCCGGGCGGTCAGCTGCCGGTCGGGCGCGAAGCGGCTGCGCATCGCGCTCACCCCGGGATCAGGCCCTCGTCCAAGAGCAGGTCCCGCACCTGCGTGAGGCTGGTGTCCGCATCGGGCAGCACCAGGTCGGACGGCGTGATCGTCGCATCCGGCACCGGTGTGCCCAGGCTGCGCACTTCGTCCAGCAGGGCCGACAACGCGGTGGCGAACGCCGCCTCGTCGCCCGCCTCGGCAGCCGACTGCAGCGGCGCGTCCAGCTCGTTGAGCCGGTCGAGGTGCTCGTCGGCGATCTCGTACTGGCCCTCGCCGAGAATCCGCATGATCATGATGTCGCCTCCTGGTCCGGCGGTGCCGTCCCGGTCCCGCCGCCCTCCACAGCTGGCGACGCCGCCGAGGCCGGGAGCTTGGCCTTCATCCGGGCCAGTTCCTTGTCCACGTCGCTGCCTGCGGTGACGCGCTCAAGTTCGGCCTGAATGTCGTCGCGGCCCGCGGGCAGCGTGGCGTCCTCCAGCGCGCCGGAGGCGAGCAGCTCGTCCAGCGCACCGGCCCGTGCCTCCAGCTCGTCGGTCTTGTCCTGGGCGCGCTGCATCGCCATGCCGACATCGCCCATCTCCTCGCCGATACCGGTGACCGCCTCCGAGATACGGGTCTGGGCCTCGGCCGCGGTGTAGCGGGCCTTGATTGTCTCCTTGCTGGTGCGGAAGGCATCCACCTTCGCCTGCAGACGCTGCGAGGCGAGGGTGAGCTTCTCCTCCTCCGCCTGGAGCGAGGAATGCTGGGCCTGAAGGTCGATGAGCTGGGACGACACGGCGGTGCGCCGAGTCAGGGCCTCGCGGGCGAGATCCTCGCGCCCGGCGGCCAGCGCCTGGTGGGCCTGCCCCTCCAGCTTCTTGCTGGACTGCTGCAACTGATTGATCTGCACGTCGATGCGTTTGCGGCTGGTGGCCACATCGGCCACGCCCCGTCGTACCTTCTGCAGCATCTCCTGCTGTTGCGCGTAGGAGTAGTCGAGTACTTCGCGCGGATCCTCTGCCTTGTCCAGCGCCTTGTTCGCCTTGATCCGGAACAGGGCGGCTATGCGGTGAGCGATGCTGGTCATGGCGGCCCGCTTCCTCTCGACGTATGAGGGACCGGCCAGGCTGTGCACGCCATGTCGGCGGACACCTTCAGGCTCCGGCCGCGTGGTTCGGGCCGCAACCTCGGCCCTGGGGTGTACCGGCCCATCATTTCTGGCTGGTGGCGATGTAGCGGCCGTGCCAGGTGTGGTCCCATACGGTGCCGGTGGAGGCGTTGACCGACAGCATGCCGTTGATCTTCCCGGAGCGCAGGGTGTGCAGGGTGTAGTAGCCCGGGTATGCCTCAACCTCGCCGACGGTGAGGCCGCTGTCCCGATCGCGCAGCCACTGCCGGGCGCGGTCCTGGGCCTGTGCGGGGGAGATCCGGGTTGGGGTCTGGCCGCCGTGGTGCATCCCGTAGTCGGTGTTCCACATCATCGCCGGTCCGTACTCGATCCCGGTGTCACCGTTCGCCGGGTCGACGAGGATCTCCGTGGCCGGCTTCCCGCCGATGGTGTCCAGTTCGGCGTAGAAGTTCTTCGAGAACTGCATGACCTCGCCGACGCGCAGGCCGAGCCGGCCGGCGAAGGCAGCGGCGCGCTGCCGTGCCTGGTCCAGAGTCTTCACCGGGGCGCCGTCGCCACGCAGCCAGTAGTGGCCGCCCATCATGCCCGGACCCCAGGAGCAGCCCTCGCCCATCATCCCAGGCCCCCACGAACCCCAGTGGTTCCAGTCGTCGCCCGACGTGCCCGGCCTCCAACAATCGCTGGGACTGGTTGGGCCCGTGGCGGCCGGGGGGAGGGAAATGGTGCTGGAGGTGCTGGCGCCTGGCGCGCATCCGGCGGCCAGCGCACCGGCCAGCGCGAGGGCCGCCAGCGCGGCGGCGGTCCGCCTGTTCGTGGTGGGCATGATCATCACCCTTCCGGCTGGTTCCTACCGCGACCGCCGGACCTGGCGCTGCGGCTCTGTCCCTCCTTCCAGCCTCTCTCCGGGAGAATTGGCCGGCACAGAGGCCATCCGGACCTGGCCGCTTATGCCCGCTGGCCCGCGTCGTGCTGCCGCGCAGGGGCCTGGCACAGGTCGGCTGGTATCAGCGCAACGTGCCGAGTCCGGGCAGGAAGCGGCCGGTGCGGGCGGCGCACCGCCGCCAGAGCCTTCCGCTCCCTTTCCGGACTCGATGCGCCCACCCCGCAGTGGGACAGTGGAGGGAGACGGACCCTTGCGTACACAGGCCCGTCAGCTTTCGAGGGAGGCACCTCGTGCTGGTGCAGCGGCTCGATACGAAGACCGTGACGGCCCTGGTCGAGGACGCTACGGCCGCTCCGTCCATGCATACTGACTTCGGCTGGTCAGGGTGATGTTGGGATGTCGAGGGCGAGGCCGGTTCCTGCTATGAAGCCGTCGAGGGTGTCGGGCCGGTACTGGAGGCGTTTGAGTCGGTTGCGGACGAGGGCTTCGAGTCGGTCCAGGGCCATGACGGCGAGGTTGGCCAGGCTGTGTTTGACGTGGGCCCATAGCCACTCGACGGGGTTGAGGTCGGGTGAGTAGGCGGGCAGCAGGAACACCGTAAGCCAGTCACGCTCGGCCATGAGGTGGTGCATCCTGCGGGAGGCGTGGGTGTTCAGCCGGTCCCACACGAGCACGATCGGGGCCTTGACCAGATGGTGGACTCCGTCGATCAGCGCGATGAAGTCCCGCTCGCCCATGCTGCGACGTGCGCTCTTGCCGGCGGATGGGTCCGAAGACGGTGACACAGCCGGGTTCGGGAACCCGGCCGCATCGCGATCAGCCCGGCCACCGACAGCCGTCCCGAACGCCGGCCGCTGACGGTGACGACCGGAGTCACTCCGCGTCGGCCCCACGTCCGTCCCCGGGGCGGCCGTCGGGTGAAGCCGGCTTCGTCCTCGAAGCAGACCTACCCCCGGCAGGCCGCCCGGGTCCTTTTACCTCCGCCCAGGTCACCTCCCGCCACACGCTCACGGCCTGCTCGTCGCGCTCGGCGACCCGCCGGGCGGGCACCTGCGGACAGAACCCGAGCCGGTGCATCAACCGGGTGGCACCCGAGACGCTGTAGGAGACGTGAAACTTCCTGCCGATCAACGTGGCCACCCTCGATGCGGTCCACACCTGGTCTTCCACCCAGCCGTGAGCGGCCGGCCCCTCCTCCAGATACACGGCCAGCTTCTCCAGACACCGCGGGGACAGCCGGCACCGGCTCCCGCTCGGACCGCGGGAGGCCAGAGCCTGCACACCACCGTCCCGCCACAACTGATGCCACTGATAAGCCGACTTCACGCTCACCCGAAGCCGCCGTGCGACTTCCGACGGCCTGACCCTCTGTTGGAACAGTTCAGCCGCCTGCATCCGTACCATCTCCCGGCGCCGACGCCCCGCAGGAGTCAGCCCACCCCCATCCGCATATCTCACAGACCACGAATACAGCCACCCACCCACACCCATCAGCGACTTCGCAAGGATTCACCCCAACGAGCTGAAGCCAGTAGTTCTGTGGGTGTGGTTGGTGGATGGTCAGTCCTGTGTGGATGAGGAAGGACCAGGGGAGTTGGTCGTTCTGGCTGATGCGGTGAATGCCGCG
>NZ_JBEZIX010000058.1:0-61158 GCF_040651315.1 Streptomyces sp. NPDC048506
GCCCGGTTACATTCCGAACCCGGAAGCTAAGCCTTTCAGCGCCGATGGTACTGCAGGGGGGACCCTGTGGGAGAGTAGGACGCCGCCGAACTAATTTTGATAAAGCCTCGTTCCCCGAGTTTCGACTCGGGGAACGAGGCTTTTTTGCGTTTGTGGTGTGTGTTTGCGGTGTGCGTTCACGGGTGGGGCGCCGAAGGCGTTCGTGCCCACGGCGGGGTGACGGCGGGCACGTCGCCGTTGTGCTTCTAGGTCACGTGACCTAGTTTGGTCCGTGTGGACGATGACATCCAGCTCGATGTGACGGGTCCGGTCCTGGTGGTGGGCGGATATGGGACCGTCGGTGGGGAGTTGACCCGACTGGCGGCTTCCTCGTGGCCCCTGCTGCTCACCGGGCGTACTCCGGAGCGGGGCAGGGTGCTCGCCGACGAGGTCGGTGCCTCGGTGCGGCGCTGGGACCTGAGCGATCAGGAGCCCTTTACCGCTAGCGTGCGGGCCGTGATCAGCACGGTCAACGATCCCGACGACCGGGTGTTGTTGGCGGCGATCCGGGGTGGTGTGCCGTATGTGGACATCACGCGGTGGACGGCGCGATTGCAGCGTGCCACCGCGGTGGCGGCGGTGGAGCCCCCGAGGGCGCCGGTGCTGCTGTCGTCGAGCTGGATGGGCGGGGTGACCGCGCTGGTCGCCGCGGCGCTGTCGGCCGAGCTCGGTGGGGCGGCAGGGGTGGAGATCGCCGTCCGGTACGACCTCGAGGACCGGGCGGGTGCGGACTCGGTGGAGTTCATGGACCGGTTGGGGCTCGACTACGAGGTGACCGAGGACGGGCGGCGGCGGACGATCATGCCGCTGACCGGGGCCGGTTACGTCATGATCGGCGAGCACCGGACGAAGGTCGCCCGGATCGACACTCCGGAGCAGTTCACCCTGCCGTTGGTGCTCGGGGTGGACACCGCCGTCACCCGGATCGGATTCAGCGCCAACTCGTCGACGTCCACACTGCTGGCGCTCAAGCGGACCGGGTTCTTCCGGTGGGGGCGCGGGGACCGCTTCGAGAATGCCCGTCGGTCGGTGCTGTATGCGCCCGGGGAGGGCGGCAGCGCCCTGGTGCGGATCGACGTCCGGGGGAAGAGCGGTGAGCGGCGTACGGGGACGGTCGACGATCCGGCCGGCCAGGCCCATCTGACGGCGCTGGGCGGGCTGTTGGGGCTGCGCAGGGTGCTGGGCGAGGACGGTGCCGCGGCGCCGCGCGGGGTGGTCTTCCCCGAGATGACGCCGGTGCCGCAGAACACCCTCTCGGCGTTGGCGAAGGCGGGCGTGAAGGTCGAGGTGTCATGACGGGGAAGGAGCCGGGCACCGGCAAGGCCGCCACGCTGACCCGGCAGGGGAGCATCCGCCGGACGAGCCTGCTCGATGCGGCCGAGGCCGTGCTGGTGGCCAAGGGGGCGGAGGTCTCGTTGCGGGCCATCGCCGCCGAGGCCGGGGTGCGGATCGGGCATCTACAGCACTACTTCCCGAGCCGGGCCGACCTGATCAAGGCGGTGCTGGAGCGGGCGTTGGACCGGTCGTTGGAGCGGCTGGCGGAGACGACCGGGCTGCGGATGGTGCGGGACGATCCGTCCGGCATCGGCACCCCGATCGGTCCACCGGCGGACCCGGACGAGGTGGTGGGGGTGGTCCTCGCCGAGCAGGACGATCCCCAGCTCGTGCGGCTCTACGTCGAGGTGTGGGCGCTGGCGGCGCGGGACGACGAGATCGCCGCCGTGGTCCGGGAGTTCTACCGGAAGTACGTGGCCCATGTGGAGGCGTTCGTCCAGCAGGGGCGGCCGGACTGGCCGGGTGACCTCTGCCGGGCCAGGGCCGAGACGTTCGTCGCGCTGGTCGAGGGGGCGGCGCTGCTGCGCTCGGGCATTGCCGGCGGCCGTTCGGCCGCGATGGATGAACAACTGGCAGCGTTTGCCGTGCGGTTGCTCCGGGAGTGAGGGCGGTACCCGACCGGCACCGCGGCCGGCACCCGGCGAGGCACCCGCCGGGTGCCGGCCGCGGTGCCGGCGTTGTGCCCGGTATCCGCCGGTCAGACCGGGAGGGAGCGATGGGGCCAGCGGGCCCGGGCCTGTTCCTGGGAGCGCATCGTCGCCAGTGTCAACAGGCCGCGGTTGCGGCCCGTTTCGAGCAGGTCGGGGAGCGCGGGCAACGGGGCGAGCGCCGCGATGTCGTCCAGGACGAGGGTGAGTGGTGGGTCGAGCCGACCGTCAGATGACCGTTCGGCCATGCGGCGGCCGTGCTCGACCACGCTGGAGAGGAGTGCGGTGAGCAGCGGCATCGCACCCGGGTCGGTACGCGGATCCTCGATGGGCTCGCCTACCACGTAAAGCGTTCCCCCCTCATCGATAAATGATTCGAGATTGACCGAATCCGCTCGAAGTGGGGTACAGGCGTCCCGGATGTGGAGGGACGACAGGGCGGTCAGCGCCCGGCCGACCAACTCCTTGGCGAGCTCCCGGCGTTCGGCGTGCGCGGTCAGCACCGACTCCAGCTCACCGGCCTGGCCGGCCGACGCCTTCGGGCTGGTCCGCAGGATGCGCACCGGTTCCTGCGCCCCGCCCGCGGCATGCGCCCAGCGGTGCAGCTGCCGGAACGGCCGACCGTCCACCGCGGCGGCGTGCAGCCAGCAGCGCAGCAGCGTCTGCGCGGCGTCCGCGACCGCCGAGTCCGCCGCACCGGACGGCCGTACGGGGGCCAGCAGCGCGGCGGCCCGGGTCGTGGCGGTGGCCAGGTCCTCGCACCCGGAGGTCGGCGACCAGCGCAGTCGGGCCGGGGTGTCGAGGCGGTGCGTCGGATCGTAGGTCAGCAGCGGCCCGAGCTTGGCCCGGGCGTCCTTGGTGTCGGACCACAGCGCGGGGTCCGTGCTGGCGACGACCAGCGGGCCCGGGGCGGAGGTCGCGGTGGCGACGGCCTCCGCGCGGCTGGCGGACCGGCCCGCGGTGGCGAACTGGACGCGGGGCAGCGGGAGTTCGGAGAGCTGGCCGGCCGGGGAGGCGGTGCGCTGCTCGGGAACCGGGCCGGTGGGCGCGGTTTCGGCGACGGGCGGGGGCGGCGGGGCGACGGGCGCAGCGGTGGGAACGCTCGGCACGGCCGGCACGGCGGGTGCCGTCCCGACGGCCGGCACCGGCTCCCTGGCGCCGCCCGTGGCCCGCGCCGGCTCCCCGGCCTCCGCCGCCTCCCGTGCCTTCCTCGCCTCCCGGGCCTTCGCCCGCCGCACCGCCCGTACCGCGCGGTAGCGGGCGATCGTCCCCAGTGTGAAGACGGTCAGGACCAGCAGCACCATCAGCTCGCCGATGAGGATGCCCCAGAACAGGCCGTAGCCGGAGAGCTGGGCCTTGGGGGTGTCGGGCCAGGCGGCAGCCATGTCGTGCGGCGCGGAGACCAGATGGCGCAGCGCCATCGGTGTCCCCGGGTAGTCGACGCCGTCGGGCCAGGCGCCGTGCGCGAACAGGCCGGCCAGCCCGGTCGCCGTCCACACCAGCAGGGTCAGGCCCAGCAGGAAGGCGAGCAGGCCGACCAGCAGGGAGTCGGGGATGCCGCGGCTCCGGCCGCCGGGCCGGTCGGGGTGGCCGCGGAGCTCGCCCCGCGCGTCGTCGTATCCGCGTCTCACGCCACCGTCTCGCTCGACTCGTCTCTCCACCGGCGCTCCATCGCGATGGCCTCGGCGCGCGCCTCGGCCTCCGCGTCGGCCGCCGCCTCCAGGGCGCGCGCCTGGTCCGTCGGCATCGCGGACGCCTCGGTCATCGCCCGGTCGGTGTAGACCAGCGGGCGTTCGGCCTCGGTGATCAGGTGCTTGACGACCTGGACGTTGCCGTTGACGTCCCAGACCGCGATACCGGGCGTGAGCGTCGGAATGATCTCCACCGCCCAGCGCGGCAGGCCCAGCACCTGCCCCGTGGACCGTGCCTCGTCCGCCTTCTGCGCATAGATCGTCCGGGTCGAGGCCATCTTGAGGATCGCCGCGGCCTCCTTCGCCGCGGCGCCGTCCACCACGTCGGACAGGTGGTGGACGACCGCCACGAACGACAGGCCCAACCGCCGGCCGAACTTCAGCAGCCGCTGGAAGAGCTGTGCCACGAACGGCGAGTTGATGATGTGCCAGGCCTCCTCGACCAGGAAGATGCGTTTCTTCCGGTCGGGGCGGATCCAGGTGTGCTCCAGCCACACCCCGACGATCGCCATCAGGATCGGCATTGCGATGGAGTTCCGGTCGATGTGCGACAGGTCGAAGACGATCAGCGGAGCGTCCAGGTCGATGCCCGCCGACGTCGGCCCGTCGAACATCCCGCGCAGGTCACCGTCGACCAGGCGGTCCAGGACCAGTGCCACGTCCAGACCCCAGGCTCGGACGTCGTCTATGTCGACGTTCATCGCCTCGGCCGACTCCGCCTCGGGGTGCCGCAGTTGCTCGACGATGTCGGTCAGGACGGGCTGCCGGTCCGTGATGGTCTCGTTCACATAGGCGTGCGCGACCTTGAGGGCGAAGCCGGAGCGCTCGTCCAGGCCGTGCCCCATCGCGACCTCGATGATCGTGCGCAGCAGGGCCAGCTGGCCGGTGGTGGTGATCGACGGGTCGAGCGGGTTGAGCTTGATGCCGCCGTTGAGGGCCGCGGTCGGGTCCAGCCGGATGGGCACTATCCCCAGCTGCTGGGCGATCAGGTTCCACTCGCCGACGCCGTCCTCGCCCTGCGCGTCCAGCACCACGACCTGCCGGTCGCGGAACCGCAACTGCCGCAGTACGTACGTCTTCTCCAGCGCCGACTTGCCGTTGCCGGACTCGCCGAGGACCAGCCAGTGCGGGGCCGGCAGCTGCTGCCCGTACAGCTGGAACGGGTCGTAGATGTAGCCCTTGCCGCTGTAGACCTCGCGCCCGATGATCACGCCGGAGTCGCCGAGACCGGGCGCCGCGGTGGGCAGGTAGACCGCCTGGGCCTGGCCGGTGGAGGTGCGCACGGGCAGCCGGGTCGTCTCCACCTTCCCGAACAGGAAGCTGGTGAACGCGTCGGTGAGCGCCCCGAGCGGATCGAGCATGGCCATGACGTACGCGCCTCCCAGCGGCTTTAGCGGCGGATCCCGGTCGCGAACGGCAGGGTGTTGACGAACGCCCGGTGGTGCTCGCGGTCGCACCACTCCAGCTTCAGATAGGACTTGCCGGCCGAGGCGCGGATGGTGCGCTTGTCGCGGGCGAGTGCCTCGGGCGACCGGGAGGAGACCGTGAGGTAGCCGACGAGGTTGACCCCCGCCGCGCCGGACGCCAGGTCCTCACCGCGCTGGTCCACCCGTCCGTGGTGCGCCACGTCCCGTGGGTCGACCACTCGGTTCATCTTCGCCGCCCGGCTGGCCTCGGCGTCGTCGTTCGTCTTCTCCGTCAGCATCCGCTCGATGGCGACCTCGGTGGGCTCCAGGTCCATGCAGACCGCGACCGTACGGATCACGTCCGGGGTGTGCACCAGGAGCGGCGCGAGGAAGTTGACGCCCACCGGGGTCAGCGGCCACTCCTTGATCCACGCCGTGGAGTGGCACCACGGTGCGCGGGTCGACGACTCCCGCGTCTTGGCCTGGAGGTACGTCGGCTCCATCGCATCCAGCTCGGCCGGCCAGGCGTTGCGCTTGCTCATCGCCTGGATGTGGTCGATGGGGTGGTCCGGGTCGTACATCGAGTGCACCAGGGAGGCCAGCCGGGCCTGCCCCAGGGGCTGGCGCACCCGGATGTCGGCCTCGGCGAGCCGGGCGCAGATGTCGGTCAGCTCACGGGCCATGACCACGGCGAGCCCGGCGTCCCGGTCCAGCTTCTTGCGCAGCAGCCCGCCCTGGTGCATCCGCGCGGCCCGCGCCATGGTGTGCGCCTCGGAGGCCAGTTCGCGGGTGTAGTGCATACAGGCGACGAGGTAGGCGCGGTGTTGTTCGGACGACGTCGAGACCATCGACTGGAGCTGGTCGTAGGACTCCTGGAGCCAGCGCGGCGCCCGGGCGTCTCCCCGCTGGGCGACGTCCTTGGCGTGTGCGTCCGGGTCGGCCGGCAGGGTGCGCGCCAGTATCTGGAGCCGGGTGACGAAACCGTCGCCGTTGGCGACGTGCTTGAGCAGCGTCCCGAACCGGTCGACCAGCGCCTCCTGGTCCTCGCTGTCCCGCAGCCCGACGCCCGGCCCCTCGATCTCGATGGCCGCGGTCACCGTCCGGCGGTCGGCGTGCAGCAGCACCGCGATCTCGTCCGGTCCGAACGGCGCCGACAGCCAGTTGATCCGTCCGATGCCGGGCGGCGGCCCGATCTCCACCTCCCGCCCGTCCAGCCGGGTGCCCGCCTCCGCGGCGCCCGAACGGTAGACCGCGCCCTGCCGGAGCGTACGGCGGAAACTGCGCCGGATCTCGAACCACTTGTAGAACGTCCGGCCCTTGTACGGGACGTAGACGGCGGCCAGCCCCAGCATCGGGAAGCCGGTCAGCGACGCGATCCGCAGCGGCAGCATGGGCACCAACAGCCCGCACATCATGCCGAGGAACGCGCCCGCGATGATCAGTGCGATCTCGCCGGTCTCGCGGTTCTTGCCGACGATCGCGTTCGGCCGGGCGCGGCCGATGAGATAGGTGCGACGTGGCGCGATCGGATGGGAATGGATGCTCAACGCCCCTCACCTCCTGCTGTCTTGCCGGTGCGGGCGCTGCTGCCGGGGTTGGGATTCGTACGGGGGGCGGGGGCGGCGGAGGACGGGGAGCGGGAGCCGTGGGCGGCGACGCCGCCGGAGACCGCGTCGGCCGGCCGGGACTGGCCGCCCTGCGCCTGGCCCCCGCCGTCGCCGTCCGACCGGCGGGAGCTGTGCGTCTTGATGCCCTGTGACACCAGCGCGGCCGGGGAGCTGAGCACCGCCGCCGCGGCGTTCTCGGCGCCCCGGCTCATCCGGTTGTTCCGCGACGCCGCGATCTCGTCACCGAACCCGGGGACGAAGCGGTAGATCATCGCGCTGGCGAAGATGGCCAGCAGGATGATCGCGAGGCCGGAGACCACGGCGGAGATGGCGTTCGGCCCCTTGTTGCTGGACAGCGCACCGGCGATGCCGAGCACGATCACGATGACCGGTTTCACCATGATCACCGCGATCATGATGCCCGCCCAGCGGCGTACGTGCCCCCACATGTTCTTGTCCACCAGCCCGGCGTACACCACCGTCCCGAGCAGCGCCCCGACGTACAGCAGCGCGGCCCGGATCACCAGCTCCAGCCACAGCACGCCGGCGGCCAGCACGGAGACCAGCGACACCACGATCAGCATGATCGGCCCGCCGCCGATGTCGGTGCCCTTCGTGAGGGCCTGCGAGAACCCCCCGAAGAACGTGTCGGTCTGCGCCCCCGTCCCCTTCGCGATGATCTCGGTGACCCCGTCCGTCGCCGAGACGATCGTGTACAGGATCAGCGGTGTGAACGCCGACGCCAGCACCGTCAGCCAGAGGAACCCGACCGCCTCACTGATCGCCTCCGTGAGCCGCACCCCGCGCACCGCCCGCTTCGCCACGGCCAGCAGCCAGAGCACCAGCGTCAGCACCGTGGACGCCGCGAACACCACGGCGTACTGCCGCAGGAACGCCGCGTTGGTGAAGTCCACCTGGGACGTCGCGTTCACCGCATCGGACAGCTTGTCCACGATCCATGCGGCGGCTTTGGCGCAGCCTTTGGCGAGGGAGGAGAGGGGGTCGAGGGGGTTGTTGTCGAAGGGGCTGCTGGGGGTTGTGTTGCCCCCGGATTGGTTGCCCTCTGTACAGGAGTGCGCGAAGGGGCCGCTGAGGAGGCCGCAGTTCTTGTCGCCCGGCCCCGGGGACGGTGCGGCCACGGCGCGTGTCGCCAGCATGAGGGTGAAGGTTTGTACGCCTCCCAGCACGGCGGCGACCGAGATCACACGGCGTTGCTTGGTCCTACCGGGCATACGTGAAACCTCCGTAGCCTTGGACTGCCTTGGTCATGTCCTCCGCCGATGCGGCAGGTTGGTCGCGCCCGATCGGCGCAGGGCCGTCCTTCTGCGTGGAGTTGCTGACCTTCCAGTCCCCACCCGTCCACAGCAGGTCGAAGGTGCTCGTGTACCAGCTCTCCGTCACGGGGTTTTGCGACCGCGCGCCTGCCAGGCCGAAGAGCGCGGAGTACCAGACCGAGACCTTGGCTGTGTCGCCCTTGAACGATTCGATCTTTGTGCCGACAGGGGTGGCGCGTGAAACGAACGTCATGCCCTTGGGGACGGTGCCGTCCGGCTTGAGGCCGGCCCGCCCCAGGGCGGCTGCGTCGGAGTACGCCTTGTCGAGGCCGTTCTTGCGCGACGCTGCTACCGAGGGCGCGTAGACCGTGTCGACAATCGCGTGTCGGCTCTCGTTCTTGTACATACCGTCACTGTTGAGCGCCACCGCATAATTCGCCGCCGCCGACTGCGCCCCCTGCTCCGTCTTCGCGAACCCCGTGGCGATCCCCCCGCTCTTGCCGCCGACCGGCTTGGTGCCGGTCGGGGCCGTGGGCTGGGCGGCGCCGGCGCCGGAGTCCTTGGGGGAGTCGGTGGGGGACTCGTTGTTGCCGCTGCCGCCGCGGTTGGCGAAGGCGATGGCCGCGAGCAGCAGGACGATCACCCCGACGATCGTGACGAGGTTGCGGCTGGACATGCCGGTCCGGGACCGGCGCGCCGAGCCGTAGGGATCGCCGCCGCTGTCGGGAAGTCTGGTCCGGGTCTGCCCCGTCTCGGGACCGCGGTGGCCGTCGCCGCCGTAGCCGCCGTCCTCACTGAGACTCATCGCGCCTGTGCCCCCTCTGCCGCCGTCGCCGTCGGTGCCGTTGTTGTGCCGCCCTCATATGACCGTAGCCGCGTGGGCGGCGGCTCGGGCGCAGTGGTACGAGTACATCTCACCGTGACGGGTCCTCAGATGCGGTGCGGCGGAGGCGAATGGGGGACTCTGGGTTGTTTGTGCTCATTGCCCGCTCCACGTTTGCTGTCGCCCTCTTGCGCCGTCCGGCGCCTGCTTGTCCCCGGATCCACCTGTCCCCGCGCGGCGGGCGGCCCAATCGGCCCGCTGGTGACGGGCGTGCTGCGGGCATGGTGCGGACCCCGTCGGGCCGGGGTGAGTGGGCGTCAGCATGGGGCCTCGGCAGGGGAGGTGCGGCCGGGTGGGGCCGAGTGGGGGCACGGGGTGGCGGGGGGAGGCAGAGAGAAGCAGGGGGAGGGTGGGCGGGGCGCATGGCGGGAAGCGCGGGGACGGGCGCGTGTCCGGGTACGCGGGCGGTGCGGCGACGGCGGTGGCAGTGGGCAGTCGCGGGTGTCCGTGACTCCCGTCCCGGAGTGGTGGTGGTCGCGAGGGTGTGGAGCGCCGCCCCCGTGGCTCCCTGCCGCCGTGCCGCGCCGCCTAGACGGCCATTCCGTAGACGATGGTGAACAGCGTTCCCAGGGAGCCGATGATGAAGACGCCGGTCAGGCCGGCCACGATCAGGCCCTTGCCCTGTTCGGCGCTGAAGGTGTCGCGCAGCGCGGTGGCGCCGATGCGCTGTTTGGCGGCGCCCCAGATCGCGATGCCGAGGCACAGCAGGATCGCCACTGCCATGACCACTTCGACCATCACGCGGGCTTCGTTGCCCAGGCTGCCGAACGGGCCCCAGTCCGGGGCGATTCCGCCGATGATGGTGGTGATGTCGCCCTTTTCGGCCGCAAGGAACATGTGTGACATGTGCGCCATGTGTGAACTCACCGCCCCTAATGGGTAGTTGTGTACGAGCTCCGTGGGAGCTGCGGGTATGGGAGTTGTCCGTCGATCCCGTGTCTGCGCGACACGGGCCGGCCTCTATCTTCGCCGACGAAGACGCCGTCAGAAGTCGACTTGGCGGCTTTCTTTGACGGATCCGATGGAGGTGGGGCGTGCCCGTGGGCACACGCCGCCCATGGAATCGACTGGTCTCACCGTGTGTATCACGGGGGATAACCCTGAGCAATGATCGTCGGGCGGTGACGCAGCGGCCGACACGGGTTCGATCGGACGTGGTCGGGGAGCGCCGGGAGTGGGGCCGGACGGGCTGGTTGCGGGGTGCTTCCGGGCTACTTCGGGGCGTGGGACATGGCGAAGATCATGACGAGTGCCACCAGGTGGATGGCGAAGAGGAAGTACGCCACACGCCACCACAGGTGACGGCTCAGCTGCTTCTGGTCGTTCGGGTCCATGGCTCTCGTCCTGCCGTGCGGTCCCCTCCAGTGTCGCGCATCCGGCGGGGCGCCGGGCGCCGGTGTGAGCGGAATCGCGCCCCGGGGGGAGCGTCCCCTGCGCCGTTCCTGCCACGCCATGTGCACCCAGCGGCCGGAAAAAGGCGGTGAACCGGGGCTGAATGGGGGAGGGTTGGGGCGTGCGGAAATTCTGGGTGGCCGGTGGGCTCGGGACGGGACTGGTGTTCTGCCTGCTCGGGCTGCTCGTGATCGGTACGTACATGGCGGCGGCCGGGCTCGCGGGGGCCGGCGGTCGGGCGGTCGGGCTCGCCAAGGGTGCGGTGCCGGCCGCGTACCAGTCGTTGGTGCAGAAGTGGGGGACGCTCTGTCCGGCGATAAACCCCGCGCTGCTGGCGGCCCAGCTCTATCAGGAGAGCGGCTGGAACCCGAAGGCCCAGAGCCCGGCGGCCGCGCAGGGGATGGCCCAGTTCATCCCGGGCACCTGGGCCACCCACGGCGTCGACGGGAACGGCGACGGCAAGCGGGACGTGTGGGACCCGGCGGACGCGATCGCGTCGGCGGCGTCGTACGACTGCGAACTGGCCAGCTATGTGAAGAAGGCCTCGGGCGACGCCACGCACAACATGCTCGCCGCGTACAACGCCGGGGCGTACCGCGTCATCCAGTACGACGGCGTGCCGCCCTACCGCGAGACCCAGAATTACGTGAAGACGATCACGACCCTGGCGAAGAGCTTCGAGGCGCCGGTCGGGCCGGTGGCACCGTCGCGGCAGGCCGCGGGCGCCATCTACTTCGCGCAGGACAGGCTCGGGACGCAGTACCTGTGGGGCGGGACGGGGACGGCCGCGCAGGGCGGGCGGTTCGACTGCTCCGGCCTCACCCAGGCCGCGTACCACTCGGTGGGCATCGAACTGCCCCGGGTGGCCAACGACCAGTGGAACGCCGGCGCGCACCCCAAGCGGGACCAGTTGCTCCCCGGGGACCTGGTGTTCTTCGCGTACGACCTGAACGATCCGCGGTCGATCCACCACGTGGGGATCTACGTCGGCGGCGGGTACATGATCAATGCGCCCTACACCGGGGCCGTGATCCGGTTCGACAAGATCGACACACCCGACTACATCGGTGCGACGCGGGTCACCTCGGATGGCGCAAAAGCGCTCCCCGCTGCGAACGCTGCGTGAACATAGGGCCCTGAACTGCGGCGATGAGTCAAGCTTCGATAACGTCCTGGTGATCTTCCGGTGGAGAGTGGAACGACCGGGTGGGCGATCACGTTTCCTATGCGTGGGGACGTAGCAGCGCTCGCAGCAGCACACGCTCGACGACCACGGGGGTTGGCAGCACACGTAAGGCGCTCGCGCGCGCGAAAGATAGGGGTCGTGGTAGATGGCTGGACTCGCATTCGAGGGGCCGAACCCCGACGTCGACGTGCTCGACGGCATCAACGGCCTCGCGAAGGACGCCCCCCGCTGGGTCAACACGGCCATGGAGTACATCGGCGAGTACGGCATCATCGCCGGCCTCGCGGTGCTGTGTCTGATCGCCTGGTGGTCCGCGCGCCGCAAGCCGGGTGCGCCGTCCGCGATCGCGGGTCTGGTCTGGGCGCCGCTGGCCGCCGGCATCGCGCTGCTGGCCAACATCCCGATCCGGGCGTTCGTCGAGCGGCCGCGGCCCTTCAAGGACCACGCCGGGCTTGAGGTGCTGATCCCCGGCAAGAGCGACTTCTCGTTCGTCAGCGACCATGCGACGCTCACGATGGCGGTCGGCGTCGGCCTGTTCATCGCCCACCGGAAGTACGGCCTGATCGGGATCGCGCTGGCGCTCGCCGAGGGCTTCTGCCGGGTCTACATGGGCGTGCACTACCCGACCGACGTGATCGGCGGTTTCGCGCTGGGCACCGCCGTGGCGCTGCTGCTCGCGCCGCTCGCCCAGGCGCTGCTGGTGCCGCTGACGACCGCGATCGGCCGGTCGAAGGTGGCGTGGCTGGTGCGGGCCCCGGGCGTCGAGCCGGACGGCGGCGCCGGCCGTGGTGGCCAGGACGCCGAGGGCAGCCGGGTGGTGGCCACGGGGACGGCGGTGCCGCGTGGGCACGCCGAGCGTGACAAGGAGCGGGACAAGGACCTCGCGGCCTGACGGCCGGACCGGCTGACGGCCTGTAGGACCGAGGACGGTCGCCTCCCCCGGGAGGCGGACGAAGACCTGGCGGATGCGGACGGCCCGGACCCCCTTCGAGGGGCCGGGCCGTCCGTGTTTCCGCGGCCGCGCCGGGCGGACTCAGAGCGCCTGCGGGAAGGTGCTGAACAGCCGCTGCGGGTCGTAGGCCTGCTTGACCTGGGCGAGGCGGCCGGCGGCGGCGCCGTAGTAGGCGGACTTCCAGTCGGTCAGCCCGGGGTCGGTGTAGTTCTGGTACGCGGCGCCCGACGCATGCCTACGCATCGCGTCATGGAAGGAATTCAGCCATGCCGTGCGGGAGGCGGCGGAGCCGGACGCCGGCCAGGACGCCAAGTACTGGGCGAGGAACCGCGATCCGCGGTGCACGAAGGCGGTGTCGGTGCGGCCGACCCGGTTGATCGCCCCGCCCAGCGCCGTCAGCGCCACGTTGCCGGTGACGCCCTGGCGGCCGCCGCGCTCGATCTGCGCCAGCATGGTCTGGATGCCGGCCGCGGTCAGCGCGCGGTCGTAGAAGTGCGAGCGGGCCGCATAGGTCTCCCGGCCCAGCTGCCCGGTGCCGGTGTGCCCGGGCAGCGAACCCGGCATGTGGCACTGCGCACCGGACTTGGACGAGCAGCCCGCGTAGGCCTCCATGGCGTCCAGGTAGCCGATGGGCGTCAGGCGGACGGTCGACGCGGGGCCGGGGCCGCCCGGCCGGTCGGCGAGCTTGTCGACGGCGTTCTGCAGGTCGCGGTACGAGCCCAGGGAGAACGCGGCCACCGAGACCGCGGGGGTGCCACCGGGCCGGGCGTCGAGGTGGCAGGCGGACCAGATCTCGTCGGCCTGCGCCGGCCCCCACGTCTGCCAGGACCCCAGCACCTTCGCCGCCTTGGCCCACGGCCAGGTCATGTACGCCATCACCGCGCGCGGCGCCGGATGCGTACGGAAGCGGAGCTCGGTGACCACGCCGAAGTTGCCGTTGCCGGCCCCGCGCAGCGCCCAGAACAGGTCGGAGTGCTGCTTGGCGTCGCAGTCGACGGTCTTGCCGTCGGCCGTGACCACCGTGGCGCCGACCAGGCTGTCGCAGGTCAGGCCGTAGGCGCGGGAGACCACGCCGTGGCCGCCGCCGAGCGTGAGGCCGGATATGCCGACGGTGGGGCAGGAGCCCCCGGGTATCGTCACGCCGTGCGCCGCCAGCCCCCGGTAGACGTCGATCAGCTTGGCGCCGGCGCCGATGCGGGTGACCCCGCCGGACGGCGCGCCGACTTTGGCCAGGGCGGAGACGTCGATGATGAGCCGGCCGTTGCCGCTGGACCAGCCCGCGTAGGAGTGGCCGCCGCTGCGGATGGCGACCGGGGCGTCGTAGCGCCGGGCGAAGGCGAGGCACTCGGCGATGTCGGACGGGTGCTTGACGTAGGCGACGGCCGACGGCTTCAGCGTGTCGTAGCGGGTGTTGTACAGGCGGCGGGCGGCCGCGTACGCGGCGTCCGAGGCCCGTATCAGCTGGCCGTCCAGGCTCTTGCCGAGCGCGGTCCAGTTGGCCTGGGTGGCGCGGGACCGGACGGCCGCCGCCGAGCCGGACGCCGCGGTGTTCTGCGCGGTTCCGGCGCCGGCCGCGGCCCCGGAGGCGTCCGGCGCCGCGCCCGCCCCGCCGGTCTTGTTGTCGCAGCCGGTGGCCAGGGCGACCGAGGTCGCCGCCAGTCCGGTGCCGGCTTGCAGGAGTGTGCGCCGCTTCACTGGGATGAGTCCCCCTCGATGTCGTACGGTCTCGCCCCGCGTGCGCGACGGCCGGAGCGGGTCGAGGCGCCGGTACGGGCGCGGCCGACGCCGCCGACCGCGGTCGTGCGGGGGTGTGCCGGAGCCGTGGCACCGGGCGGCGCGGCCGTATGCATCCCCCGCACACCGCTCCGTCCGGCATGATCCGCACTGTCCGGAAGTGTCCGATTCTGGTCTTGCGTCCCGGGGCGGCGCGGTGCCGTGGCTTCTCTCATTAGGCAGATGCCGTACGGGCGTTGGGGGTTCCCGGAACGGACTCCCGGATTCCTGCGCTACTCCGACGGGTGCTCGGGCCCGGACGCGATCCCGGCCTCCACCAGGTGGCGCTGTGCGTCCGTGCGCGCCTGTGAGCGGGCGCGACGGGCGGGCCCCCGCCAGCCGCAGTCGCAGCGGGCCGTGCAGAAGGACCCGCGCTCGGTGGTGGAGGTCGTATGAGGGGTTCGGTCGGGCACCCGTCCACGCTACGCGCTCCCGGCGCCGTTGCGTGACGAGCCCCCGCAACGGTCGTTGAACGGATCGGTCGACGGAACGTCAGACACCGCGTGGGCGGGACGTCCGACCCTCCCGAGCGGACCGGCCGTCCAGGCCGGCTCCGAAGACAGCGGCCGAGGGGGCTCGTACGCGATGGTGGTGCAGGGCAGGCGAGGCGGCGCGGCGGCCGTGGCCATGGCGTGCGGGACGGGTCTGGCGGTGGGGCTGCTGGCGACCGGCTGTTCCTCGGAGGGGGCGGCGGCCGACGACCAGGAGCCGCCCGGCCGGCCCACCGCCGCGGCCGGCGAGGACGTCCGCGCCAGCGCCGACGCCCTGGTGCGGGCCCGGTCCGCCGCGGTCCGTACGGCGATGGAGACGGTGAGCGGCGGCACCCGCGTCGCCATCCGGGGCTCCGGCGGCTACGACTTCACCACCAGCAGCGGGCAGCTGCGGCTCCTGCTGCCCGATCCGGCGGGCGAGCCCGGCGGGGGCCGCGAGCCGATCACCGAGATCCTGGCGCCCGGTGCGCTGTTCATGAAGAACCGCGGCGCGGGTGTGCCCGCCGACAAGTGGGTGCGGGTGGAGACCGCCTCGCTGGCCGACGGCAACCTGGTCACCGGCGGCGCCACCGACCCGCTGGCCGCCGCGGAACTGCTGCGCGGCGCCCGGGACGTGGCGTACGTGGGCGAGGAGCGGTGGGACGGCGTCGTGGTGCGGCACTACCGCGGGACGACGGACATCGGGGCGGCGGCCCGGGCGGCGTCGCCGCGGACCAGGCCGGCACTGGTCGCCGCGGAGAAAGGCTTCACCACCGACGCGGTGCCGTTCGACGCGTACCTCGACGAGGCCGGGCGGCTGCGCAAGGTGTGCCAGCGGTTCCACTTCGCCAACGGTGCGCCCGCGGGGGCGTCGGTGACCTCCACGACGGAGTTGTCCGGCTTCGGCGCCGGGGTGGCGGTGCGGCTGCCGGACCGGCGGGACATCTATGCCGGGAAGATCGCTTCCGCCGCCCCCTAGGGGTGTCCTCAGGGCCGGCGGGACATGTGACGGGGGCGCGTGCCGGAGGGCGGAAATGGTCCATCCGTGCCATGCGCGGAGCGCGCGACCCTCCCTACGCTGGCGGTGACCGCCCCAGGCGTGGGAAGGCGCTCGAAGCAGGAGGTGTTGTACGTGGCCGGCCACCGCCGTACGTCGGTCCAGGACCACGTGGCCCTCGTCGAGATCGACCTGACCGGTGAGTTGATGATCGCGGCCGCGGCTGCCAGCGAGGATCGGCTCAGCCCGGCCCGTATCGACGAGGTGCTGGACGTGGACGGGGACCACGGTGAGGGGCCCGGGGAGCCGGAGTAGCCCTCGAGGGTCAGGAGCGCAGCATCCGCTCGATCGCCTTGGTCGCCTCCTGGACCTTGGCGTCGATGGCCTCGGGGCCCTTGACCGCCGCGTCGGCCACGCAGTGCCGCAGGTGCTCCTCCAGGAGCTGGAGGCCGAAGGACTGCAGGCCCTTCGTGCTCGCCGAGACCTGGGTGAGTATGTCGATGCAGTAGACGTCCTCTTCGAGCATCCGCTGGAGTCCGCGGATCTGCCCCTCGATCCGGCGCAGTCGCTTGATGTGTGCGTCCTTCTGCTTTGCGTAGCCGTGGACGCCGGCGGACGTCGGGGTCTCTGCGGTATCGGTCACGGTTTGGGCTTCGCCTCGGGGGTCGGATGTCGGCTGCGGGGTGTGGCGGGCCGCGGCGGCTGCGGTGTTGCCGGTGGTGTCGGCGTCCATGGTCGTCATGGCCGTCTCCCCTGGTATCTAGGCGATTCATATACCCCTAGTGGGTATATGGTACCGAACTTTGCGGGCACCTGCGGTACCCCGTGCAGAGCATGCTGCCCGATGGGCGACACTGAGGGAATGCCGGTTAGCAGTGGCTGGATGATGCGCCTAGCATCAACTCGACCTAATCCGATGCACCCCGAGGATTCCACGTGCGTTTTCGTCTGACCCCCAGGGAGACGAGCTTCTACGACATGTTCGCCGCCTCCGCGGACAACATCGTCACGGGCTCCAAGCTCCTGATGGAACTGCTCGGGGCGGACGCCTCCGCGCGGACCGAGATCTCCGAGCGGATGCGCGCGGCCGAGCACGCGGGAGATGACGCGACCCACGCGATCTTCCACCAGCTGAACTCCTCGTTCATCACGCCGTTCGACCGCGAGGACATCTACAACCTCGCCTCGTCGCTCGACGACATCATGGACTTCATGGAGGAGGCCGTCGATCTGGTCGTCCTCTACAAGGTCGAGGAGCTCCCCAAGGGCATCGAGCAGCAGATCGAGGTGCTGGCGCGGGCGGCCGAGCTGACCGCCGAGGCGATGCCCAACCTGCGCACGATGTCGAACCTCACCGAGTACTGGATCGAGGTCAACCGCCTGGAGAACCAGGCCGACCAGATCCACCGCAAGCTGCTCGCGCACCTCTTCAACGGCAAGTACGACGCCATCGAGGTCCTCAAGCTCAAGCAGATCGTGGACATCCTGGAAGAGGCGGCGGACGCGTTCGAGCACGTCGCCAACACGGTCGAGACCATCGCGGTCAAGGAGTCCTGAGCCCCGGCCATGGACACCTTCGCGCTTGTCGTGACCATTGCGGTCGCGCTCGGTTTCACCTACACCAACGGCTTCCACGACTCCGCCAACGCGATCGCGACCTCGGTCTCGACGCGTGCGCTGACCCCGCGTGCCGCCCTGGCGATGGCCGCCGTGATGAACCTCGCCGGTGCCTTCCTCGGCAGCGGCGTCGCCAAGACCGTCAGTGAGGGGCTGATCGCCACTCCCCAGGGCAGCAAGGGGATGGGCATCCTCTTCGCCGCGCTGATCGGCGCGGTCGCCTGGAACCTGGTCACCTGGTACTTCGGGTTGCCCTCGTCGTCCTCGCACGCCCTGTTCGGCGGCATGGTCGGCGCGGCGCTGGCCGGCGGCACGACGGTGATCTGGTCCGGGGTGATCGAGAAGGTCGTCCTGCCGATGTTCATCTCGCCGGTGATCGGCCTGGTGCTCGGCTACCTGGTCATGGTCCTGATCCTGTGGATCTTCCGCAGGGCCAATCCGCACAAGGCCAAGCGCGGCTTCCGCATAGCGCAGACCGTCTCGGCCGCCGGTATGGCGCTCGGCCACGGTCTCCAGGACGCCCAGAAGACCATGGGTGTGGTCGTCATGGCGCTGGTCATCGCGGACGTCGAGGGCAAGGACGAGGCCATCCCGGTCTGGGTCAAGCTGGCCTGTGCGATCACCCTCTCGCTCGGCACGTACGCCGGTGGCTGGCGCATCATGCGCACCCTCGGCCGCCGGATCATCGAGCTGGACCCGCCGCAGGGCTTCGCCGCGGAGACCACGGCCGCCTCGGTCATGTACACCGCGTCGTTCATGTTCCACGCGCCGATCTCCACGACCCACGTCATCACGGCCGGGATCATGGGCGTCGGCTCGACCAAGCGGCCGCGTGCGGTGCGCTGGGGCGTCGCCAAGAACATCGTGATGGGCTGGTTCATCACGATGCCGGCGGCGGCGCTGGTCGCGGCGTTCGTGTACTGGCTGGTCCGGCTGGCCTTCGGCTGACCGCGGACCGCACAACGACAGTGGGCCCGCCCCTCCGGGAAGGAGGGGCGGGCCCTTCGTCCTTGCGGTGGCACCGCCATGCAGCACCGCAGGACGCTCAGGGGCGTCGACCAGGGCAGGTCCAAGAAGGCAGGACGGCCTAGCCGAAGCGGCCGGAGATGTAGTCCTCGGTGGCCTGGACCGAGGGGTTGGAGAAGATCCGCTCGGTCTCGTCGATCTCGATCAGCTTGCCGGGCTGCCCGACGGCCGCCAGGTTGAAGAACGCCGTACGGTCCGAGACCCGGGCGGCCTGCTGCATGTTGTGCGTCACGATGACGATCGTGAAGCGCTCCTTCAGCTCCCCGATCAGGTCCTCGATGGCGAGGGTGGAGATCGGGTCGAGCGCCGAGCAGGGCTCGTCCATCAGCAGGACCTGCGGCTCGACCGCGATGGCGCGGGCGATGCACAGCCGCTGCTGCTGGCCGCCGGACAGGCCCGAACCGGGCTTGTTCAGGCGGTCCTTGACCTCGTTCCAGAGGTTGGCGCCCTTGAGGGACCTCTCGACGATGTCCTTCAGCTCGCTCTTCTTGTACGAGCCGTTCAGCCGCAGCCCGGCCGCGACGTTGTCGAATATCGACATCGTGGGGAACGGGTTGGGGCGCTGGAAGACCATGCCGACGGTGCGGCGGACGGCGACCGGGTCGACGCCGGAGCCGTAGAGGTTCTCGTCGTCCAGCATCACCTTGCCCTCGACGCGGCCACCGGGGGTGACCTCGTGCATCCGGTTCAGGGTGCGCAGGAAGGTCGACTTTCCGCAGCCGGACGGGCCGATGAAGGCCGTCACGGAGCGCGGCTCGATCGTCATCGAGATGTCGTCGATGGCCTTGTGGCTGCCGTAGTAGGCGGAGAGGCCGCTGACGTCGATTCGCTTGGCCATGGGATCACTGCTTCTTTCGTATCGCTTAAGGCCCCACTCGGCGGAGCCGTGTGTCGCCTCAGCGACCGGTCTTGGGGGCCTTCCAGCGGGCGATGCCGCGAGCCACCAGGTTGAGGATCATCACGAAGGCGATGAGGACCAGTGCCGCGGCCCAGGCGCGGTCGTAGGAGGCCTCGGAACCCTGCTGCCACTGCTGGAACACATAGAGCGGAAGCGACTGCTGGGCGTCTTCGAAGGGGTTGTTGTTGATCGTCTTGGCGCCCCACACCAGGAGCAGCACGGGTGCCGTCTCACCGGTGATACGGGCGATGGCGAGCATCACGCCGGTGGTGATGCCGCCGATCGACGTCGGCAGGACGACCTTGAGGATGGTGCGCCACTTCGGGACGCCGAGGGCCAGGGAGGCCTCCCGCAGCTCGTTCGGGACGAGCTTGAGCATCTCCTCGGTGGAGCGGACCACGACCGGCATCATCAGGATCGCCAGGGCCATCGCGCCGGCGAAACCGGACGGGCCGAAGCCGAGGATCAGGATCCACACGGAGAGGACGAACAGGCCGGCCACGATCGAGGGGATGCCGGTCATCACGTCGACGAAGAAGGTGACGGCCTTGGCGAGCCGGCCGCGGCCGTACTCCACGAGGTAGATCGCGGTGAGCAGACCGATCGGCGCGGCGATCAGGGTGGCCAGGCCGACCTGCTCCAGGGTGCCGATGATCGCGTGGTAGATACCGCCGCCGGGCATCGCGTCCGGGAGGGTGCCCATCGAGTGCGACAGGAAGTAGCCGTCCAGCACCTTGCTGCCGCGGACGATCGTCTCCCACAGCAGGGAGGCGAGCGGTATGACGGCGAGCAGGAAGGCGACCCAGACCAGGCAGGTGGCCAGCCGGTCCTTGGCCTGCCGAGCGCCCTCGACGGCGGCGGACAGCACGAACGTACCGAGGATGAAGAGCAGGGCGGCGATCAGGCCCCACTGCACCGTGCTGTCCAGGCCGGCGGCGATTCCGATGCCGCAGCCGGCGCCGGCCGCGACCAGCGCGAGGACCGGTGTGGCCCAGCGGGGCAGCCGGGCCTGCTTGAGGGAGACCGGGAGCGGGCTGCCGCCGTTGGCGACCGCCGTGCGATCCGTGACGACACTCATGCTGCGGCTCCCGAGTACTCCTTGCGGCGGGCGATGATCAGGCGGGCCGCGCCGTTGACGACCAGCGTGATCACGAAGAGGACGAGACCGGAGGCGATCAGGGCGTCCTGGCCGAACTGGTCGGCTTCGCTGAACTTGCTGGCGATGTTCTGGGCGAACGTGCCGCCGCCCGGGTCCAGCAGGCTGGCGCTGATGAGGAAGCTGGGCGACAGGACCGTCGCGACGGCCATCGTCTCGCCGAGCGCACGGCCCAGGCCCAGCATGGAGGCGCTGATGACGCCGGAGCGGCCGAAGGGGAGCACGGCCATGCGGATGACTTCCCAGCGGGTGGCGCCGAGGGCCAGCGCGGCCTCCTCGTGCATCTTCGGGACCTGGAGGAAGACCTCGCGGCTGACGCTGGTCACGATCGGCAGGATCATGATCGCGAGCAGGATGCCGACGGTGAAGAGCGAGCGGGCCGCGCCCTGGGAGTAGCTGAAGATCCCGGTCCAGCCCAGGTAGTCGTTGAGCCAGCCGTACAGGCCGGACAGGTGGGGGACGAGGAAGAGCGCGCCCCACAGGCCGTAGATGATGCTGGGCACCGCGGCGAGCAGGTCGATGACGTAGCCGAGCGGCGAGGCCAGCTTGCGCGGGGCGTAGTGCGAGATGAAGAGCGCGATGCCGACCGCGACCGGGACCGCGATGAGCATCGCGATCACCGAGCTGACGAGGGTGCCGAACGCGAGCACCGCGATGCCGAACTTCGGCTCCGTGCCGGTGGCGTTCCAGTCGAGCGTGGTGAAGAAGTTGGCCTTGTCACCGGAGATGGCGAGTACGGACCGGTAGGTGAGGAAGGACGCGATGGCGGCCATGATCACCAGGAGGGCGATACCGGAGCCCCGGGAGAGCCCGAGGAAGATCCGGTCACCGGGGCGGACCGACCTGCCGGATATGGGCGACTGGCGGCCGTCCCCCGGCGCAGGCGGGTTGTCGGTTGTCGAGGAGGCTTTATTCATGGATTCTCCGGTCTGCGGAGCCGGTGGGGGCTCCTGGCGCGGCGGTGCACCGGACGGGCGGCGGCCCGAAAGGGGCCCTGGTCAGGGGCCCCTTTCGGCCGTACAGCGGGGACTCGGGTCCGCCGCCCTGGTAGGTCAGGAGAGCGACGAGACGGTCGTGCGGACCTTGTCGGCGATCTCGGTGGGAAGCGGGGCGTAGCCCAGGTCCTTCAGCGCGGCCTGGCCGTCCTTGCTGGAGACGTAGGTCAGGAAGGACTTGGTGGCGGGCAGGGTCTCGGCCTTGTTGCCCTTGTCGCAGGCGATCTCGTACGTCACCAGGGTGATCGGGTAGGCGCCCTCGGCCTTGGTGGTGTAGTTGAGCTGAAGGGCCAGGTCCTTGCCGGTGCCGACCTGCTTGGCCTCGGAGATGGCCTTGGAGGCATTGTCGACCGTCGCCTCGACCGGCGCCTTCGCACCGGTGTTCAGCTTGACCGTGGGGATCTTGCCGGAGGTGGCGTAGGACAGCTCGAAGTAGGAGATGGCGCCGCTGGTCTGCTTGACCTGCGAGGAGACGCCGGCCGAGCCGGACGCCGCCTGGCCGCCGGTGCCCTCCCACTTCTTCGCCGGCTCGTGCTTCCAGTCACCCGGGGCGGCGCCCTTGAGGTACTTGGTGAAGTTGTCGGTGGTGCCGGAGTCGTCGGAGCGGTGGAAGGCCTGGATCTTGAGGTCCGGCAGCTTGGCGTCCGGGTTCAGCTTCTTGATCGCGGCGTCGTTCCACTTGCTGATCTTCGAGTCGAAGATCTTCGCCAGGGTCGGGGCGTCCAGGACGAGGTTGTCCACGTTGGGCACGTTGTAGCCGACCGCGATCGGGCCGCCGACCATCGGCAGGTCGATGGCCTGGCCGCCCTTGCAGATCTGCTTCGACTTGGTGACCTCTTCGGGCTTGAGGGCCGAGTCGGAGCCCGCGAAGGCGGTCTGGCCCTGGAGGAAGGTGGTCACGCCGGCGCCGGAGCCGGTCGGCTGGTAGTTGATCTCGGTGTCCTTGCAGGCGCCGGAGTAGCTCTGCACCCAGGCGTCCATGGCGTTCTTCTGCGCGGACGAGCCGGACGCGAGCAGCTTGCCCTTGCCCTCACACTTGATGTTCGAGGCCTTGGCGGAGCTGCCGCCACCGTTGCCGCCGGTGGTGTCGTCGGACCCGCACGCCGTCAGGGCCAGGGCACCGGTGACGGCGAGAGCGCCAACGGCGAGGGCGCGAACCCGGTTCTTGCGCTGAAGCTTCACTGTCGGGAATTCCTTCCTGGGGCGCGCCGGATCATCGGCGTGCTGAGTGGTGATGTGGGTGGTGTCCGCCGTGGGGGTGCGGTGTCAGCTAGCCGTGCCGCGCCGCCCCCATGGGCATGGCGCGCACTCGGTACGGCCGAAATTAGGCAGATCAGGTGAAGCAGCCGATGGAGGAGAGTGAACGCAAGGTGAACCTCGGCCATCGGATGGGTGTGGTGTGAGAAGTGTTCGCCCGCTCGTACTAAAGGGCCCGTCGCTCTGTCGAATTACCGTCCGGTATGGCAGCATCCGCGCCGGGATACGACGCGAATCGGTGCGGAACGACCGGAGGTGGCTGGTGGGGAGCCAGGGGGCACGGCAGGGCGTTCAGGGCCTAGGGGGCGAAGCGCAGGTACGGGGCGAAGCGCAGGCACGGGGTGAGGCGCAGGCGCAGGGCCGGGGCGGCGCGAGGCGCCGTGTGCGGGGCGGCCAGGGGGGCCGCCTGGTGGCCTGCACCGCCGTCGTGCTGTGCGCGACGGGCCTGCTCGGAGGTACCGCGGGCACCGCCTACGCCGACGACCCCGCGCCCGCCGCCGGCCCCACGAACGCCCCCGGCAGCCCGGCCGCGGACGCCGACGCCCGGCACCTCGACGACGTACGCAAGAAGATCGACGCCCTTTATCACAAGGCCGAGCAGGCCACCGACGCCTACAACGCCGCCGAGGAGCAGGTCGAGCTCCAGCAGAAGGAGATCGTCAAGCTGGCGCGCAGCATCGACGGCACCCAGCGCCGGCTGGCCGCCCTCAAGCGGCAGGCGGGTGCGCTGGCCAGTGCCCAGTACCGCGGTGGCGGCCTGCCCGTCGAGGCGAAGCTGGTGCTCAATGCCGACCCCGAGGCCTTCCTCGACAATGTCACGCTGGCCCGTAAAGGGCAGCTCGCCGCCAAGCGCGTGGTGAGCGAACTCACGAATCTCAAGGGCGACTTGGAGAGTTATTCGCACGCCGCCACCGACCGCTGGGAACGGCTGGAGGCGAACCGTAAGAAGAAGGACGGCGCGCGACGGGACATCGAGAAAAAGATCGACGAGGCAAAGCGGCTGGAATCCCGACTGGCCGCGAAGGAAATGGCCCGACTGCTCAAGCTGGAGGATGAACAGGCATTCCGACAGCAGCAGAAGTGGCTCGACTCGGGTGTTCTGAAGGACATCGGCAGCAAAGCGTCGGCGCTGGGCAAGAAGGCGATTTCGTACGCCACCGCGCAGATCGGCAAGGACTATGTGTGGGGCGCCGAGGGTCCGGACACCTTCGACTGCTCCGGGCTGACCCTGCGCGCCTGGGAGCACGGTGGCCGGACGATTCCGCGGACCTCGCAGGAGCAGTGGCGGCTGTTGCCGCACGTCGACCTCAAGGACATGCGGCCGGGCGACCTGATCATCTACTTTTCCGATGCCAGCCATGTCGGGATGTATCTCGGAGACGGCGCAATTGTGCATGCGCCGCGGCCCGGCCGGCAGGTGACGATCACCGGCGCCGGCTCGATGCCGATCCTCGGCGTGGTCCGTCCCGACGGTGACCGCTGACACCATGACCCAGGTCACTCGGGCGATAAATGACCGGATTGTTTGCTATCTGAGGGTTGTCGTGGTGTAGCGGAATGCACTCAAGCGGGGTGATGTTCGTCATTCCGCATTTGGCGCGCCCCAGGTCAAATGGCTTATCGGGGGCGGCATATGACGATGGCCGAATGCCGTCGGCCATTCCATCCCTCTCCGTACTGGCGCTATGGTCGCCTGTCAGTGTCCGGAGTACGCCCCGTTCCAATTGATCCGCGAACGGTGCCGGCCGGACCTGACGGCGCCGATCGGCGCCCATGAGCCCCTCGGGGGGAGGGAAGGAAGCAGACCGATGCCCGTACCCGTACCGCAGCAGCGGACGGTCGTGCTGCCGCAGCAGGCAGGACCGGTGGACGACGTCTGCGCGGACACCGCGCAGGTCGCCGGCACGCCGGTCGCGGGGGTCGGCGAAGAGCGACTTTCGGCCGACCCGGAGCCGGCCGTGCAGGGCCTGACCCTGCTCCTCATCGGCGAGGACCCCAACAGCCACGTCCCCGACGTGTGGGACTGGGCGGGCCGCAAGGTCCGCCTGCGCACCGCCCGCAACCTCACCGAGGCCGAGCGGCTGCTCACCGACGACGTGCACTGCATCCTGCTCGACCTGCCCCCGGCACGGCGCGACGAGCGCACGGAGCTCCCCCACGCCGACGCGCCCGCCGACGAGCTGGGGATGCTGCGTGGCGTCCTGCGGATGGCGCCCTCGCACGCCGTCCTCGTCCTGACCCACGAGACCGACGCCGAGCGCGCCGCCGAGGCGGTCCGCGTCGGCGCCCAGGACTACCTCTTCCGCGACGAGCTGGACGGGTCGGCGCTCAGCCGCGCAGTCCGCTACGCCGTCGAACGCAAGCGGGCCGACCTCGCCCAGCGCCAGCTCACCGAGTCGCGGATGCTGGCCCAGGAGAACGCCCGCCTGGAGCGCGGCCTGCTGCCCACTCCGCTGCTCGACGGCTCCGACCTGCGGTTCGCCGCCTGCTACCGGCCCGGCCGGAGCCGTGCCCTGCTCGGCGGCGACTTCTACGACACCGTCCGCACCCCCGACGGCACCGTTCACGCCATGATCGGTGACGTCTGCGGCCACGGCCCCGACGAGGCCGCCCTGGGCGTCGAGCTGCGCATCGCCTGGCGCGCGCTGACCTTCGCCGGGCTGTCCGGTGACGAGCTGCTCGCCACCCTCCAGAAGGTGCTGGAGCACGAGCGCTCGGACGACGAGATCTTCGCGACGCTCTGCACCGTCGACATCTCCGCCGACGGCCACCACGCCGGCCTCTCCCTGGCCGGCCACCCGGCCCCCCTGCTGGCCCGTGCCGGCGAGCACCCCCAGCTGCTGCCGTACGAGTTCGGCGGCCCGGCGCTCGGCCTGCTGCCGCACGCCCGCTGGCCGCGCCGGCAGGTCGAGCTGGGCGGCTCCTGGAGCCTGCTGATGTACACCGACGGCCTGATCGAGGGCCGGATCGGCGTGGGCAACCAGCGCCTGGGTCAGGAGGGAATGGTCGAGCTGGTCAGCCGGCAGATGGCGGCGGGCCTGAGCGGAGAGGCCCTGCTGGACGCGTCGGTCCGCGAGGTGCGCGACCTCAACGGCGGCGAGCTGACGGACGACGTGGCCGTCCTGCTGCTGGACCGCCGCTGACCGCAGCGGCCGGCCCGGACCAACCCGGGCGGCCCCTGCTCCGCCCGGCTCAGCGCCCGCCGTTGTACGGCCCGTACGGCCCGTCCGAGCTGGAGCCGCCGCGCCGCGGGCCGCTTCCGCCGGAGACCTCCCGCAGCGCCGGCCGTACGTCGACCGTGTAGACGATCACCGCGATGATGCCGATGATCGGCAGGAACGACATGAACGGCAGGATGAAGAGCAGCGCCGTGGCGATGGCGAGGAAGATCAGCCACATGCCCTTGGTCTGCTTGCTGGCGGCGCGGTAGGCGTCCTCGCGGCGCATCGCCGCATCGATCAGCATCACGGCGGCGTAGACGCCCAGGGCGAGCTGCACCCAGCTCAGAATGCTCTGGAACCCGTAGATCAGCACGCCGTCCACCGCCCGTTCGCCGGTCGTCTCGTATCGGTCTGCCGGAATTTCCGGTCTGTCGGCCCGTCGGCCGACGACGGGCGGCTGCCGCCCGTGCGGCCCACCGTACCCGGACAACGGGCCGGGCACGTCAAGTGTGCCCGGCCCGGCCGGTGAATCGGCGCCCTCAGTGGCGGGTGATCCGGCTCACTTCGCGGACGGCGGGGTGCTCTTCTTCGCCGGGGCCGGCTTGCGCGGCGCGACCGGCTTCTTCGGCGCGGACGCCTTGGCCTCGGACGAGGGCGTGGACCTGACCTCCGCCTTCGTCCCGTTGGCGACCTCGGTCCTGGTGCCGCCCTTGGCGGTCGGCTTCGTCTCCGGCTCGATGGCGACCGCGATGTCCTCGGCGCGCTCGGCGGCCTCACCGCGCCAGGTCGCCACCGCGCCCCGGCCGCGCTCGGCCAGCTCCTCGTAGCCCTCGCGCACCTGGACGGCGCCCTCGGCGAGCCGGCCCACGCCCTGGAGCGCCAGCTCCTGCGTCCGGTCGCGGAACTTCTTGAAGTCGCCGTCGAGCGAGTCCAGCAGCTCGGCCAGCTTCTCCTGGGCCTCCTTGGCCTGCTTGGCGACCAGCGCCTGGACGTCCTTGGGGTCGGTGCTGCGGACGGACTCGAAGCGCTTGGGCGCCTCGGCCTTGATCTTCTCGACGAGCTGCGGCACCTCGCCGAGCTTCTCCGCGGCCAGGTCGACGGTGCCGGCCAGCGCGTACAGGGGGGTGGTGTCGGTCAGGGCCTTGCGGAGGTCATCGGTGCTGATGGCCATGGCGTTCTTCCTCCTGGAAACGATTCGGTTGCTCAGGTGGCGTGCGGGCCGCCGTCGGCCTCTGTCTCACGGGGGTCCGTGCCGCGCCCGTCCTCGTGCCCGCTCGCAGCGTCGTCCTTGCCACCGCCGACGAGCCCGTTCTCCTTGCGGAACGACTCGTAGATCTGGAGCAGGACCTGCTTCTGTCGCTCGTTCAGCGCCGGGTCGGTGAGTATCGCGGTCTGCACCTCGGCGCCGTCGAGGCCGTGCCGCTCGTCCAGGATTCCGGCCTGGACGTACAGCGTCTCGGCGGATATCCGCAGCGCCTTGGCGAGCTGCTGAAGGATCTCGGCGCTCGGCTTGCGCAGGCCGCGTTCGATCTGGCTGAGGTACGGATTGGACACCCCGGCGGCATCGGCGAGCTGCCGCAGGCTCAGCCGCGCGGTGCGCCGCTGCTCCCGCAGGAACTCGCCGAGGTTGCCGACGTTGAGTGATGCCATGCGTCGATGGTGCACCCTCGTGCTAACTATTGCAAGCAAGCGCTAGCAAAAGTGGTCCATGGGGTTGATGTGACTTAGCGCTTGAGTTGGCCCCTTAGCGCTTGAGTTGGCCCGTGTGAGCGCCTGGGGTGGCCCGCAGGGTAGCGGTCGTCCCGTCTACCTGCTGGGTCTTCGCGTAAAGCCGTACAGAACGCAGCGCGGGCGGGCTGTGCTGGGTACATGAAGGTTTCGGTCTTTACACCGGAGATCGAGTCCCGGCCGGTGTGGTCGCACAGCTGCGCCCTGGATGACCTCGTCGCGCCGTACGTCATCGATCCGGCGGTGGCCGTGAGGCTGGACACGGAGGCTGGGTGGGCCCGGCGATGGACGGCGTGGTGGAAGACCTCGGCGGCGGATGTGATCTGCTCGGTCCAGGATCTTGCCGGTGTCCCGACGGTCGCTTCGGTGCCAGTACGCGGGTTCACCCGGCGGGCGGGCCAACGGCACCGCCCCGGACTGCGCACCCAGGCGGCTCGGAACCATCAGCGATCACCGCAGGCGCTTGGCTGCCACTGCCTTCGTCTGGGCTACGGCCATGCAAGGAGAATTCCGCTTCGCCCCCCGTCCCCCAGAAGTCCGAGGCGACGTTGAAGCTGAGACAGCCTGGGTCAAGGATCGCAGCCAGATCTGCGCCTATCTCGTTCGCCCCCGCCCGTCTTCCCACTACGCAGAGCTCAGAGCTGCCCTGGACCGCATCGCGTTCCGTCTCGCCCTGGACGTTGATGCAGGGAACGCGGTCTAGTGACCTGAGTCGGAGATTCGGTGGCAGTATGCGGCGACCTTGTCGAGGATCTCGTCGGCTGTTTCCATCCAGACGAACGGCCTGGGGTGCTCGTTCCAATCGGCCAGCCATGCCCTGATGTCGCGTTCGAGGGCCTGGACGGAGCGGTGGACGCCGCGCCATTGCAGCCAGAACTTGCCCGCAGCGCCGGGCTAGTAGATGACGCTTTCCTGCAGGGTGGCACCCGCGTAGGAGCTGCCGCCATCCTTTGCCTTCACGAGGACGTAGCGGAGCTTGCCTTGGTCCAGCGCCTCCTTCAGGTCGTGCGCCAGCTCGCCGTCCCGCGGGGAGTCCGTCGCACGCTCCTTCATCGCCTCGATGATCGTCTCCACGTACTCCCTGGTCATCTGCTGGACCATCTTGTTCTTGTAACGGCCCTTCCCCTGACGCCAGCCGGGGTTGCTCGATGGCGCCTTGGCCTCGACGATGAGCAGCGTGCCGTCCCTGAGCCGGTACAGCTGGTCGAACATATCCGCACCATTGGGGGTTTTGGGCAGGGGTATCCACTGGGCTCCCGGGAATTCCTCCGGAATGACGTGGTAGCGTGCCGCGCTCTCGCCGAGCCGCTCGGGTATGGAGCTGTTGTTGGGCGTGACGCCTAGTTCTTTCCGGTAGTGCTGCAATGCCTTGTCGCGTGTCTGCCCATTGGCCGCGCTCTTATTCTTCTGGAACTTCCGCTCCGCGTTGGTGAGATCCACCGACGTCTTGCGATGGTCAGCGATCTTGTTGAGCAGGCTGCTCCGTTTTCTGTCACCGAGCGAGCCCGGGCCGAAGGACTTCGCGGGGGACAGCTTCGCGCCGGGGGCCGAGGGCAGCTTGTCCTTGGAGATCCAGTGGTTCTCGTTGTCCCTGGCGAGTTCCGGCAGCGCGACGCCGTTCTCCGTGGTGGCCGTGCTCTTTCGGCGGCCGTCGCTGATGTAGTTGCCGGAGTACCAGACCGGGTCGTTGTTGGCCTTCCAGACCATCTCGTCCTGGATGTACTTGTGGTGGTCGACGGCACTGCTCAGCAGTTCGTTGCAGGTGAACACGCTGTTCGTACGCTGCGGGGTGCCGTCCGGGCCGGGCGGATAGGTGGTGAACACGGCCGCGTCGAAAGCGGGCCCACCCGCGCCGTTGCAGTACTTGTCGAGCTTGAGCTTCTTGAACTCCTTCGCCAGCGCCTGCCGGTCACTGCCGGCCAGGACGGTGGAGGCGTTCGGGTCGATGTCGATCCAGGCGACCTTGTCGAAGCCGGGCGGGACCACCCCGGTACCGGAGAGCTCGTTGATCGCCGCCGCGAAGTTGTTCACGACCGCGTCCGTGCCCCCGGACACGGCCTTGCGCTGGATGGTCTGTTTGCCAGTCAGATTCTGGAGGTCGGCCTTGTACCCGTCCGTGGAACCCTCGGGTTTGTAGGTGTTGCCCCAGACGACCTTGTTCCCCGCGCGCGCCAGATCGCTCGCATACTGCAGCGTCCGCCGGTCGGAGACGGAGAGCTGGGCTGTCTTGGCTGCCAGTTCGGCAATGCCGCTCTCGCCGGCAACTCTCAGGTTGTCGGTGTTCACGGCTAGGTCGTAGAACGGCTCGAACGCTCCCTGCTGCTTCAGATTGGCCACCGTCTTGCCGACATTGCTGAGCCGACTCTCGCGGACCTCGGGGCTGGTCCGCGGGCCGATGTCGGCCGTCATGGCGTCGAGGAGCTGCAGGACGGGCTTGCCCTTGCTGTCGTTGGCCCGCTGGTTGCCCAGTGGCTCATTGAGCTTGAAGCCGCGGCCCATCAGCCTTTTGACGAGCGCCGGGTCGTCGCCCATGACGCTCGCTTCGTAGAAGACCGCGGACCAGTTCACCCGGATCGTCTGGCCGGGCGGTGCCACATTCCTCGCCGCCGTCGTCAGCGTGCGGTTTCCGCCGGGAGGCACGGAAACAGGACTGTTCAGGGGCGTCTGTCCGGCTACGGTCACTATCACCGTGCCGCTGGCCGGAGCGGTGCCCTGGTTGGTCACGTTCACGGTGGCCGGGCAGCTCGGAGTGCTGCAGAACGATGTCGAGAGCTGTACGGCCACGTCCGTCTGGGCCGCCACACGTTGGCTCAGTGGTTCGGCCTGCTCGTGCGAGGTGCCGACCCGGCGTACGTTCTCCGTTGTGCTCTGCACCTGGGCCTCGTCGGGCTCGCTGACCGCGGACGACAGGGCCGGGGCGGGCGCGGGCTCACCGGCCGCCGCCGACACGTGACCTGCGGACTGCACATGGCCCGCGGACCGTGCGGCACTGTCCTGCGGGCCGGAGCGGAAGACGGCAGTGCGCGCATCCGAGGCGTCCGGCGCAGGTTCGGGTGTGGCGGCTCCTTGAGATCCAGCGGAACCCGGCAGGCCGACCGAGAGCGGCCGGTACGGAGGGGACGCACTCACCACGATGCGCAGGGTGCCGTCGGTCAGTACCTTCGCCGGACGGCCGTTCACCGACGTGGCCCCGCTCTGGCGCCACCTGGACGGCCGCCCGGACGGACCGTCGGTGTCCTTGCCCGAGAGGGCTTCGGCGAGCGCCGTCGGAGCCATCCGGGACAGCCCGGCCAGGCCGATCACCCCCTGCGGCGGGTCGGCCATCCAGATGTTGGCCAGTGCTTCGGCGCTGCCCGGCTCGTGCTCGAACCACCACTGGCTGTTGCCGCGCAGAAGGGTTCGCTTGGGGCTCACGGCGAGCTCCGCGTACGCCCCCGAGTCACGGCTCAGGGTTCCGTACGCAGTGCCGTCGCGGGCGACCGTCAGACGGAAGCCGATGATCGCGCCGTTGCCGTCCACCGTGGTCCCCGCATAGGTGACCCCGCGCCAGGCACGCAGGCTCTTCGTGGCCGCCGAGGCCAGCTGCGGGGGCGGGGGCGTCTTCTCACGCGGCCAGAGCACAAAGGTCATCAGACCGGCGACGAGCACCATGACCAGCACCAGGACGCCCCAACTCCAGTACCAGCGACTGGACTTAATCAACCGGACAAGCGCTCCAGCCGCCCGGGACGCCCGACTGCTCGCTGGCGGTGGCGAGAGGTGCGGCGCCTGCGGGGGAAATGGTGGGAACGAAGGGTACGAGGGAAGCGGTAGTTGCGGAGGTGGTTGCTCGGACGGTACTGATGCGCTGTCCCGTGCGTCCACATCTGCCCCCAGTCCCGGGGACCGGGCGACCCCACCGGGTCGTGGCGTGATGGTCCCGATTCCCCATTCCCAATTTCCAGCCCAATCCCCCTTTCAAACAAGCTTGTTCGCGCCACGTGGCGGGTTCCTGCCGCTCCCTGAACCCTACGGTCACTGATTACCTCACGGTCCATGCCAGAGATCGGCCCGAGGAGCGCCGACCCGGGCTGTAGTAACCAGGTGTCTCTGGAGCCCGCGCGCACTTCCCGTCAAACGGCTGGATGCGTCACGTGATCACGATGGGTTGTCATCGTGCGTGGGACGGTGCGCGGTGCAGGATCCGGCGCCTGATGAAGTAGGGCAGCAAGTTTCGTTGATCCGAGTCAGCGATCCGCATCAGCTGACGTTCTTCCTGGTCGAGCTGTTCCGCGATCCGTTGTGCGACGTCAGTCAGCGCGTGTGCGAACCATAGGATCGCGCTCGTTCTCAGGCTCCGCTCGGCAGGAAGCCGTCGCGCGAACTCCTCTCGAAAGTGCTCGATCTCCCTCGGGCCGCCAAGGGCCTTCCTGAGTCAGAAGCGCGATGCGAAGAGTCTGGTGGCCTCGACGATGTTCGGGAAGAGAGCAGCCTGCCGATATGTGCACCTTCGGTTGATCTCGGTCTCATGGGAGGCGATGAGGCCGAGACGGGCCTCGGTTCGGTCGGCCGCGTAGCCGTGCTTGGCCACGTTGTGCAAGGTTGACCGAGACGGACGGCCAGATGGTTCAGGTAGACCGAGACTGGCTCACCTTCAGCGGAGACGGGACAGCGGGCCACCTCCGACGCTCACAGGGGCCGACTCAAGCGCTAAGGGGCCAATTCAAGCGCTAAGTCACAGGTTGAGGCTCAGTGCTTGAGCCGAACACCGCTACACCGCGCGTTCCTCGGTGGCAGCGATCGTCCGGCGCAGCAGGCGGCGGGCCGCCTCCAGGTCGGCGGCGCGCCGGTCGAGCACGTCCAGCTGGTCGCGGAGACCGTCCAGCACGCCAGGGCAGGGGCGCACCGTCGCTCCGTCGGAGGTGCAGGGCAGGACCCGCCGGATCAGCCGGGTGGGCAGGCCGGCGGCGAGTAGCGCCCGGATGCTCCGCACCGTCACCACGGTCCGGTCGTCGTACTCGCGATAGCCGTTGGCGCGGCGCTCGCTGTGGATCAGCTCCATCCGCTCGTAGTAGCGCAGCAGGCGCTCGCTGACGCCCGTACGACGGGACAGCTCCCCGATCAGCACGACCCCTCCTTCAGCACGGCCCCTCCTTCAGCACGGCCCCTCCTTCGGCGCGAGCCCTCCCTGACGCGACCCCGCCCGCGGTTTGACCTTCCAACAGTGTCAGGGGGCAACAGTGACCGGACCGGCCGGATTCCTGGCCGGCCGTCGTGGAAGGGAGAAGATCGTTGATCATCGATGCGCACAGCCATGTGCACGATCCGGTCGAGGCGCACGTGGGACTGCTGGACGAGGCCGGGGTGGACCGCGCGGTGCTGTTCGCGACCCGGGCCCACCCCGAGCGGGCCGCCGACCTCACGTCGCTCCGCCACGAGATGGCGGTGTTGGACGAGGCCATCGGCGGCCGGGCCAACGGCGTCGACGGGTACCGGGCCGCGTGGCGGGAGTTGGACGCTGCGCTGGCCGCCCACCCGGAGAGGTTCATCGGGTTCGCGTCCGTACCGCTGGACCTGGAGGCGGGCCAGATCGCCGAGGTGGTGGAGCGCGAGGTCGTCGGGCGCGGGATGCGCGGGATCGGCGAGCTGACGCCGCCACCGGGACGGGCGGGGGCCATCGAGCCGGTGCTACGGGCAGCGGCCGATCAGGGGGGCCTGCCCGTGGTCGTGCACGGTTTCGCCCCGACCACGGTGGACGACCTGCGGACCCTTGCGACGCTCGCGGGCCGGTACCCGGCCGTTCCGCTGGTGATCAGCCAGCTCGGCGGGCTGAACTGGATGCAGGCCGTTGAGCTGGTCCGCGACACCCCGACCATGTATCTGGAGCTCTCCACCGCCACCGTCGTCTTCGCGGTCCGGCTGGCCATCACCGAGATCCCGGACCGGACCCTGTTCGGCTCGGACGCCCCCTACGGCGATCCGGTTCTCGCCCGGGCGACGGTGGAGCGGGTGACCGTACCGGGCGAGGTGCGCGAGAGAGTGCTCGGCGGAAACCTCAGCGAGTTGCTCGGCCTCGGCTGAGGTGAACCAGCAGGGTCGGCTCACTCCTCGACCCCGAAGAGTCGGCCTACTCCTTGAGCCAGAAGCTGGTGGCGTCGAGCCAGGCGCGGAGGAGCGCGGCATCCCCGAGCACCTCGACCCGATCGCCGCCGGGGCCGCGGACCCGTCCCGGACCGTCGGCGAAGCCGCGGGCGGTGCACCGCCCGTAGACGAACAGCACCAGGTCGGCGAGCGGGCCGCGGACGGTGACGTCGGCCTCGGCGTGACCGCGGCGCCAGGTGAGCGCGTCGCCGTCGAAGCCGACCAGCCACTCCGCCGCGTTCTGCGGGCCGTTCGCCCGCGCTGCCTCCGGCTGCTGGACGAGGTCGGTGGCCCGGAAGGACAGCGTGCGGCCGCCGGACATCAGCGTGCGCAGCTCGGGCCCGGCCTCGAAGACCTCCGGCAGGGGGCCGAAGGACAGCCACTCGTCGAGCGCGTCGGCGGCCACGTCCGCGGCGACACCGAACTCCGCACCGCCGGCCGGGCCCTGACGTGCCGACGAGCTCGCGTCGACGGCGAAGGTCACATCGGCGCGGTGGACGACCGTCTCGTGCACCATCCGGCGCGCCCAGAAGACCGGGGTCCCGCCGGGCGCCACCGTCCACACCGCGGTCTCGGGCCCGGCCTCCCGCAGGGTGTCCGCCAACTGCTCGGCCCCCTTGGTGAGCCAGGCACCGAGCGCCGCGGGGTCCTCGTCGGTGGCGCTGGAGACGTTGTTGACCTGCTCGTCGGACACGGGCTCCGACGCCCGGGTCCGCACGATCGTCTCCACCCAGCGGTGCGCCCCGCCCAGATGCCGCAGCAGGTGTGCGAGGTTCCAGCCCGGGCAGGTGGGTACCGGCGCGGCCAGGTCGGCGTCCGCGAGACGTGAGGTCAACAGGGCGGCCTGCGCGACGATTTCGGCACAATGACGGTCATAGCTCATCGAAGGCATGCCGCCACCGTAGAGGCTGCCGGACCGACCTTCAGCGCCTTTTCGGGTGGGGCGAGGAACCGCCGTCGCCCCGTGGCTTCGGCCGCCCCCGTGGCCCCAGTCGCCCTGGTCGCCTCAGCCGCCCCCGTCGACGCCGTCCGGCTCGGCGGACCGGGTCCCGATGACGACCGTGGCATACAGCTCGTCGGAGGTGGCCACCCGGGGGAGCAGACCGTTGCGGGCGAACGCCTCGACGGCCTGCGGAGCCTGCCGTTCGCTCGTCTCGACCAGCAGGTGGCCGCCCGGTGCCAGCCACTGCGGTGCGGCAGCGGTCACCCGCCGCAGCACGTCGAGCCCGTCCGCACCGCCGTCGAGGGCCACCAGCGGCTCGAACTCGCGGGCCTCCGGGGGCAGCAACCCGACCTCTTCGGTCGGCACGTACGGAACGTTGGCCACCAGGATGTCGATCCGGCCGCGGAGCCCGTCGGGCAGCGGGCCGAAGAGGTCTCCCTCGTAGACCCGGCCCCCCAGGCCGCCGACGTTGCGGCGGGCGCAGCGCACCGCGGCGGGCTCGATGTCGGCCGCGTACAGCTCGACCACCGGCTCCCGCCCGGCGCCCAGTCCGGTGGCCAGCGCGGCGCCCACCGCTCCCGAGCCACAGCAGAGGTCGACGACGACCTGGGAACGGCCGGGGTGGCCGGTGTGGCTGCTGTGACTGGAGGAGCGGCCGGTGCGGTCGATCTCGTCGGTGCGGCGATCCGCGCCTCGACGGCCGAGCGCGATGGCCTCCCCCACGAGGAACTCGGTGCGGCGGCGCGGCACGAAGACACCGGGATCGACGGCTATCCGCAGCCCGTGGAACTCCGCCCAGCCGAGGACGTGTTCCAGGGGTTGGCCGGCGGCCCGGCGCTCCACCATGGCGGCGAGTTCGCCCGGTGAACCGGCGGTGGAGATGAGCAGTTCGGCCTCGTCCTCGGCGAAGACGCAGCCGGCGGCGCGCAGCGTGGTGACGACGACGGAACGGGGCAGCGGTGCGACGCCCTGCGGGGACCGGGGTGAACGGATCTGCGCTGATGGCGACTGCGCTGAAGGCAACTGCGCTGAAGGGAAGTGCGGTGACGACATGTGAGCCTTTCGGGGCGCCGAGGGCGCTTCCCGGGTCACCCGTGCCGGACGGTCACCTGGATCGGGTGGACCGTACGGCGTGAGACGGGAGCGCCTGCCTGGTCTGGCGGGGTATCGGTCTCACCTCCTCGAACGGGCCACTGCTGGGACCGCAACAGTACCTGACCTGGGGTGCGATGGCGCGTCCGAGGACCGGAACTGTCCCGCAGCACTCCACAGCCGTCCGGCCTCCTCAATCCCCGGTCGTCCGGCCTCCCTGAAACCTTGTTGACTTCGAGCGCACTCCAACTCATACCGTCTCGAACGGGATTCCAGGATGGCCCGGTTCAGGAGGCAGCAGCATGACCACGACGAACATTCCCTCGCGCAAGCTCGGCGAGCTGGTCGTTTCCGCGCAGGGGCTCGGTTGCATGGGGATGAGCCACGGCTACGGGGAGTCGGACGACGCACAGTCGATCGCCACCATCAACCGCGCGCTCGACCTCGGCGTGAGCCTGCTGGACACCTCCGACTTCTACGGTGCGGGCCACAACGAGGAGTTGATAGGCCGGGCCATCGCCGGTCGGCGGGACGAGGTGGTGCTGGCGACGAAGTTCGGATTCGTCAACCGGCTCGGTGAGCAGGTCGTGATCCGCGGCGACGCCGCCTACGTCCGGGAGGCGTGCGACGCCTCGTTGCGCCGGCTCGGGGTCGACCACATCGACCTCTACTACCAGCACCGCGTCGACCCCGACGTGCCGATCGAGGAGACCGTCGGTGCGATGGCCGAACTGGTCGAGGCCGGCAAGGTGCGGCACCTCGGACTCTCCGAGGCGGGCGCGGCGACGCTGCGTCGGGCGCATGCCGTGCACCCGATCGCCGCGCTACAGAGCGAGTGGTCGCTGTGGACCCGCGACCTGGAGCAGGAGATCGCTCCGGTATGCCGTGAACTCGGCATCGGTCTGGTGCCGTTCTCCCCGCTCGGGCGCGGCTTCCTGACCGGCCGCTACACCTCGGTCGAGGGGCTGCCCGAGTCCGACCTGCGCCGCACCCAGCCGCGCTTCGCCGACGGCAACCTGGAGCAGAACCTGGCCATCGTCGAGAAGCTGAACGACCTCGCCGCGGAGAAGGGCGTCAGCGCCGGCCAGCTCGCGCTGGCCTGGGTGCAGTACCGCGGTGACGACGTCGTACCGATCCCCGGCACCCGCCGGGAGAAGTACCTGGAGGAGAACCTCGGCGCGCTCGCGATCGAGTTGACCGCCGACGAACTCGCCGCGATCGACGCGGCCGCCCCGGTCGCCCAGATAGCCGGGACGCGCTACGACGAGGTGAGCCTGACGTTCGTCAACCGCTGAGCCCCGAGCCGAGACGTGCGGGTGGCGTCACGCCGGTGACATGACCTCGTACAGATTGCCGGAGTCGTCGCTGAAGAACAGGCCACGGGCGCACAGGGGATGGTCGATGCGGCCGTTGTCCGGGGTGGTGGGGGCATTGCCGTAGGGGATGTCGGCGTCCCGGATGCGGGTGAGGATGGCGTCGAACGTCGCCGGGTCGACGTCGAAGGCGAGGTGGTGGCCCTCGGCGTCCGGGACGGTCATGAAGTCGAGGGTCAGCGAGTCGTTCACCCGGACCGGGGCGAAGTGCCCGAGACGGCCGGCCGGCGGGAGTTCCTGGAGACCCATGACCGAGGCGAAGAAGCGGGCGGCGGCACGGTGGTCGGCGGCCGGCACGATGGTGTGGTTGAGGGATACCGGCATCAGGCACTCCCGGGCTGCTGATCGAGGACGTCGGGTTGCGGGCCGTGGCCGGGAAGGCTCCGTTCCGCCACGCCCCGTTCCGCCGCGTCGTGCTCCAGTACGCCGTGCAGCAGCGTGTCGAGGAGCTCTTGCGGTGTGAGCGGGGCGCCGGCCTGGGCGAGCCGGGTCTGGGACAGGGTGAAGAGGAGGCTCAGGAAGGTGGCGGCGACCTTCTCGGGGGCGAAGCGGAAGGCGGCCCGGTCCGGTTCGATCAGCTCGGCGACGGCGTTGCTCAGCGCCGCGAAGGACTGCGCACGGGCGTCCGGCGGCGGCCCGTCACCAGAGCTCCGTGCTCCGGGCCCGCGCCCACGCAGGTGACCGGAGGCGTGCAGGGCGCCGATGACGGTGCCCATGCGCGCCATGTGGGCGTTCAGCGCCTCGGCGGCTTCGGTGAGCCGGACGGTGAGCGGCTCGTCCAGGGAGATGGTGGCGAGCTCGCGCAGGATGTGGTTGGTGCCGGTCGCCTCGGCGATGCAGGCGTCCAGCACCTCGTCCTTGTCCTTGAAGGCCCGGAAGATCGTGGCCTCCCCGATGCCGGCGGCGCGGGCGATCTGGCTGGTGGTGACGGCCGCGCCGTACTCCGCCACGAGCGGTAGCGCGGCGGCCACGATCATGGCTCGGCGCTCCTCGACGCTCATGCCGGGGGCGCGTCGACGAGGTTGAGCGGATGGTGGTGTCATGGCTCCACGGTACGGAGTGAGTACTCACTCCGTCAATGGGTCGGCGCATCCGCCCCTCCCTGCATCCGCCCCTCCGCGCATCCGTCCCTGAGCGCATCCGTCCCGTGCTCCCTAGACTTTGTGCAGCAGAGCGCGTGCAGCGCGGACCAGGCCGGTGCCGACGGTCGCTGTACAGGGGCCGTCGCTCTTACGGAAGGACGGCGCGCCATGGACTGGAAGCTCGAACTGGTGCCGATTCCGGTGTCCGACGTGGAGCGGGCGAAGCGCTTCTACAGCGAGCAGGTGGGCTTCGTCGTCGATCACGACATGTGCATCGGCGACGCGGCGCGCATCGTCCAGCTGACGCCGCCCGGGTCGGACTGCTCGATCGTCATCGGGGCGGGCGCCGGCGTCACGGACGTGCCGCCGGGATCCGTGCAGGGGTTGCAACTGGTGGTGTCCGATATCGCGGCTGCGCGAGCCCAGTTGATCGAACGGGGCGTCCCGGCCGGCCCCGTACAGCACCTGGAGGACGGGGGGATGGCGGACGGCCCCGGCGGGGCGTGGAACTCGTTCGTCTACTTCAGCGACCCGGACGGGAACGGCTGGGCGTTGCAGGAGCGGCCTGTTGAAGACTGAGCTCCGGCTGAGGGCTGAGCTCCGATGGAGGGCTGAGTCCCGGACGAGCTTCCGGACGAGCTTTTGGACGAGCTTTCGGACGAGACTCCGGGCGGGGCGGAGCGCTCTACGATCGCGGGATGGTGACGGATCAGGAAACCTTTCTGCGGTCCTTCCACGCCGCGCATCCCGCAGTGACCGTAGGGGCGATGGCCCATGGCCGGGCCGAGGACGGCCGGTCCAGTTACGAGATCCTCCGGGACCGGGTGGCGGGGGCCGTGCGAGTGCTGGACCTGGGGTGCGGTGACGGGCTGCTGCTGGAACTCCTCGGCGCGGAGGGGAACGCGAGTGGCGCGGGTGGCTCGGACGCCCGCGTTCCGGGCTCGGGGCGGATGCTCGCAGGGCTCGATCTGTCGCCGGAGGAGCTGGCGTTGGCCCGCCGACGGCCTGGGGGTGAGCGGGTCGACCTACGGGTCGGCCGCGCCCAGCAACTGCCCTTCCAGGACGCCCAGTTCGACGGCTGTGTCTCCCATATGGCGCTGATGCTGATGGGTGAGGCGGAGCGGGTCGCGGCCGAGGTGGCGCGGGTGCTGGAGCCCGGCGGCACGCTGGCCGCCGTTCTCGGGGGCGGCGCGGCCGGCGGGGAGGCGTACGAGACGTTCCAGCGGGTGGCGCGACCGCTGTTCGAGGCGGCGCCGGCGGAACAGCGGATTCCTGTGCTGGGGGACCGGCGGTTGCGGACTCGTGAGGGGTTTGACGCGGTGTTCGGTCCGGCCGGTTTCGAGCCCGTGGAGTGGGAGACCGTACGGATCGACCTGACCGGCCCGCAGGAGCGGATCTGGGCGACCGTCGGCGGTCTCTACGACCTCGGTCCGCTCGACCCCGCGATCGTCGCGGAGCTACGTGCCCGCTTCGAGGCGGAGTCGGCGGCGTCGGTACTGCCGGACGGTCGGATTCCGTGTGCGATGAACGTGCACATCGCCTCGACGGTTCGCAGGTAGCACGTCGTGAGGAGCTGGCCGGCCGTGAGGGGACAGGGGGTCGTCAGGGGGTGGCGGGCCGGAGGGAGGTGGTGACGGGAGTTCCTTCCTGGGGCGTGGGGGCGCCTTCCTGGTCCGGGTGGCGCTGGGGATAGGTGGCCTCCAGGTGTGCCATATGGGCCCGACCCCAGGCGCCGAGGGGGGCCAGTGCCTCGTTGAGCGAGGTGCCGGCGGCGGTGAGGGAGTACTCGACCTTCGGGGGCACCTGGGGGAAGCTCTCGCGGTGCACGATGCCGTCGGCCTCCAGCTCGCGCAGCTGCTGGGCCAGCACCTTTTCGGTGATCTTCGGCAGTTCCCGCCGCAGTTCGCCGAACCGGTGGGGGCGTTGAGCCAGTGCCCACAGCAGCAGGACCTTCCACTTCCCGTCGATGACGTCCACGGCGGCGTCCAGTCCGCATTCGTACGGACCCTTGCGTGCGCCCATGGTGCAGCCCCCCTCTGGCCTCCGGCGTCGTCTGGCCTCTGACGTCATCTGGCCGCTGATGTCGTCCTTCCTCGGACCAGTATCCGGCCCGGGGCGTCACAGGCCCTGGGCGGCCAGCCACTCCGGGTCGGGGTCGATGGTCTGAAGTACCTCGATGAGGGTGCCCTCGGGTGCCCAGACGTTGAAACGGCGCTGCCCCCAGGGCTCGTCGCGTACCGGTATGGCGATCGGCACGCCCTTGGCGCGCAGGGCGGCCGCCTCGGCCTCGGCGTCCTCCACGAGGAAGCCGAGGAGCGCCCCGCCGGTCTGCTGGTTGCGGAAGTCCTCGGGCATGGCTTCGTGGCCGCGCAGGGTGAAGTCCAGGTGGAAGTCGGGGTGTTGGGGGTGCTGAAGGCTGGCGTACCAGTCCAGTTCGACGAGTGCCTTGAAGTCGAAGTGGTCGACGTAGAAACGGGTGCTGGCGGCGACGTCGTCGGTGAGCAGGGCGGTGCCGAGCTTGGCGAAGCGCATGGTGGTCCTCTCCGTTCGCGGCCGGCCGGTCCGGCCGCGGCAACAACTCCAGTTGTAGTACTCTGGGCGTAGTGGTTGCAAGTCCTTTATGGAAACGTTCTTTGTGGAAGAGCGTGAAGAGCCCGAAGAGGAGGGCCGTGGCATGGTGCGTAACCCCGAACGGCGTGCGGCGCTGGTGGATGCCGCGATCGAGGTGCTGGCGCGGGACGGCTCCCGCGGATTGACCTTCCGGGCCGTCGATGTGGCCGCGGGCGTGCCCAACGGCACCGCGTCCAACTACTTCGCCAACCGGGACGACCTGTTGGCCCAGGTCACCGCGCAGATCCACGAGCGGATCGCGCCCGACCCGGACGAGGTCGCCGAGGTGATGGCGGCGCCACGCGACCGGGCGCTGGTCGTCGAGCTGATGCACTGGATCAACCGCCGGGTCGCCGAGAACCGCACCGGCTATCTCGCGATGTTGGAGCTGCGCCTGGAGGCGACCCGACGGCCCGAGCTGCGGGCCGCGTTGACCCGCACCTTCCGGGCGGCGCTCGACGACAACATCCGCTTCCATGTGGACGGCGGGTTGCCGGGCGACCGCACGGCCGTGCTGCTGATGTATCTCGCGATGACCGGGCTGATGCTGGAGCAGCTCACCGTGCCCGGGGTGGTGCCGGACGAGGAGACCGGCGACGTGATCGCGGCACTCGTCGACCGCGCGATCGGCCCGGAGGGGGACGCGGGGTAGGCGGCGGCGCGGCGTGGGTCACGGTCGACCGGCCTGGTACTGCAACGGTGTTCGTGCTGATGGTTGGGCAGTTTTATGGGCTGTGTCCGCGTCGTGTCGGTCCAGGAGGTGGGCAGATGCAGCCGGCGGTCGATCGGCGTCCGTCGGCGCTCGGTGACATAGGCGAGGAAGACGCCGACGTGGCAGTTCTCCGTCCGTCCCGCCCATCTGGCGCCTCACTTGCCGAAGGACGTCGGACGCGGAGGGCGTTGGAAGAACCGCCGTCGGGTGATCAACGGGAACCTGTTCTGTCAGCGGACCGGCATCCCGTGGCGGGATCTGGCGACGCGGTTCGGAACACCTGCACGACCAGGCCGGCACCCACGGCCCGGCACGGCTACGAGATGGTCTTCAGGGGCAGTCGCCGAGGAGCGTCGTTCCGTCGGGTTCGATCTCGGGGCCCCATCCCGTGAACCTTTGACGACTGACGCCGAGACAACTCCGGGGAGCTCTGGTGCCTGCACCAGAACCCCCCGGTTGGTTGACCGCGGTTCGCAGCCCGTTACCGCTCCGACCGTGGTCTCAGTAGAGGTGGATCACCAGCTGAAGTAGCCGTGGGATATCCACCCGGAGACGCCGTTGTCGACGTCGTAGACCTTGTCCCACTGGCCGTCACTGGAAGTGTCCCGGTGCGCCAGCCGTTCGCCGGTGTAGCACAGGCCGAGAACCGCGCCCGACGTGCTTGGGGTGGAGCGGATGCGCACACCGTCCCCGGTGCAGTGGCCGTAGACGTCGTCGGCGTAGGCCGGCGTGGACAGCGTCGCGCCACCGATGGCGGCGGCGAGCGCCAGGCCCGTCAGCGCGAAGGCGCGCTTGCGGGTGTTCTTCCCCCGTACTGCAAAGGTCACAACTACTCCTGTGTGAGTAGAGAAGCTGACCAAGACGATCTTGATCGGACAAAAGATATCATGTTCATGATCGTCTTCGGTCGTCGCTGCCCGCACCGCCGCTACGAACGCAAAGGAGGATCCTGTTCGACGGCGGCCACGTCTTGTCCAGCAAGGTGTCCCATTGCCTGGCCGCCTGTCACGGCAGGGGCCGTTGCAGTACTAGCCCCCGTAGGGGCGGGTGGCTCGGGCCTCGCGCAGAGCCACGGCCCACCAGCTCAGCTGCTTGAGCAGGGCGTCCGCGGCCTTGGCGGCGGGGGCCGGGTCGTGCAGTCGGCCCGCGTCGTCGAAGAGCGCGCCGGCGAGCGCGAAGGAGACCGTTTCGCGGACCGTCGTGGCGTGCAACTCGGCGAACACCAGCCGCAGTTGCTCGACGGCGCGGAGGCCGCCGGAGATCCCGCCGTACGAGACGAAGCCGACCGGCTTGGCCTGCCACTGGGAGTGCAGCAGGTCGACGGCGTGCTTGAGCGGGGCCGGGAAGGAGTGGTTGTACTCCGGGGTGATCACGACGAAGGCGTCCGCCTCGTCGATGCGTTTGGCGTAGGACTCGTACTCCTCGGTGCCGTGGCGGAGTGCGTACGGGCGGACCACGTCCAGGTCGACGACGTCGAGGGCGATCTGGGGATGGCGTTCGGCGTGCCGGGTGAACCAGTTCGCGATGACGGGCGCGAACCGGCCCTCCCGGGTGCTGGCGATGATCACTGCGAGGCGGTAGGGGTGCTGGGACATGCGCGGGCCCTTCATGGGTGACGGAGTGACCGGTGACGGCGGTGCCGTCGTCGGGACCCGACGCTAGGACCTCAAGAAAGGTTGAGGTCAAGCGAGGTGGGGGGCAGCGCCAGCCGCAGGCCGCCGGCCGCCAGCCGCCGGCCTGCGATGCCGAGCCACCGCGCCCACCTCGCCACGAGCGCCACGGTGTCACCTCGCCACGCACGCCACCTCGCCACGCGTCACGCCGTCACGCCGTCACGCGCGTCGCCGCGTCACCCCGCGTCGAACAGCTCCAGCAGCTCCGTCTTCTGGAACATCCGGGCCGTGTCGATCGCCGAGGGCGTGCCCGCGGCGGGGTTCGCGCCGTGGGCCATCAACACCTTGACGACCTCGTCCTCACCCTTGAACACCGCACCGGCCAGCGGCGTCTGGCCGCGGTCGTTGGGCCGGTCGGCGTCGGCGCCGCGCTTCAACAGCGCCTCCACGGTGGCCGCGTGGCCGTGGTAGGCGGCCAGCATCACCAGCGAGTCGCCCTTGTCGTTCGTCAGGTTGGCGGGAACGCCCGCGTCCACGTACGCGGCGACGGTGTCGGTGTCACCATGCCGCGCCAGGTCGAAGACCTTCGCCGCGAGTTGCAGTACCTCGGGGTCATGCGCGTGCTCGATCGCCTCGGGCCCCTGCGGCTCGGGATTCGCGTCGCTCATGGTCGCCGGCCTCCTGCTGTGGTGGGTGGTGTGTGTGCACTGTCATCGCCACTTTATGCAGGCCATGGCCGTTGCGGCAGCGGTCGCGGGCCGAAGGTGGCGGCCGTGGCGGGGCCGGTTACGGGGAGCCCGCGAAGGCCGGCCGCGGGGAGCCCGCGGGGCCGGCCGCGGCGGCCGGCGCGGGAGCCGCGGCACGACCCGGCCGCCGCACCGGCGCGGTCGTCAGAACGCCGCCCGGATCTCCCCGACGCGTACGCCGCCGCCCAGCAGCGGAACGTCCCCCAGGCGGTCCAGGACGGGGGAGTCGATGCCCATCTCGCGCAGCACGCGGGCGAGGATCGGGCCGAGGGTGCGGGTGGCCCCGTCGTCGATCTTGAAGGCTATGGCGCGGCCGTCGGGCAGGGCCACCGCCTGGACGGCCTCGGCGCCCATCTTCGACAGCGTCCCGGGCAGCGCCTGCATCAGCCAGGTGTCGGGGCGGCGGGTGCCGGCGACGTACTCCGGGTGGGCGCGCATCGCGTCCGCCACCCGCCGCTCCGGGGTGCCCGGCTCCGCCAGGACGAAGTGCCGGAAGGCGCGGGCCAGGCCGGTCAGCGAGAGCGAGAGCAGCGGCGCGCCGCAGCCGTCGGTGCCGACATGGGCGACGTCCTCGCCGCTCGCGCTGCGTACGCCCTCGGCCACCAGCTGCTGCAACGGATGGTCCTGGTCGAGGTACGAGTCCAGCGGCCAGCCGTTGAGCGCGGAGGCGGCCAGCATCGCGGTGTGCTTGCCCGAGCAGTTCATGGCGAGCCGGTCACGGACCCCGCCCGAGGCGAGGTAGGCCTCCGCCTCCGACGGGTCCAGCGGCAGGTCCGGCGGCGTCTGGAGGTGCTCGGGGGTCAGCCCGTGCTCGGCGAGCATGGTCTTCACCAGGTCGAGGTGGAAGGCCTCGCCGGAGTGGCTCGCGGCAGCCAGCGCCAGCCGCTCACCGGACAGCTCCAGCCCCGCCCGCAGCACCGCGGCGGCCTGCATCGGCTTGTTCGAGGAGCGGGGGAACACCGGGGCGTTCACATCGCCCAGCGCCGATTCCACGCTGCCGTCGGCCGCCAGTACCACCAGCGAGCCGCGGTGCCGGCCCTCCACGAAGCCGGAGCGCACGACCTCGGCGAGGACGGGGGAGACCACGGCGGGTACGGCCCCTGCGGACGCCGGGGTCGACTCGGGCATCGGGACGGGCGGGGACGAGGTCATCGGCGGCCTTCCGGGTGTGGGGAGCGGCCCCTGCCCCGGTGGCTTGTGGCCGGCTCAGGACAGCAGGTCGTCTACTTGTGCTTCACCTTCACGGTACCTGCGGGCGATTTCCGCACTGCAATCGTCGGTGGTGCGCTGAAGCGACTGGCGGCGCTGTGACACCTGCCGTTCGTGGCGGATCAGCCGCCCCATCGCGTCGTGCAGCTCCTGGTCCGTACGCGCGGTGAGGTCGGACAGCTCCACCTCACCCAGCATTTCCTCGGCGAGCCTGCGGTACTCCTCACTGTGCGGTGTGCCGAGCGTCACATGCCGTGCCGAGGAGCGGTGCCGCGACGGCAGATCCGTGAGGATCTCCGGCAGCCGGTCGAGCAGCGGCGAGTGCTGGGCGCTCCGGCGCGCGATCTCGGCCCGCAGAATGTCGATCCGGCCCTGCAACAACCGCCGTAGATAGCTCAGATCGGCCTCCTCCTGCTGCGCATCGCGCCGCAGTACCCGTAGGTCGGGCAGCCCCAGGCCGGCGAGATCGGGGGTGGTGGCCGGGCGGCAGCGGTCGCGCTGCTGCGGGGGGCGGGGGTGGTGCGCCTGGCCTGCCTGGAGCATGGGGTCGTCCTTGGTGCCGGTCGGCTCGTCGCGGGCCGATGCCGTGGTGGTGGGCGGGGAGGTGGTGGCGGTACTCGTCGTGGACGCGGACGGCGGCGCCGGTGGGGCGGACGGGGTACGTCCGGCGTCCGGCGCGGGGCAGGCCGGGGCCGTTCGTCTGTCCGGCGCCGTCCGCGCGTCCGGTGCCGTACGGGCGTCTGGCGTCGTACGGGCGTCCGGTGTCGTACGGGCGTCTGGCGTCGTACGGGCGGTTGGTACGGGACCGGGTGTCTGTCCGGCGCCGACAGTGCTCATGGATCGTTCCGTCCCCTCGTCCGGTGCCGCGTCCAGGGCATGTTGTCCCTGAAACACACCGCGTGCACGCATCGTGCCACTCTGGGCGCTCCTTCCGCAGGGCCATGGCACCCGAACGGCCCCCGTGGGGGTACGGCGGTCCGAAGCCGCCCGGTCGCCCGGCATGATGGCGGGTATGCGAGCTGTGGTGCAGAGGGTCGACGGCGCACGCGTCGAGGTGGCGGGCGAAACGGTCGGGGAGATCGTCGGGGAGGGCCTGTGCGTGCTGGTGGGGGTCACACACGACGACACCCCGCAGAAGGCGGCACAGCTCGCCCGCAAGCTGTGGTCGGTGCGGATGTTGCAGGGCGAGAAGTCCTGCTCGGACACCGGGGCGCCGCTGCTGGTGATCAGCCAGTTCACTCTCTACGGTGATGCCCGCAAGGGCCGCCGTCCCACCTGGAACGCGGCGGCCCCCGGGCCGGTCGCCGAGCCGCTGGTCGACGAGGTCGTCGCACAGCTGCGGGCGCTGGGCGCCCCAGTGGAGACCGGCCGCTTCGGCGCGCAGATGCAGGTGTCGCTGACGAACGACGGGCCGTTCACGGTGCTCGTCGAGGTCTGACCCCGCCCCGGGGCCACGCCCCCTGAGCCACGCCCAACGGCCCCCGCCCCCTGCGGCTCGACGCCCCCTACGGCTCGACGACAACCTCCTGTGCCGCCGCCGTGCCGCCCGCCAGCAGGGCGGCGTCCACCGGTACGTTCCGCTTGACCAGCGCCAGTGCGATCGGGCCGAGTTCGTGGTGGCGGGCCGAGGTGGTGACGAAGCCGAGCTGGCGGCCCTCCTCGCCGTCCGCGGCCAGCCGCACCGGGGCGCCGTGCGGCGGCAGGTGCACCTCGCTGCCGTCCAGGTGCAGGAAGACCAGCCGGCGCGGCGGCTTGCCCAGGTTGTGGACCCGGGCGACGGTCTCCTGGCCGCGGTAGCAGCCCTTCTGGAGGTGTACCGCGGTGCCGATCCAGCCCAGCTCGTGCGGGATGGTGCGGTGGTCGGTCTCCAGGCCCAGGCGGGGGCGGTGCGCCTCGACCCGCAGCGCCTCCGACGCCAGCACGCCGATCGCCGGTCCCGCGGCCGCGGCGAACGACTCCAGGTCGGCGCGCGGCAGGAACAGGTCGCGGCCGTGCGCGGTCTCGCGGGCGACGACGTCCGCGGGCGTCTCGGTGATCGAGCCGGCCGGCAGGTGGACCACGGCGATCTCGTCGGTGCGGTCGGCGACCTCGACCCGGTAGAAGAACTTCATGCTTTCCAGGTAGGCGATCACCGCCTCCTGGTTGCCCGGCTCGGTGTGCATCCAGGTCGTCTCGCCGTCGTCGACGAGGTAGAGGGCGTGCTCGATGTGCCCGTGCGCGGACAGGATCAGCGCCTCGGTGGCCTGGCCGGGCGGGAGTTCGCTGACGTGCTGGGTGAGCAGCAGGTGCAGCCAGCTCAGCCGCTCGGGCCCGGAGACGGTGACCACGCCGCGGTGCGAGAGGTCCACGAAGCCGGAGCCGTCGGCGAGGGCGCGCTGCTCTCGGAAGAGGTCGCCGTAGTGCGCGGCGACGCCTTCGTCGGGGGCCTCGGCGGGGACGGCGCCGGGCAGCGACAGCAGGGGGCTGGCGGGTGAATGTCGCAGCATGGGGCCAGCCTACGACTCGAACGCGGATGCCTCAGCCGTCGGCCTGGGCGGCCTTGGTACGGCACGCCGCACAACGCCCGAAGATCGCGAAGTGCTTCATGTCCGTGTCGAAGTCGAACTGTTCGCGCAGCGTCGCGGTGAACGGCTCGGCCACCGACAGGTCCGCCTCGATGACGTCCGTGCAGTCCCGGCACACCAGGTGGATGTGGTGGTGGCGGTCGGCGAGGTGGTACGTCGGCGCCCCGTGCCCGAGGTGGGCGTGGCTGACCAGGCCGAGCTCTTCGAGGAGTTCCAGGGTGCGGTAGACCGTGGAGATGTTCACCCCGCCCGCGGTCTTGCGCACCTCGGTCAGGATGTCGTCCGGGGTGGCGTGCTCCAGCCTGTCCACAGCCTCCAGCACGAGCTGGCGCTGGGGGGTCAGGCGGTATCCGCGCCTGCGGAGGTCGCTCTGCCAGTCGGTGGTCACCACACAGCCAGTGTAGGAGGCGCGCGGCGGCCCGCGGAGGCGGCGCCGTCAGCCGGCCGGCCGTACGCCGCGCAGATAGCGGGCCAGATCGCTGATCGCGGCCGGGTTGCGGGGGCTTTCGACGAGGTCGGCGTAGTCCATGACGTAGATCCGGTGGTGCTTGATCGCCGGGACGTCGGCGAGCGGCCGGAAGGACATCAGGAAGGCCTTCTTCTGTGCGGCGGAGGTGTCGCCGTAGTCGTTGATGACGATGACGTCGGGGTTGCGGGCGACGACGGTCTCCCAGCCGACGCTCGTCCAGGAGTCCTTGAGGTCCTTCATCACGTTCTCACCGCCGGCCCTGGTGATGATGTCGTGCGGAGCGGCGTACCGGCCCGAGGTCAGCGGCTTGTCGCGGCCGTCGTCGTAGAGGAAGACCGTGGGGCGCCGCGAGGGCGCGGGGGCCTTGGCCGCGGCCTCGGCGATCTGGCGCCGGTACTTGGCGACCAGGGCGGCGGCCCGGTCCTCGACGTCGAAGAGCTTCCCCAGGTTCGTGAGGTCGGCGTAGAGCGCCTCCAGGGGCGGCATCACGCCGCGGGCGCTGCCGTCCCGGCCGTTGTGGCAGGACTCGGTCAGTACGTAGCTGCCGATGCCGAGCTTCTTGAGGGAGGCGGGGGTCAGTCCGTTGTCCTCGCCGAAGCCGTAGTTCCAGCCCGCGAAGACCAGGTCGGCCTGAGCGTCGAGGGCGATCTCCTTGGTGATCGCCTTCTTGGAGAGCCAGGGAACCTTGCCGTACGCGGCCTTCCAGGGCACGGAGTCGACGTCGCCCTTGTCGTCGGGCATGACGTAGCCCGCCATCCGGTCCGCAAGGCCCAGCGCGAACATGATCTCGGCGGTGTTGACGTCGTTGGTGACCACGCGGCGCGGCGCCTTGTCGTACACCGTCTTCACCCCGCAGTTCTCGATGATCACGGGGTAGTGGTCGGAGCGGTCGCGGGGGGCGTGCCCGGTCCCGGGACCGCCGGCGACCTCGGCGCCGCAGCCGGTCAGTGCGGCGGCGAGGACGAGACCGAGGGCGAGGGCGGTGGACGGGGTGGTGCGGCGGGGCATGACGGGTCCTCAGGGGGCGGTGGGGAGGCGGTCGAACAGCAGCTGGACGGCGCCCGATTCGGGGTGCCGGACGCGGTGGGCGCGGACGCCGAAGACCTCGGCCAGCAGCTCGGGGACGAGCACCTCGTGGGGCGGGCCCGAGGCGACGATCCGGCCGTCGGCGAGGACGTGGAGCTCGTCGCAGTGCACGGCGGCCAGATTGAGGTCATGGAGCGCGGTCAGCACCGTGAGGCCGCCTCCGGACTCGGTCCGGCCGCCTGCGGACTCCGTGCCGGTGGCGGTCCCCCCAGTGGTCCCCTCGGCGGTGGCCGGGGGAGCGCCCCCGTCCCGCACCAGCGCCAGCACCTCCAACTGCTGGGCGATGTCGAGGTGGTTGGTGGGCTCGTCGAGCACCAGCACCCGCGGCTCCTGGGCCAGCGCGCGGGCGATCAGGACGCGCTGCTTCTCGCCGCCGGACAGGCTGAGGAAGCCCCGCCCCGACAGGTGGCCGGCGCCGACCCGGGCCAGCGCCCGTTCGCACACCGCGGTGTCCGCGGCGCTCGCCCGGCCCGAACCGCGCTGATGCGGCAGCCGCCCCATCGCGACGATCTCGGCGACGGTGAAGTCGAACTCGGTACCGGCCTCCTGGGGCAGAGCGGCCAGCAGCCGGGCCCCCTCCCGGGCGCCGAGTGCGTGCAGGTCCGCACCGTCCAGCAGGACCGCCCCGGCGGCCGGCCGCAGCGCCCGGTAGACGCAGCGCAGCAGGGTGGACTTGCCGCTGCCGTTGGGGCCGACCAGGCCGACGAGGCGGCCGCTGCCGGCTCGTAGCGTGATGTCGTGGATCAGGCGGCGGCCGGCCACGTCCACGGACAGGTCCTCGATGTCGATCCGCATCAGGCGCCGCCTCCGAAGGTGTAGCCGCGCCGTCGCATCAGCAGGACGAAACAGGGCACGCCGATGACGGCGGTGATCACCCCTACCGGCAGTTCGACCGGCGCCAGCAGGACCCGCGAGAGCAGGTCCACCCACACCAGCAGCACCGCGCCGAGCAGCGGGGCGACGGCCAGCACCCGGCGGTGGTCGGCACCGACCAGCATCCGGGTCACATGCGGGACCATCAGCCCGACGAAGCCGATCGCACCGCTGACCGCGACCACCGCACCGGTGACCGCCGCGGCGACCACGAACAGCTCGTGCCGCAGCCGCCCGGCGTCCACCCCGAGGGCGGCGGCGGTCTCGTCGCCCATCGCCAGCGCGTTCAGCCGGCCGGCGGAGAGCCGCAGATGGGCCAGTGCGGCGGCCACCGCGACCGCGGCGATCGGCAGCGAGCCCCAGCCGGCCCCGCTCAGACTGCCGAGCAGCCACATCATCGCCGAGCGGGCCGCCTCGCCGCGGTCGGCGGTGAACACCATCAGGGTGGTGATCGCGGAGAAGCCGTAGTACATCGCGGTGCCGGTGAGCACCAGGCGCAGCGGGGTGAGCCCGTGGACGGTGCGGGCGGCCGCGTACACCAGGGCCATCGCGATCAGCGCGGAGACGAACGCCGAGACCGACAGCGCCCAGACGCCGAGGGCGCCGAGCGCCCCGAAGAGCAGGACGGCGTTGGCGCCGACGGCCGCGCCGGAGGAGATGCCCAGCACGAACGGATCGGCGAGCGCATTGCGGACCAGGGCCTGGACGGCGACCCCGATGGCGGAGAGCCCGGCGCCGACGACCGCGGCCAGCACGGCCCGCGGGAGGCGCAGCTCCCACACGATGGTGTACGCGGAGACCTCGTCCGGCGCGATGGTGCCGCCGGTCAGTCCGGCGCCGAGGTAGCGCAGCACCTGCGCCCAGCCGACCCCTGCGGCGCCGAGGCCGACGCCGCACAGCACGGAGCCGAGCAGGGCGGCGCCGAGCGCGGCCACAAGGGGGATGGTTCGGGCGGGGCCCGCCACGGGGCTTGCCAAGGGACGGACGCCTTCGGCTCGGGCCGCGGCGTCTGGGGAAGGAGCGGCGGCCCGGAGCGCCGGGCGGAGGTGCCCGGGCAACGGCGGCGTCCCCTCGCAGTCCACGGCGAGTTGTCAGGAGCGGGCGCCGCCGCGGGCGATCGGGCTTGCGGAAGGGGCTTCCGCTTACCGTTGCGGGTCAGCGCCGGACTCTCACCGGACTTCCCCCGCGGGGCGCGTCGTGCAGTGTGGGCCGGTCAGCCCTGGTACGGCGTGCCGTCCGGGTTGAAGAAGGCCACCCCGTCCGGCATGTCGTCGGGCAGGCTCTCGGCCCACTCCTTGAGGTCGGCGACCTTCTTCAGGTGCGCCGACATGTACGGGCGCAGCGGCACGTCCGGCGTGGACTTCTCGCCGACCCACATCAGGTCGCCCTTGACGTAGCCGTAGAGCCGCTTTCCGCCGCTGTACGCGCCGCCGGCGGCGGTGCGCGCCACGGCGTCGGTGACCAGGTCGATCTGCGGCTTCTGGTCGGCCAGCTCGCCGTACCAGATCTCCGCGATGCCCTGGTCGCGGACCATCACGATCTCGACCTTGCGGTCGGCGTCGATGCGCCAGTAGCCGGACTCGCTCTCCAGCGGGCGGACCTTCTTGCCGTCCTTGTCGAGCTCCCAGGTGTGCGAGACGTACTCAAGGAAGTCGCGGCCGTCGTGGGTGAAGGTGACCTCCTGGCCGAAGTTGCACTTCTCGGAGCCGGGGAAGTCGTGGACACCCGCGCCCTCCCAGTTGCCGAGGAGGAAGGCGAGCGGCACCAGTGCCGGGTTCAGGTCGGACGGGATCTCGATCATGAGAGCTCAGACGATCTCTAGTGGGGAGGGGTTGCTCGGGACGTTCAGCGCTGGCCCTGGTACAGCTTCTTCCAGGTCAGACCCGCGAACGCGATCACGCCGACGGCGACCAGAACCAACAGGGTGGTGAAGAATGCCTCAAGCACGAGCGCGCTCCTTGGACGGAGTGAGGGTGTAACGGACCGCCTGCGAGTCTAGTCGGCGGCGGTGACGGCGGCGCTGTGAGGTCCGCCGCGGCCCTGCGGGAGTGGTCCGACTCCGGCCCTGAAGGAGTAAGGGCGCACCTCCCTTCCCGCCCCTGCCGCCTACTCTTGCCTTATGGCGAAGAAGCTCGTGATCAAGGTGACGGCGGGGGCCGATGCGCCCGAGCGGTGCTCGCAGGCGTTCACGGTGGCGGCGGTGGCGGTGGCCAGCGGCGTCGAGGTGTCGCTGTGGCTGACCGGGGAGTCGGTGTGGTTCGCGCTGCCGGGGCGGGCGGCCGAGTTCGAGCTGCCGCACGCCGCGCCGCTGCCGGAGCTGATCGACGGGATCCGCGCGGGCGGCGGGGCGATCACGGTCTGCACCCAGTGCGCGGCCCGGCGTGGTGTCGAGGAGAAGGACCTGATCGAGGGGGCGGGCATCGCCGGCGCCCAGGTCTTCGTCAGCGAGATCATGGCGGAAGACGTCCAGGCGCTGGTGTACTGAGCCCGCCCGGAGGCGGGCCCGGCCGGGCCCGCCGCGGGGGCGGACTACCGGGGGCCGGAATGCCGCGGGCCCGGACTACCGCGGGTGCTTGGTGTCGCCCCGGTCGTCCAGCTCGCGCCACCAGCGGTCGGACTCGGGGTCGCCCGACTCGTCCCACCAGCGCTCACCGGGCTCCCGTCGGTTGCCGATGACCGCCGCGATCGGTGGGATGACCATGGCGACCACGCACATGGCCACCGCGGCCGGCACCGACCACAGCCGCACCACGCTCCAGGCGAGCACGAACAGCACCAGGCACCCGCCCATCAACGCGAAGTACTGGCGGTGACGGCGCTCTGCGGGCGACCGGCGGTGCGCGTACATACGTCCACGGTAAATCCGTAGCGGGCGGGACAGAAGCGGGCGCGAGGGCCCCGGTTCCGGCGCCGGGCAAGCAGAAGGGCCGCACCCCCGCGCAAGGCGTCCAAACCTCTGGGGTGCGGCCCTCCGGCCGTACGGAAGGTACGTTTCGAGCGCCGTCAGACGGCGATGGCGACCTCCACCAGGCCGCCCTTCTCGGCGACGACGGTGCGGTCCGCGGTGCCGCCCGGCACGAGGGCGCGCAGCGTCCAGGTGCCCTCGGCCGCGTAGAAGCGGAACTGTCCGGTCGCGGAGGTCGGGACCTCGGCGGTGAACTCGTTGGTGCTGTCCAGGAGTCGGACGTAACCGGTGACGGGCTGGCCGTCGCGGGTCACGCTGCCCTGGATCGTGGTCTCACCGGGCTTGATGGTCGAGGCGTCCGGGCCGCCTGCCTGTGCTCCACACATAGCGGTACTTCCTTGAGGGGTTCGGGGGAGAGGCCGTCTTGCTTACTTGTTGGCGCCGAGCTCGATCGGGACGCCGACCAGCGAGCCGTACTCGGTCCAGGAGCCGTCGTAGTTCTTGACGTTGGCCTGGTCGAGCAGCTCGTGCAGCACGAACCAGGTCAGCGCGGAGCGCTCACCGATCCGGCAGTAGGCGATGGTGTCCTTCGCCAGGTCGACGGACTCCTCCTGGTAGAGGGCCTTGAGCTCGTCGTCCGACTTGAAGGTGCCGTCGTCGTTGGCGTTCTTCGACCAGGGGATGTTGCGGGCGCTGGGCACGTGGCCGGGGCGCTGCGACTGCTCCTGCGGGAGGTGCGCGGGGGCGAGCAGCTTGCCGCTGAACTCGTCGGGGGAGCGGACGTCGACGAGGTTGAGGTTGCCGATCGCGGCGACGACGTCGTCACGGAAGGCGCGGATGGCGGTGTCCTGGGCCTTGGCCTGGTACTCGGTGGCCGGGCGGTTGGGGACCTCGGAGCCGTCGACCAGGTCGCGGGAGTCCAGCTCCCACTTCTTGCGGCCGCCGTCGAGCAGCTTGACGCTGTCGTGGCCGTAGAGCTTGAAGTACCAGTAGGCGTAGGAGGCGAACCAGTTGTTGTTGCCGCCGTAGAGGACGACGGTGTCGTCGTTGGCGATGCCCTTCGCCGAGAGCAGCTTCTCGAAGCCCGCCTGGTCGACGAAGTCGCGGCGCACCGGGTCCTGGAGGTCCTTCTTCCAGTCGATGCGGACCGCGTTCTTGATGTGGTTCTTGTCGTAGGCCGAGGTGTCCTCGTCGACCTCGACGATCACGACCTTCGGGTCCTCAAGGTGGGCCTCGACCCAGTCGGCGTCTACGAGGACGTCGCTGCGGCTCATGTTCTTCTCCTCCGGGGCAGTTGCGGGGGCGGTTGAGGGGGGTGTGCGGGTACGCCGGGTGCGCGCCGATCGGTTCCGGGCGCCCCTTACTTTCGTGGGGGTTCGGAGTGGCGCTGTACGGGACACGCGGGGTGTGGCCTGAGGGGCCGGCCGGGCCGGTGACGCACCCCCTGCTCCTTGAGGGCGCGGGGAGGGCGCAGGGGCCCGTCAGACAGGGCGACAGAGCATGGCGGCGACGCGGCACAGGTCGACTGCCCGCCGCTTCGTGAGTACCGCCAGTCCCCGTGGGCGGGGACGGCTCAATGCGCTCTGCATGGCCCCGATCGTAGGGACGCGGAGCGGGGCGTGTCACCGGCGTGTCAAATGGCGAGATGAGATTGTCCGCATTGCGGGATGCAAGGTCGCGCGCGGTGCGCACGGGCGGGGCGCCGGAGGGCGTACGCGGGTGGGGGGTCTGGCGTACGGACTGGGGTGTCTCAGTGTGTGGACTGCGTCGAGCCGGCGGGCCGGTGGGGCGGCCCGCCGGGTGCGCCCGGTCAGCCCGGGAGCTTGACGTTCTTGCCGGAGGCGGAGATCGAGATGCCGTCCGTGCGCGTCGACACCTCGTCCAGCTTCAGGTTGCCGGGCAGCTGGTCCAGCTTCCAGTCGTGGTCGGTCTGGGCGCGCACCTTCGACTCGCACCCCGGCAGGGCCCGGCACATCCCGGGGAGCCCGTCGGCGCGCAGCCGGACGGTGTTGCCGTTCACGATGCTGATCGAGCCCGTCACGTCCAGCGAGCTGAGGAGCGGGACGTTCGGTGAGATCTTGACCTGGCTGCGGCCGTTCTTCTGCCCGCCGTAAGTGATCTTGACCTCGCCGCCCGCCGCTTTGGTCAGGTCGGCGTAGCTGATCCGGGCCGTACCGGTCGCCGAGGCGGCGCTCTCGATGGACATGAAGTCGCTGGTCAGCCCGACGTCGTGGAACTGCGCGGACAGCTTGTCGATGCGCAGCGTGTGCCCCTCGGCCCTGGCCTCGATGCCGCCGAGGTCGGCGTCCACCTCCTCCAGGCTGCGACCGGCGACCTGGGTCAGGAAGGGAAAGCCCTTGATGGAGACGTTCGGGGTCCGGCCGAGCCCCTGGCTGGCGCGGATCTTGTCCGCGGCCTTGTCCTCGACGAGATTGACCGCCACCCGGTCGGCCGCCACGAACAGCCCGCCGAATATCACGATGACGATCAGCAGCACCCGCAGTGCTCGCATCGAACCACACCCCCCACACCTGGGCCGGAATCCCGGCCGACTCGTCCGCGCAGGCCCCCTGCCTGCGATCCGGACCGACCCTAGACGACCCGGTCGCCGGAACGGGAGCGGCGGCCGCCGCGGGGCGCGAGGAGCGCGCTGCGACGGCCGCCGGATCCGGGAGGGCGGTGTGGTGGCGGGCTAGCCCAGCGCCCGCCCCAGGACGTACACCGCGGGCGCGGCCAGGGCCAGCGGCAGGGCGACACCGGCCGTCATGTGGACGAACCGCGACGGGTAGTCGTAGCTGGCCACCCGGAGGCCGACCAGCGCACAGCCGCCGGCCGCCAGGCCGAGCAGCGCGCCGGACGTCCCCAGGCCGGTCAACTGGCCGGCCCCGATGCCCGCGCCCGCGGCGGCCAGCAGCGCGACGGCCAGCGAGACGAACGAGGGCAGCGGCAGCGCCCGGGCGAGCGTGGCCGCCGCGACCGCGGCGGCGCCGACCACCACCGCGTGCTGATTGGCCGCGAGCTGCCCTGCGGCCAGCACCGTCAACGCGGTCGAGGTCAGGCCGGCGGTCAGCGCGTACATCCGCTCGTCGGCGCTGCTGCGGTTGCGCAGCTGGAGGATCAGCACGAGCAGGCACCACACCCCGAGCGTGCCGATGCACACCAGCGGCGCGCTCGTCCGGTCGGTGGCCAGCAGCGCGGCATCGGTGGTCAGACCGGCCAGGAAGGCCAGCGCGATGCCCTGGCGGGCCGGCCACATGCCGTTCAGCCGGAACCAGCCGGCCGCCGTGACCGCCTGCAACAGCGCCACCGGCACCGCGAGCACCGGGCGGGCCAGCGGCGCGGTCAGCGCGAGCAGCAGGGCGAGCCCGGCGGTCAGCGCAGCCGGCTGGATACCGGGCGGAATGATCGGCGAGCGGCCCTCAAGGCGGGCGCGCTGGTTGGGGGCCATGGTGAGCGGCTGGGCGGCGGCCGGTGCCGCGGCGGCCGCGGTGTCCGTGGTGGCCGTCGCCGCCGGCTGGGCCTGCGGCGGGTGCTGGTGGCCGTACGGCTCCTCGGTCGGCGGCGCGCTCTGGTGCTGGGCGGGCTGGTGCTGGGCGGGCTGGGGCGGCAGCGGGTCGTGGTGCGGGTGCTGCGGCGCCGCCGGCTGGGTCTGCGTCGGGTGCGGGTAGCCGTCGTACCCGTACGGGTCGCGCCCGTACGGGTCGCGCCCGTACGGGTTCTGTTGCGGCTGCGGGTAGGGGTCGTACGCCTGCTGCGCGTACGGGTCGCCGTACGCCGCCTGGGGGTCGTACGGCGGATGTCCCGACTGCTGCGCCTGGTGCGGCTGCTGGACGTACGGGTCCGGCTGCGGGTACGGATGCTGCGGCTGGTAGGGCTCCGGCGCCTCGTACGGGCGGCCCTGCGGCTGGTTGTCGCTCATGGTCTGCTGCTCATCCTCCCGCGAACGGCGGCAGGACCTCGACGGTGCCGCCCTCGGCCAGCGGCACCGCCGCGTGGTCGCGGGTGCCGACCGGATCGCCGTCCACCAGGAATGAGCAGCGCAGCAGGACGCGGGCGAACTCGGGGTTCGCGGCGTGCGCCGCGCGTGCCGCGTCGAGCGCCTCGGCGAGCGTCGCCGCCGCGTACGGCTCCTCTGCCGTGCCGGCGGCGGCCTTGGCCGCGGCCCAGTAGCGCACGGTGCCAGTTGTTGTCACGGCGGCCTCTTCGTCGTGTGGGTTCGTCGGGTCGGTTCGTCAGGTCGGCCGCGGGAGCTGACCGTGAGCGCGGCAGCCCCGTCGTTGCCGCCTCCATGATGGCCTACCCGGCGGCCGGCCCGGTTGCGGGCGAGTGCCGGGAACGGCCGCCGGTTCCGCCCTGGGCGTACTTCGGAAATTCGATTGCCGAAGGCAAGCGTTCAATTAGGCTCATTGTGTGTTGGTCCGACTCGCGCGGGCGCATTTGCGGCCCCATAGGCGCTCGATAACCCTGATCGTGTTCCTCCAGCTGATCCAGACCCTGGCAACTCTCTATCTGCCCACCCTCAACGCCGACATCATTGACAACGGTGTCGTGAAGGGCGACACGGGCTACATCCTCCGCCTCGGCGGATTCATGATCGCCGTCACGCTGCTACAGATCGTCTGCGCAATCGGAGCCGTCTATTTCGGCGCCCGTACGGCCATGGCGCTCGGCCGGGACGTCCGCGCCGCGGTCTTCGACCGGGTGCAGTCCTTCTCCGCCCGGGAAGTCGGCACGTTCGGCGCGCCGTCCCTGATCACCCGCACCACCAATGACGTCCAACAGGTCCAGATGCTGGTGCTGATGACGTTCACGATGATGGTGTCGGCGCCCATCATGTGCGTCGGCGGAATCATCATGGCGCTCAATCAGGACGTGCCGCTGTCGGCCCTGCTCCTGGTCATCGTCCCGGTCCTCGGAATTCTCGTCTCACTGATCGTGCGCCGTATGCGTCCGCTCTTCCGCGGGGTGCAGGAGCGCATCGACACCGTCAACCGCGTGCTGCGCGAGCAGATCGCCGGTATCCGGGTCATCCGCGCCTTCGTCCGCGACCGGCACGAGCGCGAGCGGTTCGCCGGCGCCAACACCGATCTGTACGACATCTCGGTGCGTGCCGGCCGGCTGATGTCGATGATGTTCCCGCTGGTCATGCTGATCGTGAACCTCTCCAGCGTGGCCGTGGTGTGGTTCGGCGGGCTGCGGATCGACAGCGAGGACATGCAGATCGGCGCGCTGACGGCGTTCCTCAGCTACCTGATGTACATCCTGATGTCGATCATGATGGCGACGTTCATGGTGATGATGCTGCCGCGCGCCGAGGTCTGCGCCGAGCGCATCCAGGAGGTCCTCGCGACGGACTCCAGCGTCACCCCGCCGCAGCATCCGGTCACCGAGCTGCGCCGACACGGCGAACTGGAGCTCCGCAACGTCGAGTTCCGCTTCCCCGGTGCCGAGCAGCCGGTCCTCAAGGACATCTCGCTGGTCGCCCGCCCCGGTGAGACCACCGCCGTCATCGGCTCCACCGGCAGCGGCAAGTCCACCCTCCTCGGGCTGGTCCCCCGCCTCTTCGACGCGACCGGCGGCGCGGTCCTGGTGGACGGCGAGGACGTCCGCACCCTCGACCAGGAGACGCTGGCCACCGCCATCGGCCTGGTCCCGCAGAAGCCCTACCTCTTCTCCGGCACGGTCGCCAGCAACCTCCGCTACGGCAACCCGGACGCCACCGACGACGAGCTGTGGCAGGCCCTGGAGACCGCCCAGGCGCGGGAGTTCGTCGCCCGGATGGACGGCGGCCTGGACGCCCCCATCGCCCAGGGCGGCTCCAACGTCTCCGGCGGCCAGCGCCAGCGGCTGGCGATCGCCCGGGCGCTGGTGCGACGCCCCGAGATCTACCTCTTCGACGACTCCTTCTCCGCCCTGGACTACGCGACGGACGCCGCGCTGCGCGCCGCGCTCGCCCGCGAGACCGACCGGGCCACCGTCGTGATCGTCGCCCAGCGGGTCTCCACCATCCGCGGCGCCGACCGGATCGTCGTCCTGGACGAGGGCCGGGTCGTCGGCACCGGCACCCACACCGAGCTGATGGCCGACAACGAGACCTACCGGGAGATCGTGCTCTCCCAGCTCACCGAGCAGGAGGCGGCGTGACACCCCCGGACAAGGCAGCGGCCACCGCGGAGGCCCCCGCGGCGGCCCCGAGACGAGGACCGGCCCCGGCGGTCGGTCCTGCGCGCTTCATGGGCGGCCAGCCCACCGAGAAGTCCCTCGACTTCAAGGGCTCCAGCAGACGCCTGCTCGCCCAGATGCGCCCCGAGCGCACGATCATGTCCGTCGCGCTGCTCCTCGGCGTCCTGAGCGTCGCCCTGACCGTCGTCGGCCCCAAGGTCCTCGGCCACGCCACCGACCTGATCATGTCCGGCATCATCGGCCGCCAGCTGCCCGACGGACTGACCAAGGCCCAGGCCGCCGCCCAGCTGCGCGCCCACGGCCAGGGTGGGTTGGCCGACCTGATCGCCACCATGCCGGTCGTCCCCGGCCACGGCATCGACTTCGACGCGGTGGGCGTGGTCCTCCTCTCGGTCGCGCTGATCTACGCCTGCGCCTCCCTCTTCGGCTTCGTCCAGGCCCGGATCGCCACCCGCGTCGTCCAGCGCGCGGTCTTCCGCCTGCGCGAACAGGTCGAGGAGAAGCTGGCCCGGCTGCCGCTCAGCTACTTCGACAAGCAGCAACGGGGCGAGGTCCTCTCCCGCGCCACCAACGACATCGACAACGTCCAGCAGACGCTGCAACAGACCCTCAGCCAGATCGTGAGCTCACTGCTGACCATCGTCGGCGTGCTCGGCATGATGTTCTGGATCTCCTGGCTGCTGGCCCTGGTCGCCCTGGTCACGGTCCCGGTCTCGATCGTCGTCGCCACCAAGATCGGCAAGCGGGCCCAGCCGCAGTTCGTCCAGCAGTGGAAGACCACCGGCAAGCTCAACGCCCACGTCGAGGAGATGTACACCGGCCACAGCCTGGTGAAGGTCTTCGGCCGCCAGAAGGAGTCCGCCGAGCTCTTCCGCGAGCAGAACGAGGCGCTCTACGCGGCCGGCTTCAAGGCCCAGTTCATCTCCGGCGTCATCCAGCCCGCGATGATGTTCATCGGCAACCTCAACTACGTCCTGGTGGCGGTGGTCGGCGGCCTCCGCGTCGCCTCCGGTGCCCTCTCCATCGGCGATGTGCAGGCCTTCGTCCAGTACAGCCGCCAGTTCAGCCAGCCGCTGACCCAGGTCGCCTCGATGGCCAACCTCGTCCAGTCCGGTGTCGCCTCCGCCGAGCGGGTCTTCGAACTCCTCGACGCGAACGAGCAGCACCCGGACCCCGAACGGCCGGCCCGCCCCGAACACGTCCGGGGCCACGTCTCCTTCGAGGACGTCTCCTTCTCCTACACCGACGACAAACCCCTCATCGAGAACCTCTCCCTCGCCGTGCACCCCGGCCAGACCGTCGCCATCGTCGGCCCGACCGGCGCCGGCAAGACCACCCTGGTCAACCTCCTGATGCGGTTCTACGAGGTCCGCGGCGGCCGGATCACCCTGGACGGCACCGACATCGCCGCCATGTCCCGCGAGGACCTGCGCGCCAACATCGGCATGGTCCTCCAGGACACCTGGCTCTTCGGCGGCACGATCGCGGAGAACATCGCCTACGGCGCCCCGTCCGGCACCTCCATGGACAAGATCGTCGCGGCCGCCAGGGCCACCCACGTCGACCGCTTCGTCCGCACCCTCCCCGACGGCTACGACACCGTCATCGACGAGGAGGGCGACAACGTCTCCGTGGGCGAGAAGCAACTCATCACCATCGCCCGCGCGTTCCTCGCCGAACCGGCCATCCTCGTCCTCGACGAGGCCACCAGCTCGGTCGACACCCGCACCGAGGTCCTCATCCAGCAGGCCATGGCCCAGCTCCGCACCGGCCGCACCAGCTTCGTCATCGCCCACCGCCTGTCCACCATCCGAGACGCGGACACCATCCTCGTCATGGAGAACGGCACGATCGTGGAACAGGGCTCCCACGAAGCACTACTGGCAGCGGGCGGGGCGTACGCACGTCTTTACGCCGCCCAATTCGCGGAGCCGGTGGTTTAGCCGCCCACGTTTTTGTCTGCGGCGCCGTGGCCTTGGCGGCCGGCGTTCTCCCCACGTTGTCGTCTTTCCCGCCGTGGGTGTTTCTCGCCGTGGCGCCTGCGGCGGGCGTGGGTTTGTCGGGTGCGGTGCCGCTCCTCCGGACTTC
>NZ_JBEZIX010000059.1:0-58805 GCF_040651315.1 Streptomyces sp. NPDC048506
CGCACGTTGATCGGGATCTGCGCGCGGACCGCGTACTGGGTGGAGTGGTGGCGCCGCTTCGGCCCGCCCTCGGGCAACGACCCCAAACTCCAGGATCCGGTCGGCCGGTACGTGCTCTGCACCTTCGTGAAGGGCACCAACATGGGCCCGTACGAGGCCGCCCGCCACATCCCCGGCGTGAGCGGGCACGAGCTGGCCTACGTGGCGGACCGGCACTTCTCCCTGGTGCTGCTGAACGAGGCCATCGCCGACCTGGTCAACGCGCATGCCCGTCTGGACATCTCGCAGGCGTGGGGCGACGGCACCGTCGTGGCCGCCGACGGCACCCACATGGACACCTACCTCGACAACCTGCTCGCCGAGACGTCCGTCCGGTACGGGAAGCCGGGCGGCATCGCGTACCACCACATCTCAGACACCTATATTGCGCTTTTCACCCATTTCATTCCGTGTGGGGTGTGGGAGGCCGTCTACATCATCGAGGGCCTGCTCAAGAACGCCTCTGAGGTCAAGCCCACCACCGTGCATGCGGACACGCAGGGCCAGTCGCTGCCTGTCTTTACCCTTGCCCACCTGCTGGGCTTCGACTTGATGCCCAGGATCCGGAACTGGAAGGGCCTGACCTTCTACCGATCGAGCAAGCAGAGCGAGTACGTGCACATCGACGCCCTGTTCGGCGAGGTGGGGAAGAGCGTCATCGACTGGGACCTGATCGAATCCCAGTTCCGGCACCTGATGCGGGTGGCCGTCTCCGTCCGCGAGGGCGTCATCTCCTCGGCGACGCTGCTCAAGCGGCTGCGGTCGGGGTCGCACAAGAACGCCACCTACGCAGCGTTCCGCGAGGTCGGCCGCGTCATCCGCACCGTGCAACTGCTGCGGTATCTGACGGACGCCCCACTTCGCCGGCGGGTGACGGCGGCGACGAACAAGGTCGAGTCCTTCAACCGGTTCTCCCAGTGGGTCGGCTTCGGCAACCAGGGCGTCATCGCCGACAACGACCCCGTCGAGCAGGAGAAGGCGATGAAATTCAATGCTTTGTTGACGAACACGGTGATCTTCCACAACGCCCTGGACATCGCCGAGACCGTCCGCCAGCTCCTGGAGGAGGGATGGGAGATCGATCCGGAGGACCTGGCCCAGGTCTCCCCGTACCTGACCGAGCACATCAAGCGGTTCGGCGAGTACTCCACCCACGAACTCGGCATCCAGCCCGAGGCCTACGACCCCAAGCTCGACGTCGACTTCACCCAGCTCCGCGAACAGGAACCGGCCACCTCCGGCTTCGGCAAGGCCGCCTGAGCACCGAAGAACCACGGCGTGCGGGGCGGGAAGAGCGGCGATCCCGCCCCGCTATCGGACTGACGGCAGGAACGCCCTAGCCGTCGACGAAAGTGACCGTCTCGGCGAGCGGGGCCCGGTCGATGCGGTCGTGACACGCGGCCGGGGCCTCGAACCCGATGGACACGCCGCAGAACAGGATCAGTCCGGGTGGGGGCAACACAGCCTCTGCGACGGTCCGGCAGTACACCGACCACGCCATCTGAGGGCAGGTGTGCAGCCCCTCGGCACGCAGCAGCAGCATGACGGTCTGCAGGTACATGCCGAGGTCAGCCCATTGGGCCAGTCCCATGTCGCGGTCGATGTAGCAGAACAAGGCCGCGGGCGCACCGAAGCAGTCCCAGTTCGCGGCAACGGCCGCCTCACGCGACCGCCGGTCCTCGCGTGAGATTCCGAGCGCGGCGTAGCGCTGCTCCGCGGCGGCGGATCGGCGCTCCCGGTAGGGAGACTTCAGTTCGGGCGGGTACATCTGGTACTCCCGCTCGTCCCCGGGGTCGCCTGCGGCCACCCGCTCGGCGGCGCGTTTCTTCAGCTCCGCCAGCGGCGCGCCAGTCAGCACGTAGACGTGCCAGGGCTGAAGGTTCGCCCCGGACGGTGATCGGGCTGCGGCGGACAACACACGTTCCAGCGTTTCCCGGGGGATCGGCTCCCCGCTGAACCGGCGCACCGCCCGTCGGCTCGCAACCGCTTCGTAGACGTCCAAGACAAGCTCCCTGCATATCGACTCCGAGCCCCGCCAGCCACCTGATGTCGGGACCCTCTACGGTGGTGACGGTCGGCGACGGGGAGAGGTGACCGGTGAGCACGCACGACGGCCTCGCAGAGGGCTTCGAGACGCACCGCAGCCGGCTGCGCGCGGTCGCTCAGCGCATGCTTGGCTCGCACAGCGAGGCGGAGGACGCCGTCCAGGAAGCCTGGCTGCGACTGGCCCGGACCGAAGCCGACGCCGTGCACAACCTGGGCGGCTGGCTCACGACGACGGTCTCCCGCATCTGCCTCGACATGCTGCGGGCCCGCGCATCACGGCGGGAGGACCCAGCAGGCCACCCGGTGCCCGATGAGGGCCCAGATCCCACTGTGGGTGGCCGCCCGGAACAGGAGGCAGTGCTGGTCGACTTGGTGGGCCGCGCCCTTCTGGTCGTGCTGGACAGGCTTGGCCCCGCCGAGCGTGTCGCGTTCGTGCTGCACGACATGTTCGTCGTGCCGTTCGACGAGATCGCCCCCGTCGTGGACCGTTCCGTCGCCGCTGCGAAGCAGCTCGCGAGCCGGGCTCGGCGCAAGGTACGGGGCGCCCCCGCCGTCCCCGGCGCGGAGCTCGCCCGGCAGCGGCTCGTGATCGAGGCGTTCCTGGCGGCGGCGCGAGCGGGCGACATCGACGCGGTCCTCGCGGTACTGGCGCCCGACGTCGTACGGCGTGCGGACCGCGCGGCCCTTCCAGAGGGCAGACCGGTCGAGGTGCGCGGTGCGCGGGCCGTGGCGGAGGAGATCGTCGTCTTCGGACGGAACGCGCACGTCGCGGAGCCGGTACTCATCGGCGGCGCCGTGGGGGTCGCGGTCGCGCCGTACGGACGACTGCAGCTCGCCCTTACCATCACGACGGCCCGCGAGAGGATCACCGGGTACGAACTCATCGCCGACCCGAACCGACTTCAGCAACTTGATCTGGCCCTCCTCGACGAAGCCATCACCCTCGGCGGCTAACCCGGCCTCGGTACTGGTGGGCTCGCGTATTCAACTGTCACCAGTTCTCCGAGGAGTCCAGCCTGGTGGTGACCGCCAGTGGTCCCCAGAGGCGTATCGGCTCCAGGTGCCTCCGGCTTCGGAGGCCAGCTTGGCCGCGGTGACCCGGTGATAGCTCAAAGCCTCCGCGACGACCGGGGCGGGCATCTCCAGCACGTGCTGCCGGATCGCGGCGGTGCGACCGGCGGTGGTGGGGATGCCGATGTCGTTGAGGAGCGCTGCCAGAACGTCGGGATGGATCGGTTGCCCGGCTCGGCGGCCCGGGAACAGCCACCGGCATGCGTGGTTGGTCGCGGTGTTCATGTTGTCCCGGCTGTCGATCCAGCGGAACAGGAGTTCCGCGAGGGGTTCGGGAACGGGGGACGGCGGCTCGCCGAGCCGGAGGAGGGTCTGCTGGGCGGTGCGGGTGACGTCGTCCAGAGTGAGGCGGACGACGCGGCTGAGCGGCTGGGCGTAAAGCAGGACGATGCTCCCAGCAACGCGGACTCGCAGAGGCAGGCTCGGGTCGGTGAGAAGGCGGCCGATCAGCTCCAGGCGCTCGGCCTGCGGCATCGGTGCCGCCTGGCTGATCTGCACTGGAGGCAGCCGGAAGGGCCGGGTGAGCTTGCTGGCCGAACACCACAGCAGGAAGTTCCGGATGGTGTTGCCGGCGTGCTGGTTGTGTTCGGCGTGCCATGCGTCGATGCCGGTTTGGCCGCAGGTGGCGAGGGTGTGGCCCCGGTCGACGAGCCAGTCGAGGAACGCGGTGCCGGTGGTCGAGCACCTGGCCGCACAGCTCGGCATCGAGGACCCGTCGGTGGTGAAGCGGTACACCGAGCGGCCGAAGACGGCCTACGAGCACGCGTGGGAGATCCGGGACGCCTACGAGTACCACGAGTACGACGATCCCGAGTGGTCCCGGCGGTTCCGTACGTTCCTGCACGGCCGGGCGTGGACGCACGCCGAGGGCCCGAAGGCGCTGTTCGACCACGCGGTGGGCTGGCTGCGCCGCAACCGGGTGCTGCTGCCGGGCGTGTCGGTGCTGGCCCGGCAGGTGTCGGAGGTGCGGAAGGTCGCGGACAAGCGGCTGCACGCCACCGTCGCGGGCGCCGCCCGCCGCGCGGACCCGGCGCTGCCCGGGGATCTGGTGGCGACGCTGAAGACGCCGGAGGGCTCGCGGTTCTCCGAGCTGGAGCGGCTGCGCCGGCCGCCGACGCGGACCACAGGCACGGCGTTCGCCCGCGCGCTGGAGCGGGTGGACGAGATCGGCGCGTACCGGCTCGGTCGGCTGAGGCTGTCGCAGATCCCGCCGAACCGGATGGCGGCGCTGGCCCGGTACGCGCTGGGGTCGAAGGCGCCGCTGCTGGAGCGGGCGGCGGAGCCGAAGCGCACGGCGATGCTCACCGCGGTGATGCGGCACTTGGAGGCGAAGGCGGTCGACGAGGCCCTGGATCTGTTCCAGGTCCTGATGGCCACCCGGCTGCTGAGCACGGCGAAGCGGAAGACGGAGAAGGAGCGGCTGTCGACGCTGCCGCAGTTGGAGAAGGCGTCATGGGTGCTGGCGCGGGCGGCGAAGGTGCTGTTCGAGGAGCTGGAGCTGGTCGAGGAGCAGGAGGCGGACCTGGACGTGGCCGCGCTCTGGGCAGCCGTGGAGGAAGTTGCCCCGCGCGCCGCCGTGATGACCGCGGCGGCCACCGTGGTGACCCTGGTGCCCGAGGACGAGAACTCGGCCGAGATCGCCATGCGGGCCGCGCTCGCGAACCGGTACGCGACGGTGCGCCCGTTTCTGTCGCTGCTGGGCGAGTCGAAGGCGCTGGATGCGGCGAGCGCCGGGAAGCGGGTCCTGGCCGGGGTACGGGATCTTCCGGCGCTGGCGCGGCGGAAGGTGGGGGTCAAGCCGCTGCTGCCGCGCGAGGTGGACGACAAGCTGGTGCCGCCCGCGTGGCGCAAGGCGGTGTACGCCAACCCTGATCTGCCGCAGGGCGCGGCGGACCGGGACGCGTACGTGGTGTGCGTGCTGGAGCAGCTGCACCGGGCCCTGAACAACCGCGACGTGTTCGCCGCACCGTCGCACCGCTGGTCCAACCCGCGGGCCCGCCTGCTGGACGGGCCCGACTGGGACGCGGTCGAGGAGGACGTGCTGGCCGGGCTGAGCCTGGACATGCCCGTCACCGAGCACCTGGCGGAGCTGGTGCGGGGCCTGGACGCCGGATGGAAGCAGCTCGCCGAACGGCTGGAGGAGGCGGGGCCGGCGGCGAAGGTCTCCATCGAGGTGCAGGACGACGGGCGGGTGAAGCTGAACGTCGACAAGCTCGGCGCCCTCGGCGAACCGAAGTCCCTGACCTGGCTGCGCAAGCGGGTTGAGAGGATGCTCCCGAAGATCGACCTGCCGGACCTTTTGTTCGAGGTGAACGCCTGGACCGGGTTCCTCGACGCCTTCGTGCACCTCGGCGACGGCACGACCCGGATGAAGGACCTGCCCACCTCGGTGGTCGCGCTGCTGGTGTCCGAGGCGTGCAACATCGGCCTGGCCCCGGTGGTCAACCCCGGCTACGAGGCCCTGACCCGGGCCCGGCTCGTGCACGTCGACCAGTACTACCTGCGCGCCGACACCATCGCCGCGGCGAACGCCGCGCTGATCGCCGCCCAGGCCGGCATCCCGATCGTGCGCTACTGGGGCTACGGGCTGCTGGCCTCGGTGGACGGGCTGCGCTTCCAGGTGCCGGTGCGCACCATCAACGCCGCCCCGTCGCCGAAGTACTTCGGGTTCAAGCGGGGCATCACCTGGCTCAACGCCGTGAACGACCAGGTCGCGGGCATTGGGCAGATGGTCGTGCCCGGTACTCCGCGCGACTCCCTGCACATCCTGGACGCCTTGCTGAACTTGGACGGCGGGGTGAAGCCCGAGATGGTGGCGACCGACAACGCCTCGTACTCGGACATGGTGTTCGGCCTGTTCAAGATCCTCGGCTATAACTTCAGCCCGCGATTCCGCGACCTGGACGATCAGCGGTTCTGGCGGGCCACCATGCCCGGCGTCGAGACCGGCACCTACGGCGCGGTGGAGGACCTGGCCCGCAACCGCGTGAACCTGAACAAGGTGATCACGCACTGGCCGGACATGCTGAAGGTCGCCGGTTCCCTGGTCACCAACCAGGTCCGCGCCTACGACCTACTGCGCATGTTCGGCCGCGACGGCCGCCCGACCCCGCTCGGGGCGGCGTTCGCCGAGTACGGGCGGATCGCCAAGACCGAGCACCTGCTGCGGGTCGTCGACCCGGTGGACGACACCTACCGCCGGCAGATGAACCGGCAGCTCACCGTGCAGGAGTCCCGCCACAAGCTCGCCCGCGACGTGTGCCACGGCAAGCGCGGCACCATCCACCAGGCATACCGCGACGGGATGGAGGACCAGCTCGGCGCGCTCGGCCTGGTCCTTAACGCCATCGTGCTCTGGAACACGAAGTACCTCGACGCCGCCGTCGCCCAACTGCGCGCCGAGGGCCACGAGATCCGGGACGAGGACATCGCCCGGCTCTCCCCGCTCAAGCACCGCAACCTGAACCTGCTCGGCCGCTACAGCTTCACCGCCTCCACCCCGGCCGCCGGCGCCCTGCGCCCGCTGCGCGACCCGGACGCCCCGGAGCTGGAAGAGGACGATGACGGCAGCGAGGACTGAGTCGACGCTTCCGGAGGTCGGCGGTTCGGCCTTCGAGTAAGGGGCCTCGGGGAACTCGGTTGTCCCGGCGAACTGGCACTTCTCCCAGGCGGACTGCCCCCAGCGGGTTCGGATGGGAGTAGTTGCGGCAGAAGAAGGTGCCGCTGAGATTGGTCATGGTCGGCTAGGCGGCGCGCGCCGCCTGACCGCGTTCCGGTGATCACCCGACAAAGACGGTGCGGAGAATGTCGGGTGACCGGGGCAGGTATCGCCGCACGATGGGGGCATGGATGACACGACCTTGGTTGCCCGTTTCCTCCGCGACGGTTTCGTGAAGTTGGAGGGCGCCGTCGCGCCGCGCGTGGCCGCAGACTGTGCACGGCTGCTGTGGCGGGAGACGGGCTGCGACCCGGACGACCCGTCGACGTGGACGCAGCCCGTGCACTGGGTGGGCGGCATGGCTCAGGGACCGTTTGCCGCCGGTCCCAACTCCCCGTCCCTGCATCGCGCGTACGACCTGCTCGTCGGCGCGGGACGCTGGGAGCCACGCTACTCGCTGGGCACGTTCCCGCTGCGCTTTCCGCACGAGGAGGAGCCGGACGACGCGGGCTGGCACATCGAGGGGAGCTATCTGCCGGAGGGCGAGAGCTGGTACTTCACCAATTTGCGCTCCCAGGGCCGGGCGCTGCTGATGCTGTTCCTGTTCAGCGAGGTCGGTGAGGAGGACGCCCCGACCCGGATCCGGGTCGGCTCGCACCTTGACGTGCCGAAGGTGTTGGAGAAGTACGGGGAGGACGGGGCGAGCGGGCTGACCCTCGCGCCCGATCTGGTGGCGGCGTCCGACCACCGGCCACTCGCCCTTGCGACCGGGTCCCCAGGCGACGTCTTCCTGTGTCATCCGTTCCTGGTGCACGCGGCGCAACCGCACCATGGGGTGCGGCCACGCTTTATGGCGCAGCCGCCGCTGATGCCGGCAGCGCCGTACGAACTGGAGCGGGCCGACGGCGCGTACTCACCCGTGGAGATTGCGATCCGCCGGGGTCTGGGACAGGACACTCCCGGTCCAGACGGAGACGGCACCGACCGCAGCGCCCGATAGACGTGCTTCAGACCATCGCTGGCAAGGTGGTCGTGAGAAGGGAAAGGAGGCCGGGCATGCTGGAGCGGCTGAACCAGGCCATGGAGCACATCGAGGGGCATCTCGACCAGGACCTTGACGTGAAGGAACTGGCACGCATTGCCGCCACCTCGGAGCACCACCTGCGCCGGATGTTCTCCGCGCTCGCAGGAATGCCCCTGCTGGAGTACGTTCGGCGCCGCCGGCTCACCCTCGCGGGCGCCGAGGTACTCGCGGGACGTGAGACGTTGCTGGAGATCGCTGTGCGCTACGGCTACGGCTCCGGCGAGGCGTTCGCGCGAGCGTTCCGTGCCATGCACGGCATCGGACCCGGCGAGGCCCGGCGTACCGGCGCCGCGCTCAACTCCCAGTCCCGGATGGCCTTCCGCCTCACCATCGAAGGGAGTAGCAGTATGCGATACCGCGTCGTGGACAAGGCAGACTTCACCGTCGTCGGGCTCAAGACCCGGGTACCGCTGGTGCATGCCGGGCCAAACCAGGCGATCAAGGACTTTGTCCGGGGGATCGATCCGCAGACGCTGGAGCGCCTGGAGAAGCTCTCGGACCAGGAGCCGCACGGCATCGTCGCAGTCTGCGACGGCATGGACCCCAGCCGGGCCGAGGGCACTGTCCTCGACTACCACCACGGCGTGATCACCTCCGCGGTCGCTCTTGAGGGCACGACTACGTTGGCGGTCCCGGCCGGCACCTGGGCGGTCTTCACCACCTCCGGGCCGGCGCCGCAGGCCATCCAGGAGCTGTGGCGGGACGTGTTCACCGAGTGGTTCCCGTCGAACCCGTACCGCACCCGCACCGGCCCTGAGATCCTGCGCACCCGCCTGTCGCCGCAGAAGACGGAGGTCGATGCCGAACTGTGGCTAGCCGTGGAGCCTGAGCACTGCTGAGTCAGCGGCACCCTGTCGAGCACTTCGACAATGTCCCCGCCTGTCGGCAAACGATCGGATGAAGACAGGTGCGACGGGCGTCCAATGAACCCAGGGTTTTCGGGGTCTGTTGGCGGCGCCGATCCAATCGGATCCGATGGCAGATGATGACAGGGTTTGCTGACAGCTAGGGTTGGATGCGACCACCACCACGGGGAGCGGCATGGCCAACCTGGTCTACAAGCGGGTGTCGACCGACCGGCAGTCGACCGACCGTCAGAACCTCGTCCTGGACGAGGCCAGAATCGAGGACCCGGTCGTCTTCGAGGAACAGACCGGCACCTCCAGCCGCCTCCACCCGCTGGAGCGGCCGAAGTTCGGCGAGCTGCTCGCGTACGCGCGGCCGGGCGACACCGTGCACATCTCCGAGATGTTCCGCCTAGTGCGCGGCACGGGGCACATCCTCGACGTGCTCGACGTCCTGCACCGCGACCGCCTCGCCCTGCGCATCCACGACGGCGCGTTCTCCGCGATGGACCTCACCGCCCGCCACCCGCGCACCGGAGAGCTGCTGTCCACCGTGAAGTTCATGGTGCAGACCCTCGCCGCCGCCGGCGAACTCCAACGCGACCTCCAGCGCGAACTGACCTACGACGGCCTGCGGGCCGCCGAGGCCAAGGGCAACAAGGGCGGGCGCCGCCCCGCCGTCCCCGCCGACAAGACCGACGCCGTGCGCACCGCGTACCTGGAGGGCCGGTCCATCGCCGCCCTCGCCCGCGACCACGGCGTCAGCCGCGGCGCCATCCGTACCGCCGTCGCCGACCTCCTGCCCGAGCACACCGCCGCCGGCCAGGACGCCCCGGCCCCGGAACTGCCGGTCGCCCTCGACATGCCGGGCAAGGTCGCCGACTCCCTCCGTACCGCCGACCTGGGGCCCGCCGAGCGCGTCGCGCTCGACCAGGGCGTGACCGTACGGCGCGGCCAGGGCTACACCCTGCGCGTCACCGCCGTCCCGGCCATCCATCGCCGACTCCTCGACCTCTGCCAGCCCCTCGATGGCGGCCAGGGCACCCCGGCGGTCCCGGCCCAGCGCAAGGCCCGCCGCGAGTACGCGAACCGCGTCAGCACCCTCGCGGGCGACACCCCGTAACGAGCCGTCCGGGTCTCAAGATCAACAACTGGCGGCTTCTGGGCTCACCTCGGCGACACCCCCATCACGGTCTGTTGATAACGCTGGTGCGCTGGTCGTCGTAGGGAATCCGGTTGGCGGTTACTCGGGGGAGTGGGTAGTCATACCGGCCTCGATAAACTCGCGCTGGTGTCCTTGCTCGGCCCGTTGAAGGCAGCAGGTCGGTGATACGGCATCAGCACGAAGCCGATCGCCTGGGTCAGGAAGTCAGGGCGCGGCTCGGGAAGCTGCGGGCTCGGTCCGCCGACGGGAGGTCTGGTGACTCGTGATGAGGCGCTCAAGGAGCTGGGCCGTATCGCGCACGAGAGAGCGTTCGGCGGATATTTCGCCTCCGACACCCTTATTCGCGTCGGTCTGGACGCATTGCTTGCCGGGGTCGAGAGCGAGTCCCTTGCGATGCTGGCCGGCCTCGGCCGCAACGAAGAGCTCGAAGCGCCGGACCTCTTCGAGCAGGTGCTGTACGAGCTGGGCCTTGACGTCGAGGTACCTGCCGATGCCCGGGCTGCGAGGTGGGCCCTGGCCTACTGGATCGCCGGTCAGATGGTGGAAGGTTCCCTCGACCCCGCGGTCGGCGCCTTCCGGATCTGGCGTGACGTCGCCTTGGACTTCGAATACCCCGACACGCTGCAGCCGCTCGTCATGTGCGCGCACACCCTCGGCGCCTGGGACGAGAACTGGGACGTACCCGTCGAAAAGCTCAAGAACGACGCGGTCGAGGCAGCTGCACACTTCCTGAGCCAGCAACCACCAGCCGAGCACGACTGACCCCGGCAACGTCCTCAGTTGACGCGCCCAGGTGTGCTGGGTAAACGCGTGGAGGTGACGTCACCTCACTGACGTGGAATTTCTATGCATTCCGCGCGCCGCTTCGCCGGGCTGGCCTGCCCGTTGCTGATGGTGTCTGTGGCCGCGTGCACTCCGGAGGCGGCCCACCAGAACCTGGGACTCCGGCGCCTCGAAGTGGACCGCTGAACGCCGCGAGCGCGACGCCAGCGACATGGACGCCGAGCGCAGCCTCATCGCGGTCAACCTCGGTTCCAACCGCTCCAAGGGCGACAAGGACCCGGCTGAGTGGATCGAGATGGCCAACTATGGCTCGTGTGACTGATTGCTTCATCTGGCGGGACTCGCCGACTGAAGCGCTCATGAAGCCCGCTTCGGGTCAAGTCGCCTGGGTCTGCTGCACGATCGGGTGGCATCTGAACTGGCTTGCCCTGTAGGGCGGGTGGGAAGGATGTCGCTGTGCCCAAGCCTTATCCGGAAGAGTTCCGCCAGGACGTCGTGCGGGTCGCGAGGAACCGCGGCCCGGGTGTCACGGTGGAGCAGGTGGCCACCGACTTCGGGGTCCACCCGATGACGTTGTGGAAGTGGATGCGTCGGGCGGATATCGACGACGGGTCCAAGCCCGGGGTGACCAGCCAGGAGAGCGCGGAACTGAGGGAAGCACGTCGGCGTATCAAGCTGCTGGAGCAGGAGAACGAGGTCCTGCGCCGGGCCGCGGCCTATCTGTCGCAGGCGCATCTGCCGGGACCTCGCTGTTCTTGCCGAACCCGCGCAGCGCCTGCCGCACCTCTTCCTGCCGCCCCAGCTCGTAGGTCTCGCTGATCGCGGCGTCGCCCGCTGCATCACCGGTGCCCCGCATCCGGTCCAGCACCTCGTCCGTCCACGTACCGGCGGGCATTCTGCCTCCTCGGAATAAGTCACGAGCGATGCCCACCTCTACCACCCCACAGGGTTCTTCAGCGGGAACCTCACCCGGATGAGGAGAGGGCGGTGGCGGGCTGCGACCTCCATCTACTTCAGGTCCAGAGGCGACGCCTGGACGGGAAGGCCGGTCCGCCGTCGCCGCTCGCACGCTGACGTATCCGGGCGAGGCCGAGCGCGCACCACCGGGGTCCGGCCGCGCTGTGACCAGGTCTTCGCCTGCGGCGGCGTCATGGAGAATCCGGCTTCGTCCTCGTAGACGAGCCAGGCTCCACGGGCCGCCGCGAGCCTTCCGCGCAGGGCCACACCTCCTTGACCCACCCGGCAACTGTCTCGTCGTCCCGCTCCATGGCGCGTCGGGCCGGGACCTGGCCGGACCAGCCGTTACGGACCAGGAGCTTGCGCTCGTGTAGGTGAGGTGAAAGCGCCGCCCGATCACCGTCTTGACCCGCGCAAGCGTCCACCGTTGGTCCTCCCAGCCGTGTGCGGCCGGCCCCTTGGCCAGCCACACCTCCAGCTGCGCGAACTGCTTCTGGCTCAGCCGCGGAGCGACGCCGGTCCTTGCGACCGCAGAGCTCGCGGACCGCCCTCGTTCCACGTACGCCGCCACCGCTGCACCGACCGGACGCTGACCCGCAGGTCCTTGGCGATCGCTGCACTCGCCTCATTCAGGGCGAACCGTTCCGCAGCCTGAAGTCGTAACCACTCGCGTAACCGTTGCCGTTCGGCGGTCAGCCCTCCCCCTTGTGGATACCGCATGCCTCGGTGATACCGCAGCGGACGACCAGCCGTCAGCCCCTACGACACCACGAGTTCAAGCTCAGTAACACGCTTTCGCGAGAGGGACTTCGCCGCGCTATTGGATGCAGCTCACCAGCAGCTTGGCGGGTCCACCGCGCTGGCGCGGGACAACTGGCCTTCCGGGCGGACTCCGAATCAGATTGATGCATATTCAACCAAATTCGAATCCCAATTGACTGAAAAATCATGGGCAATTTGGCGAGAACTGCGGTGCCATATCGGACGTGTCACCAAATGCCACCCCGTAACGATTTTGGTCGCTGAGGAATGTTTTTGATCTCGCTTGAGGTATGGCTTAATGTTGCGTCAGTTCGCCCGGCCTGACCTATCCAAGTGGCCGGGAAAAGAACCAGGGGGAGAAGGAACGGGGGTCGTTCAGTTTCCATGCCAAGCGACGCATCCGCATGCCCTTTCCCCCTTGATCGACTCGCCCTGTAAGCAGTCGATCGCAAGTAGCCATGTGGAAATAGGTAGTTGGGGGAAGAAAACTGTGCGTAGAACAAGGTGGAGTGTTCCGACGGTCACTGCAGTGGTCGCCTCAGGGTTCTCGGCGGTAGCTGCAGGGGTAGCGATGTCGATGGTGCTTTCCGTCGGGAGTGTGGCCGGTGCGAGTGCTCCGACGAGCACCGGGACGGCGCCTGCAGTCGCGGAGCAATCGACTGTTGCGGTCCAGGTGGCTTCGAATGACAAGGCGGCGCAGAACTTCAAGAACGCGTTGCAGCAGTTCCGCAAGGAACATTCAGCGGCCCCCGCGAAGGTCAAGGCCGACGTTGTGGCACGGGTGAAGAAGCAGATAGCCTCCGGTCAGTTGGTCACGCACCTGCCCGACGGCGCGCACCTGGCGATCGAGCGCGCTCGCGCAGCCGTCGGGCCGGACGGCACTACCCTGGCGATCCCCATCCAAGGTGCGGGACTGCATGCCGCGAGCGGCCTGACGGTGCAGATCGGCAAGGACGGTGCGCTGCACAGCGCCGAGTCGCAGTTCCAGCCCACGGGACCGAATTCTGGGGTGTGGACGGCCTGGAAGGATGGTGTCCTCACTCAGCACGTGAGCGCCTCGAGTGACGGCGCGTCGCCGGCCCCGGCGACCGGTCCTGTGCCGAAGGTGACCTCAGGTGGCCACATTCTGCAGGCGGGGTTCACCTCGGGTGGTCACGTCCAGCAGGCGAGTTTCTGGGACGACCTTAAGAAATGCACGGGTGACAGCGAGATTCCCGACTGGATCATAAAGGCCATCGCGATACCCTGCGCGCTCACGGGGCCTGTGTGCGCGTCGGCCCTGTCCTTGTACTACAGCAACGCCGTCCTCACCTGCCTGGGTATGTAGCTGTTCGATCAGACGCTGCCGGGCACCCTCAAGAATTCGGGGTGCCCGGCAGCATTCTGCACGTATGGGGCGCAGTCACGGCTCCCGCACGATCGCTACTTTCGAGTACGCGGTGGTCAGGCCTCCGGGTTGGTGTCCTGGTCAGGTTCATGTTGGAGTAGCCGCTGCAGTGCTGCGACGTGTCGGCTGTAGCGGGCCTGGCCCAGCGGCGTTATGCGGAACCAGGTGCGCGGGCGCCGCCCGATTCCGCCCTTGCGGACCTCGATGTAGCCCGTGTCCTCCAAGGCGCGGCTGTGCTTGGACACCATCGAATCGCTCAGCCCCGTTGCCTCCCGGACCGTCCGGAACTCTACCCACTGCGGGCCTGCGGCCAGCAACGCACAGATCGACAGCTTCGGCAGCTGATGGATCACGGGGTCCAGCCCCTCGGATGTGTCGGTCACCGCCGCTGACTCCCCGTCAGGATGTCGCCACGGATCCCCGCAGCCATCCAGGTCAGCAGGAACGCGATCACGCCCCCCGCGACCACCGCGACCACGACGGCCGCCCATGCGGCGCCGCTCGACGAATTGCTCAGCCGGCCCAGCCCGAACACCACCATCAAGCTGGCCAGGCCCACCAGGACGAACGCGGGGAATCGCCGACGCAACGACGGATACACCGCGAACGGTCCTACATCCCACCTATTCGTCCCAGACCGCACGGAGAACACCGCCATCGACACCACGAACAGCAGACTGCCGACCTGGCCGTATGGCAGGTCCGGAATACCCAAGCGCCGGTATCCGGCAGCCGGGAACGCACTGCTGACCGCAAGCGTCCAGGACACCGTGCTCAACACCGGCAACCACCAGCCCAGTCGAACCCGCGCAGCCGCGGCCCGGCGCTGACGAGCGACAACGTCCATGCCCACCCGGTACTCGTCCATCCACTCACTCCCGCACACAAAGTCACTTTCCAAGTGGAAACTACTTTCTAGACTCATATTTGGCAACCCGAGCTAGGAAGAGCCCCCAGTGGCGGCGCCGTTGCCATGGGTCGCAAACTGGACCTCACTGGTGACCTTCGACGGTGTCGGCCTCGTGCTCGACGACGCGCATGAGCTTGGGGGCGCAGGAGTAGGCGGACGTTGAGTGCCATCCGCTACGGCTGTGAACGGTCACGTAATTCGGCTCTGACGCTGATCTTGTGACGGTTCCAGTGTCAGTGGTGGCTGTGATCAGATTCGTGTGTCCTTCGCGGAGTTTCGAGGTGCTGTTCCCTCATCTAGCCGGTGTCGTGATGGAGTTGGCCTGGCGAGCCGCAGTCGGGGGGCACGATGCGTGTGCGAGCCCGGTCGGTGGGCGCGGTCTGCCCACACTGCGGTGGCGAGTCGTGCCGGGTGAACGGCTGGTACTTGCGGCGGCTGGCGGAGCCGGTTTGGCCCGTCCATACCTTCAAGGAGCTCATCCGCGCCCTCGGGCGAGGTACCTAGGTAAGACACGAACAGGCGGCTCTCCGGCTCCCGCATCGTGGACCACCGCGCCTCCAGCCCCTCGGCGATCACACGGCTGAGCGAACTAAGCCCTTGCGGCAGGCCGCCGTTGCTGAACCGGCAGTCTGTCAGCAGAGCCAGTGCTCCCAGGACGTTCGACTTCCCCGACCCGTTCGGGCCCGCCAAGACGGTGATCCCGGAGTGCAGCGACACTCCCTTCTCCAAGCGTCGGATGATCGGCAAGGGGGACAGTCCAGCGTGCTGCCCGCCGACCAGCCGTACCGATCGCAGGAACCCCTCCCGTGTGCCGTTGTGGTGGGCGAACTCGTCGGCGAAGCCGTCGAGGACCTCTCCCGCAATCTCGACCTCTTGCCCCGTCAGGCCCAGCGCGCGGTCGACGTCGGCAAGCTCGCCATCTGGAAGATCGAGGGCCGACGGAGGGCTTGCCGCGATGGTCGGTTGCGGCTCGCCGGGGCGGCCTCCTGGCAGCAGGGAACGGCTGAGATCGGCGACGTGCTGCGACCACTCCACGAGCATGCGCTGGGCACGCTCCCGCTCCATCTCGGCAACGGCCTGTTGCCACTCGCTCTCCTGCAGTCGGTGCTCCCACGCCAGCACCGACGAGCCTCCCTCTGCTAGCCGTCCCCGGGCCTGGGCCAGACGCAGATCATCCACGTGTTGCCGGATCCGCTCGCAGATCACCATCAGGGCCCGTGCCATCTGCCGGATGCGGTCCCGCTCCGCCAGCAGCACGGCCTCACGTTGCTCTGCCTGGCGCAGCTGCTCGGCGAGATCGAGTGCCCGGTGCGCCAGATCGCTATCCACCAGCTCGCGGCGAGAGACCGCCCTCTGGCGCGCCGCGTCCCAGGGGACGCGCACTTCGGCCAGACGCTGTTCCTGCAGTGCGGCGTTGTCCGTGGTGACATCCACAATGGCCTCGATGAATTCCCACGTCAGGCCGTTGCCCGCGAGGCGCGCATAGGTTGCGGTGCGTCGCGGCGGATCAGCATCGCCGAAGTGCTCCGGGGTAAACCGGTCGATCAAGGCGGGCACGGTGCAGCCGGCCAGGTCGAGCCACGACCGCAACAGCTTGGCCACTTCGTTGTGTGTGGCACTCGGTCCTGACAACGGCCCCCATTTCGTTCCCGCCCCGTTCATAGCCTTGTCTTCCTCCCCGCCTGCATCAACAGCCAGGACCATGCTGCCGTGCCGGAACCCCGTCCGGGCTCATCCGCCGGACGCCCCGGACTGCTGGCCCGGCCCCCGCCGGCCGGACAAGGCTGAGCTCCGCCATCGGTTAACTCGCAAAGGAACAACCACATATGACGTCACCCCGCCATGATTCAGCACCGGCACCTTCGAGCCGCGCGGAGAAGGCGCTACGGTGGGTCACCGCGCTGACTCTGCTGGCCACGGTCGCGGCCGTAATCGTGCTCGCCCTCACCGACAACGCCGACTATGTCGGTACGGTCCTCGGGATCGGCGTTGCGGCGGCCACCATCGGAGGGACCGTGCACATCTGCATCCACGTCCGCCGCTGACCAATCGGCTGCCCTCGGTGAGGCACATACGCCGCCCCGAGGTCGGCTGATTCAGCGATACCTCCTGAACGGTGCTGCTCTGGGCTATGCAGCACCGGCCAATACGTCTGATTCTGGACGCATCGTTCTCGCGAGGGACTTGAGCGCATGCACGAGGTTGTCAGCTTTGGCATGCATGTCCCGTGGTCCCATGATCGCGATCACGGTGACGGCTCTGTCTGCTCCTGTGACGGCGCGGAAGTATGGGCCCCAAAGTTGCAGCTGCGGGTTATCTGGCGTGACTCCTGCGTCCCGGAGCTCACCGAGGGCGTCGATAGCTTGGTGGCAGGCGTCCAGGAGCGCAGAATATGCCCTTTGTCGCTCTTGTCGCATCTAGTGCCACGGCCTCCTGATCGCGAATCTGCCTGCGTGTCGAGCGGGCCGCCACGACAGCACCGCCGAGTGACCCAAGTAGCGTGCCTGCGATTCCCAGGCCGGCGGCAATGACCGCAGCGTCCCCCTGGTCCACGCCAGCATCTTCTCGGTTCTTCGGTCGGCAGCGCTACTGCGGCAGAACAACGACGCCTGGTGATGATCAGGACAACGCGAATACGCGACACCTCAACATGCGAGCTCACCAGTCCCAAGGCCGTATGCGCCCGCCCCGGGTGATCCGGCCGAACTGCTCGCGCAGCTGCGCACGGTGGAGGGGCCATCTCGGCTGGTGCCGGTCGCCCAGGCGACGGGTCTTTGAGTGCATCCAAGCCTTCACTGGCGCCCCTCTCCCATCGACTCAGAGGCCAGTGTCGCGGACAAGGCGGGTGTCGTCTGCGCGGCTGCAGTGACGTCCCGGTGGCTGGGGCCATCTCAGAAGCACGTCAATTTCTGCCGCGTTTGACCAGGTCACCGCGTGAGGCGTCCCACTGTCACCCCAATTGCCCGCGCACGCTGGCATCTGGCAGACACCGGACTTCAACCTCGGTGATGCAAGCGGCGGCGCGGCCCATCCCGCGCCGCCCCAACTCACCAGGGAGTTGAACCATGAAGTTACGCAGCAGTATCGCAACCGTGGCCGTCGCCGTTATGGCTCTCGCAGGCGGAGCGGTCCTCGTATCCCCAGCTCAGGCTCAGGAGTCGAACGCAGTTGCGGTCGCCACCCCGGCGAACACCCAGGGGCTGCTCTGGCAGGCCAAGATTTCCGCCGCCTACCTCAACGCGCACCACAAGCAGTGGGTCTCCAGCACGTTCGTCCCGCCTGCAGGGGGAGTCACGGGCGCGTTCCGGTGCTGGAACAACAACGACCACGGCGCGGCCAGGCTGCGGATCTACAACGTCGAGACCCACCGGTGGATCGCCGACAGCGGATATCTGGACTGCAACTACGTGCAGAAGTACGTCTCGGCCGACAAATACAGGCCCGGTCAGGGGCTTCGGTTCGTCCTGGATGCACGCGGCAAGGCGCACACCACGGAGATCGCCGCCGTGAGCTGACGATCGTTGTGGTGCGAGCCCAGGAGGCATCATGGGGGCCATGCTCATCGGCCGTGGAGGCCACACCGATTGAGCAGATCCGCCTCGTGTCGTAGGGCAAGCGGGTGCAGTCCCTCAGCAAGGGCCCGCAACTCTTGGGATCTGAGAGCCCTGAGAGGGAGCCTGGCTGAGCTCTGGAGCACTGGCCCAGGGCCCGGCCGGGCTCACAGGCTTGCGCCCGTACCACCACAGGCGTAAGGCCGGATTCGCGTAGCGAGAAGCGGTCCCCGGCACATTCCGTCTTGCGACGTCAGGCCAACGGGGCCGGTACCGTGGGGGTCGGGTCGCCAGTTCGTCTGGCCTTGGCCGCATTTCGTTCTATGAGGAGCCCCGCGGGCAGCTCACAGCGTGGGACGACGCGCACACCAGCGGGGTTGATCCAGACGTCCCGGGGGCCGATCTGCTTGACGAACCCGCGGGCGGCGAACCGATCGACGGCTTGAGGGACCTCGCCGTAGGTCAGGAAAGTGATAGGCGCGAGCAAGATGATGTGCTTGAACACATCAGAACATCAGGGAACTGGATATCGTCTGGCTCCGGTGACCCGCCCGTACGAACAGCGCCCCGCCTCCGGCATTGCCGCCGGGCGGGGCACTTCGTTTGCTCGCCATGCAGGCTTAGATGCTCTTCCATCCCTCGCGGAAAGCCATGCGTTCCTCCCAGCCCAGCGGGGTGCTGGCGGCGTACAGAACGCGCCAGGCCGTCAGCTGGATATCCCGCAGCCACAACTCGCCGTTCCCCTCCGCCTGTTTTAACGGGCTGAGTTGATCCTCCAGCGCGTCCCCCACGACCGAGGCCGTCGCTGCCCACTGCTCGGGGCTCATCTCGGAGAAGCCCGTCAGCATTCGGTCCGCCAGTGCCGTCCCTACACCGTCCAGAGCGGCCAGGACCGAGTGCTTCATGTTGCCTGGCATGAAGTACGCCGATCCCGAGGCCTGCCAGAACTTGAACCAGAAGTCCTCGTACGGCTCATCCGTCGGGGTAGGGACCCCCGCCATCAGCGACACCAAGTGCTGAGTAGCCGCGTAGCCCGCGGAGTGCGCCGTGGCCAGCAGCGCCACATTGGCGATGTGTTGCACCGTGAGCGGACCTTCGAAATCCAGCGGCAGATTCAGGTGCTGGTACAGGTAGTCACCCAGAGACTCGGGCTGTCGCGGTGCGGAAACCATGGCACGCGCTGCCCTGCACAACGCCCCGCTCCCAAGCCGGTCACGGCGGGTCAGCCGACGGTCTTGCTTTGTTCGGCGAGCTGCTCCTTGACCCTCGTCAGGTCCTCGTACGTCGCGGCGTGCACCGTGGCCAAGCGGCTCAGAGCCAACTCGGTGTCGGCCCGCTTCATCGCCCCGGCCGCAAACTCCAGCAGCACCTCCACCGTCATGTGGCTCTTCCAATGCCGCAGCTCTGCCTCGTTGAACAGCTCCGGCTCACCCGCCATCGCCAGGTCGACCAGGCGCTGCCGTGCCCGCCACTCCCGCTGCTTGCGCCACCAGCCCGCATTCGTCCGGGCCAGATACCGGACCTTGCGGATCAGGCCCACCATGGCCCGGATCTGCGTCTCCTGCTCGGCTGTCCATCCCAGCCGCGGTGCCTCAGGCAGCGCCCTGACGGCCTCTGAAACAGCCTGTTGGGTCACCTCGGTGCCGTCGGTCGCGTCGTCGTCGCGCAGGAGCTCCACGGCCTTCCTGAGCGACGCTTCCGCCGCCTGTGCGTCGTCGTGTTCGGACACGCTCATCCCCTCTCTCCGGACGCGCAGCATGCCCGGCAGGCAGCGCCCCGGGCAATCAGGCGGCCGGACCGGTCGGGACGGTGTCCTATCTGCGGGCCCGTGTCTCTCGGGGCGGTTGCCGAACGCCGGGAACGCCGGCGGATGACATCCGGCAGCTGACGGGCGCAGGCGGCCGGGATGAAGAACAGCCCGACCATGCCGAGCCCCGTCACCACGGCGCTCAACAGCCCCACCGAAACCGACGTGACGGCGACGAACACCAGCGTCGCGGCGATCCACGGCTCGCGCAGCGGGGAGAGGGTCCGGACCACCAACCAGATCGAGATCTGGTTCGGGATCATCACCCGGCAGTCCATCCGCCGCGGCACGTTCGCGAGCGTCAACGTCCTGGTCAAACAGATCCGCGACTACATCGGCTCCTGGAACGAGAACGCGAAACCCTTCACCTGGACCGCCACCACCGACGAGATCCTCGTCAAGGTCCGACTCGTCCAGACCAGCATGAAGAAACTCGTCAATAACAACGTGAAGTAACGCAATCAGGATGACGAGACACTAGTCGTTTCCAATCGGTGGAGCGGCTGATTCCGGCCTAGCCACCAACGGGGGCGCTCGTGCAAGATCCTTACTTGAAATCCCACTCCAGAAAGGAAGTTATAGTCATGGCAAAGCGTGTCTTGGCGGCAGTGTTTACTGCTGCTGTCGCGGTCGGCGGAGTCGCCACTGTTGCGGTGGCAGCTCCCGCTTCCCCCGCAACTCAGCAAAACGTTCCCATATCCGGCAACAGCTATGACGCGGACGGCAAGGCTCTCTTCGCTGGCCTGCTCTTCTCGCAAGGCGAAGTCGCCAAGAAGCTCGCAAACAGTGGACTGCTTCACGCCCCCAACAGCGAGCTCGCCAAGAACAACACGCCCGAAGGTCGAAAAGCTATCACGTCCCTCACCAGCGATATCGCCCGGAAGGACCCAAGATTCTTCACGGAATTATCAACGAGCCTACGCAGCGGCGATCCGCGCAAGGTAGAACATGGGCTGGAAGCTGCCAATAAGAAACTCAACGCAGTCGCGAAAAAGGGCGATCAGGATTTAGGCGTCGGAAAAGGAGTGAACATCGCTGCTGTTGCCGCTGTGGCCCTCATGGACATGACGACAAAAACGCGGTGGGTGGACTTGGTCGCCTCCCCGCCGGCCGGCGGTCCGATGAGCAAGGATGAGATGGTGGCAAGGATGGCGAAGCAATTGCATCTGGCCTGATCGCATTGCCGCCCGATTGCTGCCTCTGACGTTGTGGTGATCTGGGCGCGATGCCGGCTTGTATGTCGACGACGTTCCCTTGTACCGGGCGTTGTGGTGGCTCGGCGGAGCTCACGCTGAAGATCTCTATGCCGAGCCACTGCCCATATAGGACTACAACGTCGTGGGCAGTCTGTGAGCTGTCCGGGTTTTTTAGCGGCCGGTTTGTGGGTTGAGGGCCGCCGGCCGGGGCCGGCTCGCGGTGCGCAAGGCGGCTCTCCGGTCGCGGGAGCGACTGTCCGTCCTGCGAGCGAGGAACGGAATCCTGGTGCTGCACACCCTGCACGGGCCCGAGGAGATCCGTGACCCCGGCGACCTGTCCAGCCCGGCGTCGACCACCGACCGGGAGCTGGAGATTGCCGAGCTGCTGATGACCGAGATGGCGGGCGTGGACATCACCGAGCTGCACGACGACTACGCGCAGGCGCTGAACCTCCTCGTCGAAACCCTCGCCGCCGGCGGGCGGGCGGCGCCACCTGTTGAGCCACAGCCACCGGTGGACCTGATGGCCGCGCTGGAGGAATCCGTGCGCGACGCACGGCGCGCTCGCAACGGAGGCCACGACTAGCAGAATTTCCCGCCAGGCGCCGCAACAAGCGCCAGGCCGCGCTGTCCGGTCTCCGTGCGGCCGGACAGCGCGCCGCGGACGGTTGCGCTAGGGAGGAACAAGAAGGTCCTCAGGACCAGCTGCCACTGAGTCGGAATGCTCTCTGTACCCGGACAAAACACCTAGAGATAGGAAGCGAAGTCAGGCGTCAGGAAGCGGCGAGAAGTTGCGTCAGTTCCGCTACAGCTTGGTCGTTTTCCAGTGGGTCAACAGCACTACTGGACTGGGGGGCCCAGATATATGCTTGCCACTTCACCACTGCGGCATAGACTGCCAGCACAAGGCAGGATCCGGTGCCTTTACCGGTGTCATCTACTGACTGCTTGCGAACGATGCTCAGTTGGTCGTGCGCCTCCCCGATCGCTTGCCTCACCAGGCGCGGGTTCCCGGAGTGAGCCTTTCGGGAGAAGTCGGTGAAGAAGTTTGGGTTATTCTTTGCGATGCGCTTGAGCAGTCTGTCGACATGCTTCGAGTCAAACTTCTGGACTTTGCCAGCGTCGGTCCCAGTCGTCGCAGTCGCAATCGTGGCGAGCTGTTCCGAGTACCTCCCCTGGTTAAGGAAGAGGCCGGTGAAAATGGCGCGGCCATCTTCAGCATGATCGACTAACGTGTTCCTCTGGCTGCTTAACGAAGAAGTTGGGGCAACTGCAAAGGCGCTTGCAGCCGACGTTCCGGCTATGCCGAGAGCAGTGCAGGTGGCGATGGCGACTGCGACACGCTTGATTTTCATTTGGCCTTCCAGTGGTCTGGCTCGTAGTGCGTTGACGAGCAGCGCGTGGCTGCCTCATCAGTGCCGAACGAGCGATGTCGAGGTGAGATGTAGAAATCCTTCCGTTGGAGACCTTCCCGTCCGCGTTGGTTGGCCAACGGCAGTTCTGGGGAGGCTGATTGACGCTACAACTCCCTACGTGGGCAATCGAAGAAGTGGGGAGTGAGATGGCTTGATCAGCCGCGGGAGTGACCGGTTCCGCAGGGGCATGTCGAGCAGACGTCTCCGGTGAAGAGCATTGAAGGAAGCAACGCATTGTTCTAGACCGATGCGCGAAGCCTTGCGTGTCTCACCCGGCCAGCTCCTGGCCACCGCAGCCCCCTGGTTCCCGCCCCGGTTACCGACAGAACTTCTGGAAACGCGCTTAGCCGCAGCGGTCACGGCGGTCCGGTCCGTGCGGCCCGGTGCGCAATGCAGCATCACGTTCTGGGGGGCATGAGTACCGGCCCGAGTGCACCGCCCATCAGTACCAGGAACACCACCGCTGCCATCGGATCGGTGCCGGCCGCGTACAGCCCGAGCATGCCCACCGCCTGCGTGGCGACGGCAACGGTCAACGCGTCCTGCGGAAAAAACGGATAGCGCCCCAACCACACGCCCACGGACCTCGGTTGCGAACAGGCCGATCGAGACCGGCCCCATTACGGCCCAGAACAGCGTCTGGGCGGGCTCCGGCGAGTTCGATGACCAGCACACCATGCGGTGCGGTCAAGCATCTGTACCGCGATGTGAGGGGAGCGAGTCCGGTCATATACACAGCTGCCCCAGTTCCTGCGCATGGGTGCGGGATGCAGCGCCTGGCCGCCGACCCGTACGGGCACGGATCCAGATCTGAGCGCCTCCCACTTCCGGGATCGATGAGCGGGGACGGCTCGTTCCGCCTCCTATGAATGAGAAATTCCCTTGCGTTTCCATTGCGTGCGGATGCCGGTACCAGGAATTCCGGTACTTTTTCCATTGACTGCTTTGTGCTTCGCGGCAGGGCGGCAGGGCGGATTCCAGTATTTCTGTCCAGGTGATTGTCAAGCAGGTAGTCTCCTTTGGCGTGTTGGCCAAGTGGCGCCGCTTCGCGCCAAGCCTTAAAAATGACTCGAACGCGGATTCGTCGGCTGCTATAACTGACAGCGACAAGAAAGCCACCGAACGGGGAAATGAATGAAGGGGAAGATATCCGCTCTCGGTGTTGTCATTCCGTCGTTATTGGCCGTGTCAGTTTCTCCCGCGAGTTCGACAGGGGTTAACACGGTGCCGCAGGCGTGACTGCGAAGGACCGTGGCGAACGATCAGACATGGCCACGAAACAGCAATGCTGTCAACACCACACAGGAGCATCTTAAGTGAATCGCAGGACTCTACATACTGTCGCGGCCTCCGCTGCCACCATTCTCGCGCTGGGCGTCGCGGCCCCCGCGCTGGCCATCGACAACGCCGCGAGCGCCAAGTCCAGCCCGACCATGACACTGGCCGCCCAGAAGGGCGCCCAGGTCGGCACCGACCAGGACGGCCGCGAAATTTTAGCGGGCTTGTTCTTCATCCAGGGCGAGGTCGGCAAGCAGTTTGCCGAAATGCCCGAGTACACGGAGGCGAAGAAGAACTACGAGGCGAACAACTCCGCCAAGGCGAAGAGGGCCACGGCTCTCGTGATGGACGCCATCGCCAAGAAGGACAAGGGCTTCTTCGCGGACTACTCGGCCAAGCTGCGCTCGGGTGACCCTCGCAAGGTGGAGGCCGGTATGGGCGACGCCGTGAAGCTGCTCAACAAGGTCGTTTCCGAGGACAAGAAGGACCTGGGCGAAGGCTCCGGAAAGTGCGTTGTCAACGTGCTCGCCGTGCAGTCGCTGGTGGTCGTGACCACCGGCGGCGGCGCCGTGGTGTCGGTCGCCGTCGTGGCGCAGGCGTGGAAGTGGGTGGTCAACGCCTCGATGGCGGCGGGCACCTCGGACTTGTCCAAGGACCAGAAGATCGCCGACATCACCAAGCTTCTGGCCGCCTGAAAGCTGAGCTGAGCACCGCCGCGTAACCGGCGGGCCGCCCCCTCCCAGTTCTGGGGGCGGCCCGCCGCGCCATGACACCTCCGTCTCCTTGGACTGCTATGCCTCTCCCTGACTTCCTCTGGCGGGCCGACACCCCGGCTCCGAGATCCCGCACACCTCGCCTCTGGATCGCCCTCGTCACCGCGGTGTGGGCGCTGGCGGCCGTCTACGTGGCCCAGGCATTCCTCCCACCGAACGTGATCAAACTGCCCGGACAGAAGGAGGTCCACAAGGTGGCCCTGGCCGTGGCCCCACAGGGCTGGGCGTTCTTCACCAAATCGCCCCGTGAGCCGGTGTATGTGCCCTTCCGGCAGCTCGCCGACGGCACCTGGTCCGATGCGCGGATATCGCCGCACGCGAAGCCGTCGAACGCCTTCGGTCTGGACCGGGCCTCCCGGTCGCAAGGCATCGAGGGGGCGCTGATGGTTCGCAAGGACGGCATCCGCTGGAACGACTGCTCCGACGCTTCCTCGGCGGAGGAGTGCCTGAAGGGCGCGAAGTTGTCCAAGCCCGTGACGAACACCTCGCCGGCGCCGTCGCTGTGCGGACGCGCCGCGCTGGTGGAGATGAAGCCGGTCCCCTTCGCCTGGCGTGACCTGATGAAGGGCAGCCACAGCGTAGAGCGGGCGGCCGTATGGGATGTGACCTGCAAGTGAGCACAGACCGCATGCTGCGGCTGCCGTGGACCAACGTCTACGGCCTCGCCCGCACCCTCGCCGCGCTCGGCACGGCGGGGACGCTGATCTTCTCCAGCGCCGAGACCCTCTTCCGTCCCGTCGCAACCCTTGGCGACTACCCGCCGTGTGACGGAGCGCTGTCCGCCTCGGCGTTCTGCGCCGCGAAGGGCTCGTACTCCGGGCTGACGTGGATCATGTACGGCTGTGTCGCGGTGCTGCTGATCGCCGCCTCCGGCTGGCGCCCACGCCTGACGGCGCTGCCACACGCCTACGTCAACTACTCGGTATTCTCCGGGATCGCCATCAACGACGGCGGCGATCAGGTGGCTCTGATCCTCTCGGTGCTGTTCGTGCTGCCCTCACTGGGCGATCCGCGGCGCTGGCATTGGAACGAGCCTCCCGCTTTCACCGGTGCCCGGGGGCAGCGGGTGTGGGCGCTGCTGGGCCTGTCGTCGCTGGTGATGCTGCGCCTCCAGATGTCGGTCATCTACTTCCAGGCGGCGGTGGCGAAGCTTCCGCACGCGGAATGGGCCGACGGAACCGCCATGTGGTACTGGGCGCAGGATCTCAACTTCGGCGCCGCGCCGTGGCTGTCGTGGCTGATCGATCCGATCGTGGCGACGCCCGTGGGCGTGGCGCTGATGACATGGGTCCCGCTGGTCATCGAACTGAGCCTGGCAGTGGCGCTGCTGCTGCCGCAGCGCTACAGGTACTGGGCGATGTGGTTGGGGTTCTTCTTCCATCTGTGCATCGCCTCGGTGATGGGTCTGTGGTCCTTCGCGCTTGCCATGGCCGCGGGGATCACGGTGCTGTGCATGCCGCTCGGTTCGCACATCCGCCGCCGTACCGAGGACGGGCGACAGACCGAGCCGGAGCCGGCCGTCGAGCCGGCCGAGGCCCCGCAGGCGGATCGGGCCGAACAGGCGCAGCAAAAGGAACAGTCGGATGCGTCGGCTCCGGACAAGACTGCAGCGCTGCCCTGACGAGCGGGCAGTCGTACCGGTAGATCGGGGTGCGGGGCAGCAGGGAGTTCCGGTACGGCTGCCCCCCGCACCCTTCCGCTGGTCCCAGTCAGTCCCAGTGGGACGCGACCAGCGCCAGCGCGTCGTCCCGGCCCGTTCCCAGGGAACGGGAGAGCTGCGCGAACTCCCGTGCCAGCGCCTCCAATCGCTCACGGCCCGGGTCGATCTCCCGGATGACGATCGCTCCGCGCCCGCGACGCAGCTCGATCAGGCCCTCGGTGGCCAGGGTCTGGTATCCACGCAGCACGGTGTGGAACGAGATCTGCAGCGAGCGGGCAAGATCCCGGGCGGAGGGCAGCCGGTCGCCAGTACGTAGTCGGCCGGAGACCAGGTTACCGCGGATCTGCGCGGCGATCTGGTCGCCGATGGTCTCCTTGGAGGCCGCGTCGATCTCCACCAGCACTCCTTTATCCCTTCTTCCGCAGCCGGTTGACCAACGAGGCGGCGGAGGCCGCGTCATCCACGGTGATGACGAATTCCCGGCCGCTGGTCAGCGTCAGCCACAGTGCGTCGCCGGGGCGCAGTGCCAAGGCGTGCCGCCCCGGCATGATGCGGTACCCGAAGCCGCCCATGTCCATCAGCCTGGCGTAACCCGCCTCTGCCTTGTCGATCTTCTCCAGCGCCACCGTGCGCACTGGCACCGGGCCGCAGGCCACGCGCACCCCGCCGGCGTCCACGCTGACCCGTACCAGCCCGCAGCCCGCGGTGCAGACGGCGAAGAAGACGGGAGCCCACATCCACCATGCCAGGCCGTTGGCGATCGTCAGCAGGACGACGGCCAGGAGGATGACTCCGGCGACGGGCAGGCACCAGGAGGGCCCGGCGGCGCGGGACCACGTTCCGCGGGTCGTCACCGGCGTACCGCCTTCCGTGCCATCAGCACACCCGCCGCACCGGCCACCACCGCGAGCACGGCGGTGACCGGTCCGTGCAGTGCCCAGTTGATGTTGTACGCCTCCAGCAACTGCGCGTGGTTTAAGCCGCTGCCACGGGCGTCGGCGTGCAGGTCCACGGCGAGGAGGTACGCCTCACCCGCACCGAACCCCCAGCACACGGCGGCGGTGAGCAGGTACTGGCCGTTCGTCTGCGCGCCCTTGATCAGTGCCGGGACGAACACCGCGCCCTGGAACAGGAAGGCAAGGGTCACGATCGCCACGAAGTTCGGCGCCGCCATGAAGCCGTCCGGACCGCCCCACCCTGTGTGCGAGACCACTTCCGCGGGCATACGGTCACGCAGCACCAGCAGCACCACCCACGGCACCACCGCCGCCACCAGCCACGGTGCGGCACCAAGTGCGATCTGTCCCGCCGGCCACCCTGCGCGGTCTCGTCTGGCATCAGTCGTCGTGGTCACGAACTCACCCCTCCTAATTCAATTGTTACCAATCAATCATATTAATGAGGCGAGGCGCACCGGCTGTTTTCAGCCTGCCGGGGGCGACGGTCTCGGATCTCACCGCGGTGCGGCTCCAGGTAGGCAATCTTGATCAAAAGGTGACAATCTGGACGAGAAGGTGGACCAGCTCGCCAAGGAGATGCGCGGCCTGAACGACAAGCTGGACCGCAAACAGGCCCAGATCATCCAGCTGCTGAGCGCCTTGGTCGGCAGGGATCCGAACAAGAGCTGATCAACGTGGCGCCGACGGCTATCGACCTCCTGGAGGGCTTCGCCAAGGTCAATGCTCGCTTCGACGCCCTTGAAACGAAGATGGACGGCCGCCAGGCGCAGATCGTCGAGTTGCTGTCTGCTCTGGTCGGCAAGAACCCGGACGAAAGCTGATCACCCTGGTGGAGGCCGACACGGCCACCATTACCGAGACGCCGAGGGGCCCGGATCCTGTGGATCCGAGCCCTCTTCTATGTGTCGATGCCTGGTGTTCTGTCCGGGGAGGTTGTGGACGGGTGAGCCAGGTCCCGGCTGCTGGATCTTGAATGGGTGAGGCTCGGCAACCTGATGCGCCTGGTCTGGACCGTCATCGCCGGCACCACCCCAACCCTGCAACCCGGCGACCACGGACAGGTCGCCCTCCATCTGACCAGCGACGCCCGAGCCGTTCGCCTGGGGCTGCACCTCAGCTTTCGTCCACACTGGACAGCGCTTCGGCGATAAGGCGGTCTGGGCTGGGCGAACGATCCAGGAGGCTTTGCGCTCCCAGCCGTGGCTGGGAGCGCAAAGTCGAGCTGCTACGTCGGGACCAGGCGATCATCGAAGGGATGATAGGGGTCAGGTATCATTCATTCATGCTGTATCAGACGCCTCGCCTCGACACCGACGACCGTCGGGTCCTGGAGGAGATCGATTCCCTGCGGGACCAGCTACGCCATGCGGTGCAGCAGGTGCCGACGAAGTGGACGCAGGATCTGCGCAAGGCCCTGACGGCCAGCGCGATCGCCGCGTCCAACACCATCGAGGGCTACCAGGTCGATGCCAAGGACGTTGCAGACCTGATGGACGGCGAACGCGACGCGGTGGATGCCAGCGAGGAGAACAAGGCTGAGACGCTGGCCTACCAGCAGGCCATGACCTACATCCAGTCCCTGCACGACGCAGCCGACTTCAGCTACAGCAAGGAACTGCTCAACGCGCTGCACTGGATGCTGCAGGGACATCACCATCCGCTGCGGCTGGCTGGCCGGTGGCGTCGCACTGCGATCCGCATCACCGCCCCCGGCGATGAGCTGGCCACCGATTACGAGGGCCCCGACGTCGACCTGCTGCCCAGCCTGATGGGCGAGCTGGTGGACTGGCTCAACGGCGGCGACCTGGACGCCCATGTCCTGGTGCGGGCGGCGATGGCGCACCTGAACCTGGTGAAGATCCACCCGTGGTCGGACGGGAACGGGCGGATGTCCCGCTCCCTGCAGACGCTGGTCATCGCCCGTGGCGGAGTGCTGGCGCCGGAGTTCTCCTCCATCGAGGAGTGGCTGGGCATGCCGGGCAACACCTGGGAGTACTACAAGGTGCTGCGCGAGGTCGGCGGCCCGGTCTACTCACCGGAGCGCGACACCGGGCCATGGATCCGGTTCAACCTGCTCGCCTACCACCAGCAGACCCAGCGGGTGCAGCGCCGCGTGGAGCGCTCCAACAACTGCTGGATGCAGCTCATGGAGGCCGCCGACACCTTCCGGGTGACGGAGCGGCAGATCACCGCGCTGCACGAGGTGGCGATGGTCGGGCGAGTGCGGCGCTCGCGCTATGAGAAGGCCGAAGCCATCAACACCCAGCAGGCCACCCGGGACCTGCAGGCCCTGACCAAGGCGGGGCTGCTGACGGCGGTGGGGCAGACCAAGGGTCGCCACTACGTCGCCGGCCCCCGCTTCCCCGAGAACGTCCTGGCCGCCGCCCGGCGCCCGCACATCATCACCAACCCCTACGCCCCCTAACCCCGGCCCGAGCCGTCCCTGTTCTCCCGCCTTTCGTGTCCCGCACCGTGATCCGCTCGTGGAGGAGTACGTGAGTTCGCCGTTCCAGCCCTCGCCACCGGTACCGCCTCCGGCCGCAGATCCGGCCGACGACTGGTCCCAGTCGCTCCTGACGGCGACGGTGCTCCCCGATGGCGTGCGCGGCGCGGTGGCACAACAGCAGCCTGTGGTGGTGTTCGTCGCGGGGCAGGCCGGCAGCGGCAAGTCACTCGCGGTCGACATGGTGCATGCGGCGTTGAGCCGGCGGGGCGGCGCGGTGCGGGTGGACCGCGACGCCTACAAGGTCGTTCACCCCCACTACCCCGACTTCCTGGTCCAGGACGTGCGCACCGCAGGAGTGCGGGTGCGGCCGGAGACATACCGATGGCAAGCCGAGGTCGAGGCCCACGTGCGGGCATGCCAGCGTCCAGTCCTCTGGCAGCCGGGGATTGGCAAGGCGCTGTTCAACGAGGAGCACAGCCACGGCGCCCAACTCACTCGCGCGACCTTGCTCCACGCCCGGATGACCCCACCTCGCACACACTGACCCCGGCCCTGGACACCAGCCCTCGGGGAAGACCCCACCGGCTCCCGTGCTCCCTCACGTGCTGGACAGCCGATTCCGGAAGCCGAACAAAACTCCCTTGCCTAATGGTCAATACATGTTGACCATTAGGGGCATGCCTACCGGTGATCTTCCCGAGACGTTCCACGTCACCACTGACGAGCAGCTACGCGCCGTTTCCAATCTCACGCGTCACCGGATCATGGCCGTGCTCCGCTTCGAGCCCGCGACGATTACGCAGATCGCCGAGCGAGTGGGCCTTGCGAAGGGGAGTTCCAGCTACCACGTACGGCTGCTCGAACGGGCCGGCCTGGTGAAGGTGGTACGAACGCGGAAGGTCCGGGGGGTCACCGAGCGGTACTACGCAATGGCCGCGCGGGCGATCGTGCTGCCGGATCCGGGCGAGGGAGGCCCTGATGTGCTGATGCGGCATGCGGTCGCGGACCTGGAGGCAGCGCCGGTGGATGGCGAGCGGCACGTGCGGATGGCGCATCTGCGGCTCACCGAGGAGCAGTTCGCGGAGCTGGGGGCGCGGCTGCAAGCACTGGCGGACGAGTACCGGGAGCTGTCCGATCCGTCGCTGCCGGACGCGTCACTCGTCTTCGCACTGTTCCACCCGGCATCGCGCGAGCAGGCCGAAGGGGACGCCAAGTGACCTCAGACGTTCGGAAGCTGCCGACCGGGTTCGGACGGCTGTGGACTGCGCAGACGGTGTCCTCGCTCGGTGACGGGGTGTCGCATGCCGCGCTGCCGCTGCTCGCGTTGACGTTGACGCGGGATCCGATGGCGCTCGCCGTCGTCACGGCCGCCGGAACGCTGCCGTGGCTGCTCTTCGGGGTGCTCGGCGGTGCGCTGGTGGACCGCTGGGACCGTCGGCGCACGATGTGGGTCACGGACGCGGCGCGGGCGGTGCTGCTCGCGATACCGGCGGCAGCGGCCGCGCTCGACGTGCTGAGCATTCCCCTGCTCGCGGCCGTCTCCTTCCTCCTCGGCCTCGGCGGACTCTTCTTCGACACGGCCGCCACGGCCTATCTACCGGATCTGCTCGGCCGCAACCCTGCGCTCCTGGAGCGCGCCAACTCCCGCCTGCGCGGCACCCAGACCGCCGCGTCCGGCTTCGCCGGGCCGCCCGCGGGCAGTGCCCTGCTCGCGCTCGGGCGGGCGGTTCCGCTGCTCGCCGACGCGGTCTCGTTCGCCCTCTCCGCACTGCTCGTACGGTCGCTGCCTGCCGCACCCCGGCCCGTACCGCAGGCCCGTGAGTCGCTGCTGCGGCAGGCGCGGGCCGGCGCCTCGTACGTATTGAGGGATCAGTTGCTTGGGCTCGCGCTGCGTCCGGCGGTCGGGAACATCGCCTTCCTCGCCGTGGAGACCGTACTCGCCCTCTTCGCGCACGACCGTCTCGGAATCGGCACCTTCGGCTTCGGTCTGCTCCTCACGGCGGAGGCCACCGGCGGTCTGCTCGGCGCGGGCATAGCCTCCTTCCTCGGCCGACGACTCGGCACCGGCGCCGCGCTGACCTGCACGGCCGCGGTCGAGGGACTCGCCATCCTGGGCCTTGCCGCCGCCCCGAACCCGTACGTCGCCGGCCTCGCGCTCGCCGTCTGCGGAGCGGGTATGGGCGCCACGATGGTGCTCGGCCCCTCCCTCCGACAGGCGATCGTCCCCGCTCACCTGATGGGCCGGGTCGCCTCCACCTCCCGCATGTTCGCCATGTGCGCCGCCCCGTTCGGCGCCTTCCTCGGCGGCTGGCTGGCCACCACCTACGACGTACGCACCCCGCTCTACGCCGCCGCCGGCCTCCTCCTCACCATGACCACCGTCACCGCGACCATGACCAGCAACCGCCGGGTTGAGGCGGCGCTGCGTGCCGCCGACCCGGCCGATGATCCAGATCACCCGGAATCCCAGGATCCCGTTCAGGAGCGTGCTATTTACTGACTTCAGCTCGTTGGGGTGAATCCTTGCGAAGTCGCTGATGGGTGTGGGTGGGTGGCTGTATTCGTGGTCTGTGAGATATGCGGATGGGGGCGGGCTGACTCCTGCGGGGCGTCAGCGCCGGGAGACGGTACGGATGCAGGCGGCTGAACTGTTCCAACAGAGGGTCAAGCCGTCGGAAGTCGCACGGCGGCTTCGGGTGAGCGTGAAGTCGGCTTATCAGTGGCATCAGTTGTGGCGGGACGGTGGTGTGCAGGCTCTGGCCTCCCGCGGTCCGAGCGGGAGCCGGTGCCGGCTGTCCCCACGGTGTCTGGAGAAGCTGGCCGTGTATCTGGAGGAGGGGCCGGCTGCTCACGGCTGGGTGGAAGACCAGGTGTGGACCGCATCGAGGGTGGCCACGTTGATCGGCAGGAAGTTTCACATCTCCTACAGCGTCTCGGGTGCCACCCGGTTGATGCACCGGCTCGGGTTCTGTCCGCAGGTGCCTGCCCGGCGGGTCGCCGAGCGCGACGAGCAGGCCGTGAGCGTGTGGCGGGAGGTGACCTGGGCGGAGGTAAAAGGACCCGGGCGGCCTGCCGGGGCTATGTCTGCTTCGAGGACGAAGCCGGCTTCACCCGACGGCCGCCCCGGGGACGGACGTGGGGCCGACGCGCAGTGACTCCGGTCGTCACCGTCAGCGGCCGGCGTTCGGGACGGCTGTCGGTGGCCGGGCTGATCGCGCGATGCGGCCGGGTTCCCGAACCCGGCTGTGTCACCGCCTTCGGACCCACCCCGCCGGCAAGAGAACACGTCGCAGCATGGGCGAGCGGGACTTCATCGCGCTGATCGACGGAGTCCACCAGCTGGTCAAGGCCCCGATCGTGCTCGTGTGGGACCGGCTGAACACCCACGTCTCCCGCAGGATGCACGACCTCGTGGCCGAGCGTGACTGGCTGACGGTATTCCTGCTGCCCGCCTACTCACCCGACCTCAACCCCGTCGAGTGGGTATGGGCCCACATCAAACACAGCCTGGCCAACCTCGCCGTCATGGCCCTGGACCGACTCGAAGCCCTCGTCCGCAACCGACTCAAACACCTCCAGTACCAGCCCGACACCCTCGACGGCTTCATAGCAGGAACCCGCCTCGCCCTCGACACCCCAACATCACCCTGACCAGCCGAAGTCAGTAGTCACCGCTTCTGCGGCAACTTTCGCAACCCGCGATGGCGACACCAGGCGCGCCGCACAGCAGCGCCAGCTGCTAGAGAGCGCCCGATCACCTCGTCGACGATGCGCAGAAACCTTCCCCGACTGACCGGACGCCTGCCGAGACCCAGCGACAGCGCTCCAGCTGGCCCGCGGGCCGGCTCTCACCTGCTTGGGACGACAAGCTGCCTCTGTGGCAGCTGTCGTGCCTTGGCTCAATGGCGACGGCTTGGAACCCCTGGGTGCCGCTTCCCTAGAAGTCGAGCTCCACGTAGTCGATGTCAGTGAACTCCACCAACAGCCCGTCGGCGCGGCGGCCGCTGTCTTTGAAGTAGATCTCCTGCAGGCCTTCGGCGGCGATGTTCTGGAGCTGTTGCTCGGTGGCGCCGGTGGCCTGGGCGTCGAAGAGCCGCGCAGCGTAGTCGGGCGGGAGGTGTTGGGTGATCAGGCGGATCCGTCCGTCATCGGTCGTGCCGGGAGCGGCGGTGAAGCCGAAACGCGCCCGCGTCTCGATGGTGATTCCGGTGCGCTGGGCCGCCCGCTGCTGGGCCTTCTGGCGCACCCTCGGCTGCCAGCGCTTGCGGACTTCGCGTTCTATGCGGGCGGCGAGTTCGCGTCGGGGGCGGCGGATCTGGTCCTTGATGTACCGCTCCACCGTGCGCTGTGAGATGCCCAGGAGTTGTGCGACGGCTTTGGTGGAGCCCTTGTGCTGCTTGACCAGGTACCGCATCTGCGCGCCCGCGCTCTTGGGGATCGGGCGGGTGGCGGTGGCTTCCGCGGCCTTCTCCAAGCTGTCGCCGATGATGCCCACCTCGGTCTCCTACTCTCCGTCGCGCACGGCGTCGGTGCCCTTGATGTGCCGTGCAGGGTTGATCTGTTCGTCTTCGATCATGGAGGCCAGCCACAGGAAGTCCTGGGTGCCTTCGTGCTTGACCATGCCGGGTGACACGCCGAGCCGGAACCCGCCGGGCAGCGGCTTGCCCTCGGGGGTGTGCGGCAGGAAATCGAGCGGGCTGCAGCCGTGAGAGAGGTAGACGGCACAGTCGGACAGAATCGCCACCGGGTAGTGGCCGGCGGCGGCGAGCTTGGTCATCTTGCGGTGCATGTTGGTGCGGGCCTTACCGATCAGTTCGGCACGGATGTGCGGGCTCCACGTCGGCCGCTCCAGCGCCGGCCAGCGCTCGCCAAACTGGTGCTTCGCGCTCTGCGGCCGCTCGCGCAGCTTGCCGATGCCGCCCTTCACGGTGGACTTGATGGCCGACAGCACCGCTGCCTGCCCCGGGTCGACGTCCTTGTGGCCCGCCATTGCGGCCAGGAAGTCCTCCTCGGCCATACCGGTGGTGACGCCGAGGTCGTTCATGGTGGCCATGTAGGCGTCGCGGAGGCGGGTGTACCAGGGGTCGAGGTAGGCGCCGTGCTCGTGACGGACGTAGGCCTCGGTCGGGCGTACCTGGGCGCCGAGTTCGACGGCGTAGGCGACGGTCGAGGTCGAGTACCAGGCGGGCCCGGTGGGGCGGGTGCCCTTCGGGGTGAAGGGCGAGGGAAGGCGGGGGTCGAGGTCGATGTGGGAGAGGTCGACCAGCCACGAGCCGGGCAGCTTCGGGTCGAAGGTCGGATGCTGGACGTGGGTGGCGGGGCCGAGGCCGACGTTGAGGCGGTTGGCGGCCGCGGCGAAGGCCATGTTGACGTCGATGCCGACCGCGTGGGTGTAGCCCTGGGTGCACTCCTCGTCGGTCAGCGGGCGGAACCAGTCGTAGGCCTCCTCATCGAGGACCTCGTCCGGGGTGCGCTCGTGGAAGCGGGGGTAGAGGGCTGCGGCGACCGGGTGCTCCATCGGTGCCTCCGGCGGCGCCGGATCCACCGTCTCAGTCAGCGAGCCCGGCACCGGGCCCGAGACCCACGCGCCGGTGGCCTCGTCCTTGACCGCGCGGGTCGGCGGTCGCAGCGCGGTCATCAGCTCCAGGCCGCACACGGCAGTCGAGCCCCGCGGCGTGATGACCCTGCTCGCGTACGAGCCCAGTACCCGCGCGAGTTCGACCGGCGGCAGCTGGTCGGTGTTCCCCCAGGAGCGGGAGTCGAGGGCGCCCCAAGGCAGAACGGCCACCTGTACGCACTGCCGCCGCCCGCCTTCGGCTGGTCGGTAGATCCGTGCCCAGGGTCCGAAGCCGCGGCGGGTCAACTTCCACTTCGCACGCGCGAGCTGCTTGACGACCTTGTGGTCCTCCGCGAGCCGCAGGCCACGCCGGTCCTCCAACTCCGCCGGCAGTCCGAACCGCTCGGCGGCCGCGGCGGTCAGCACGATCAGCGGATCGGAGTCCTTGCCGCTGCGGTGCAGACGGGGCGCGCCGAGCTGCGCCTCCGACAGCGTCCAGTCCACGAGGGCCGGGATGGTCTTTGCGGGGCAGTCCAGGACCAGGCCACCTACGCAGTACAGCGTCCCGTCCCCGTCCAGCACACCTAGCGGGCCATGAGCGAAACGCGGATCAGCCTCAGCTTCCGCTTTGGGCGCCGGGGTGGGCAGTGTCTTGCGTACGGGTTTCCGCGTGGTGGGGCGGCGGGACGTGGCGGCCGCCTTCTTCGCCGTCGGCGACGGCGGCTCCGGCTCGGCCGGAGTGACGGAGATGTCGGCGGGCGCGGTGGGAGCGGCGTCGGCGGGTGCAGTGGGTGCGGGGAAGCGCTTGGCGAGACCCTCCAGCAGCCGGGCGTAGGCGGCGCGTTTCGGCGGCCGCGGCTCGGTCTTGCCCGCCTCCCAGTTCCCCACCGCCTCACGCCGGGCACCTAGGGCATTGGCGACCTGCTCCTGACTCAAGCCGGCGGCTTCCCGCAGCCGCTTGCGCTCATTGGGCAGTGGCAGGTCATCCTGGTCGATGTGCTCCAGCAGCGTATCCACCGCACTGAACAGCTCGTTCCCCATGGACACAGAGTTCACCTCCAGGGCCACCCTATCTCAAGCCGACATCGAATCGCGCATTGAATCGCGCTCCCGGCCCATAGCGTCCCGGCCGCTAATCGCCCGGAGCCCCAGACTGTGGTCCGCTTCTACCGGCCCTGGTGATTTGCTCAGCAGACTGTGGGCAATTCTGAGCACCGCGGCGCCTGCTCGGATGGCCTTGAAGTAGCGCATGCAGGGCGCCGAGGCACCGGTTACAGAGGGGTGCTCACAGATCAGCGGTGGTCGACCTCGTCGAGCAGCAGGGCGACGGCGCCGGTGGCCGGCACTCGCACCTCGGCTTGAGCGCGACATTCCCGGGAGGGCCTTTGGCGGGGAACCCCGATTCCGGATGGTGGTGCCTCATTGGCCCTATTGGCCCTTCGGGAAGGTCCAATCCCCCTTGGGGGGCTGGGTTTGGTTGCGATAGTGCATCGCAATCCCCCGTTTTGCGATGCACTATCGCAACCCTGTCGGCCGAGATCGCTCGACATCCGGCTGGCGCTAGCTAGTCGAGCACTTTCCGTGGATCACTCACAACTTGGAGGTGGTGGATGCTGCCCGAATGTGCAGCACCTGCAACTGGAGTGGCCCTCCATTTCACTTACCGCAATGAGTCCGCGGCCGTTCGGTCGCTTCCACATGCCCGCCGCCGGGGAGGAACACGGCCGCGACATGCGAGCCGCGGAGGCCACACGGAACGGCGGTGTCGACGGGCAGAGCAGCACCGCGATGCGCAACCCCACGCGATGCCCACCTCTCGCTGGCCGTCAAGAGTTCGCGATCAGGGGCGAGTCAGTCGATGATCGTGAAGGCGCCGAGTCGAAGGCCCCATGGCCTTCCGAAGAGGGGGACACCCGTAGTGATGCGAACGGACAATTCCGTCCGCGCGCCCGCGGCATCTCCGTGGGAGGGAACGCTCAGCTTGCGCACCGCACCGTCTCCACGCGTGGCGACACCAGCGCCCGCCCTCTGAAGCACCTGACCCACACGTCGCGTGTAGGCATCCCACAGCAGAGGGTCTGCCTCGAACTCGTCCAGGAGCGCCTTCTGCTCTGGTTGAACGGCGTGCGCATAGCGCGTCAGTACTTCCCCGAAATCCGTCAGGGCGGGGATCAACCAGCGTTCATACCAGTCCACCAAAGTGACGCGGGCGTCCGGGTGAAATGCCACGTACCGCAGCCAATTGACAGTGGGGTGGCTGAGTGAGTCCGCAGGAACATGGCGGAAGAGTTCGTGAAAGGAACTGCTGCAGGTGATGACGTCCCAGGCGCCGTCCATCAGCGCCGTGGGGGCGGCCTGGTGTGTGACGTGCTCGCGTGCCCAGCGTGCGCATCGCCCCGTTACCTCCGCCGGGAGATTCACACCGAGAGGGAGCGGTTCGCGCCTGGTGACGAGGATGTCGAGGTACTGTGCTACCCACACACTCATCGTCAGGACACGGGCCAGGCCGGGAAGGTATTCGCTCCTGGGTTTCGCCTCGTCCCCTTCGTACTTGCGGAGGGTGCGATCCGTCCTCACGGGTAGGTGGGCTCCGCGCAGGACGGTGTGCCGCGGGAGACCGAGCCGCTCGCGGTAGGCGCGCAGGAGTTGGCCGGGCGTGAGAGCACGGTCGGGCCCGGGCATGACTGCCTGTTCGGGGGCGGTGATGATCGCGGGGTGATCGTCATGGGGGCCGTCGACGGCTGCCGGGCATGGTGCCCGGGAAGGGGCCGGGGTGACGTTCCCGGGATACGGGCCGAGGAGTGTCAGTTTGAAGAGCTGATAGCCGCACTCCTGGGCATGCCCGGGGCTCATGACCGTGAGCAGGATCGACATCGTCTTCCCATCGATGAGGACGGGGCGCTCGTCGACGTCTCCTTGCAGGATCGCGTCCGTACCGTGGTCCGTGAGCTCCTGGCGGGCACGGTTGACGTAGAGGTCCTCCAGGAAATCGTCTTCGGCGATGCGTCGCCTTATGTCCCGCAGGTGGGGATTCTCCGGGTGCAGGTCGTAGTGCCACGCGACTTGCGTGACGGCTGTGACGAGCCATTTCTCCCAGTCGGGGAACATCTGCGCCGCGGCGGGGTGGAACAAGAGGAAGCGCATCGGGTTGTCCAGGGGGTGGTCCCTGGGGTGCGGGGGGATCGCGTCAAAGATCTGTGCCCAGGCCGCGTTGAAATGCCTGGTGTGCCAGCCACCGTCCATCAGGACGACGGGGTCCTGATGGGTGTGGACATGGGCGTCCGCCCACCGTGCGGTGACCCGGTCGAGTGCGGGGTCCACCTCAAGGGCCTTGAGGGCCGGCGGGGCGCCGGTAACCAGCTGAAACAGTTGGTCTTTGGCTACGGGGCCCATGCGCAGCTGCTCACGCAGCGCGTACATGGTCGCCATGCTCATACGGGCGTTGTCGGTTTCCAGGTCGCTGTAGCCCCGTGGGCTGTGGCCGTGTTGGAAGGCGAAACTCTCCCGGCTGGTGTAACCGAGCCGGATGCGGTGGGAGCGCAGCATCTCCCCGGCGGTGATCGGAGGGAGCGGCCTCGGGATCCCTGGCTCACGATGGCCGAGAATATGATTCATGACGTTCTCCGAACAGCGTGGCGCGTCCGAGCGTTGGTGCAGGTCAGGGGAGCGTAGTACAGGGTTTGCTGGTGAGCTTCGCGGAAGGCGCGCCTCACCGCGATCCACTCACGACGACCACCGGCGCGGCGTTGGCGTCCCGCCAGGTCTGCCGAAATGGCTCGTGGCGCGTGTGCGACTGCGGGTCGTTGCCCACGTGCCTGTCCATGCCCCACCCGGCCCCGGCCCTCGGGCTCCCCGTTACGGTGACCGGCGACGTAACGGCAGCTGAGGAAGGCACACTTGTGGCATCGGTGGGGAAGGACGGGCGGACAAGGAAGTCCCTGATGCGGGTGCACCGGGAGTCCGCTGATCCCGAGAGGGTGGGCTCGATCCTCCACGAGTTGGGGTTTCAGGAGCTGGATCTGTTGCCCACCAAGCGCTTCACCCAACCCGACATGGCGTTTGCCCTGAGCGTCTCGCCCATCACCTACGAAAACTACGAGCGCTTGGTGAAGGGCACGGGCAAGCCGACGCGGAGGATGCCGGTCGACAAGCTGCTGCTCTTCGGCAAGCTCTGCGGTCTGAACGACGTTGAGGAACTCGACAGGCTCTGGAGCGAGGCCCGTGGCACCAACTTCCCACGGACCTCCAACCTGGTCGGCCTGGACGTCCCGGACGAACTGCGCGACCTGATCGTCGACGACACGAGTGACATCGTTGCCCGCGCGGAGACCCGACGTGCGTCGGCGCTGCGGGGCGCGGCGCTCCGCGTGATCGCTCACGGACTCCAGAATGCCTCCGGTGCGGACCCCAACCCCTACACGGCCGCGTTTCCCGAGGCGGCCGCCACCTTGGCGAGGGCCTTCGCTCAGGACCACGTGCGCGCCGACGTCGGAGGTGATGTCGTCATGCGGGCCGTGCGGGCGGTCGAGGTCTCGCTGCGACCCACCATGCGAGATTGGGTGGATTGGGAGCTGCGGCGCCTGGACACCACACCAGCACCCCGGCGTCCCTAGCGGCCTAAACACGGCCACCACCGCCGGCCGCCGCGTACAGCGTGGACGAGGTGGCCATGGACGAGGTGGCTTCCGCGTCGAGTCGGTCACGTAGCCGCTGGAAGACGGCAGCGGCCCGGGCGTGGTCGTCGAGAGAGGCCCATACCCCGTCCTGCCTCATGACCCCGGCCGCCGCTGCGGTGCGCTCGGACGGTCTGCGTGGCGACAGCGGGTCCCGCGGTGGCAGCGACGTGAGGAAGAACTGCTCTGGCTCGCGGAGCCGGTAGGTCCACCGCGGACCCGCGTCGGACGGCCGCCGTCGCGACGCGAGCTTGTTCAGTGCGGCGCGCAGCGGGCCGGCCAACTGCTGCTCATAGCGGGCGAAGGCTGCGCCGAAGCGTGCGATCCATATCGCCGGCTTGGCGGCGTGCCGCAGCCCATCGTCGTCAGCGTGCGCCTGGCGGCGCGGCTGGACGGCGTAGCTGGGCAGCATCACGAGGCCCTGCTGGGCGCGCTGGCGCAGGCCTGCACGGATGTAGGCGACCACGTCGCGCGGTCGTTGAGGGACGCGCCAGCTGGACAGCTCGCGAGCCGATTCCTGCCAGCTGTAGCCCGCCTGGATCAGCGGCCGCACCGCGTAGCCCAACCGCCGCACACAGGCGTGCTGGAGCCACCAGACCTCCAGCCGCAGCATCCTGGCATAGGCGATGCCGGCTTCGGCTTCGCGCGCGGTGACGCCGGTGGTGCCGGCCGCGCGCCGCTGCCGACGGGACGACGGCGTGCTCCGCGTGCGCGGTGTCTTGGTCTCTCCTCCTACAGGTACAGGTACGTCGGGGGGAGCCGAGTACAAGAAGGGGTCCGGGGTGGTCTCCGGTACCGACGGCCTGGCCCGTGCGATGGCCAGCTGTCGGCCCGCGGCGGTGTATCCGCGGATGCGGGATCGGTAGCCGTGGCCGTCGCGCACCTTGCCCATGGCCTCGTCCCACGCGGGCGGGGCGCAGGGGGCGTAGATGGTCGCGGTGCCGCGGTAGCCGTCGCCGATGCGGTACCGGTGGCCCAAGCGGTCGCGCAGGACGTTGCGCCGGGAGCCGTGGCTGACCCAGACCAGCAGGCCCAGCTCACGCAGGACTCGCACGTGTTCGGCGATCGTGCTGCGCCCCAGTCGGAGCCGCCGCGTCATGTCCCGCCAGGCGTAGGCGACATGACCGTCCCGGCTGCCGCCCATCCGGGAGGCGAGGTCCCGGGCGACGACCAATGTGGTGCTGGTGGCTCTCGGGTGCCGGTGCCGGGCCAGCATGAAGTTCACCGCTTCAACGAATTCGTCGGCATCGCGCAGCCGGCGAGAACACGTGGTGTGAACGTGCTGGTCAGAGACCTCGGTGATCAACTGCGCCGTGTGTTTTCGGGCAGGGTGAGTCGGGGTCGCTGTCGGGAGGACCTGGCAGCGACCACAGGTTTGCTGCATCATAGGCAGCGCACAACTCCTAGATGAGGGTGTACCAACCCCGCCGTCTCGGTGGGGTGTTGGTTCTGGCAGAACCTGTTCGACCCGGGCTCCACCCGGGCCCACGTCTTGGGCGGCAACCCGATCCGTGGGGTGTTATGGCCCGACCGCTGGTCCGTACGGTGTTGGCGCACCGTGGGGGTTGGCGGTCTGCAGCGCTGGCTGTGGGCGGGTCAGTTCACGGCCGCCTCCCCTGCACTGACAGGAGGCGGCGCCGTCTCCGCATGCGTGCCCGTGGTCGTCGTGCGGCGACTCGCGGAGTGGGTCGTGCCCGGTGGTCGGCCACGGTCGGGGTGTGCGTGAGGGCGTGACCGTTGTCCCCAATGCGCTGCAACTGGCGTGAAAAGGGCCGGATTACAGGGTCCAGATTCGCCCGGTTCACCAGACCGGGGGCGTCCGCGTGCGGTGGTGCTGGGAGCAGACGACTGGCCACGGACGGACGCGCCTCGAGCTGTTTCGTGAAGAAGTGGTTGCGGTGCCCGTGCCAGGCGTCAGCACATAGCCGCTCCAGTAAGGGAAGCTGGCGATGGCTGTGGCGGAGGGTCTCCTGGCGGCCGGTGGCCTCGTGCAGTGCGCGCAGCAGCCGGTCGCGGTAGCCGGTGGGCGTGCTGAGCGGCCTGTGGGTCGGCCACCTGGACTTCGCGAACGGCGGTACAGGGAGCGTCCGGTGTCCTCGCATCTCGGTGGAGGCGCACAGACCGGCTTGTTCCATCGCGGCGCGGTGCCGGTGGCCCTCGGGGCGTCCCGCCGTGCGTCGACACAGCCGCTGAAGCGCATGTGGACCACGACCGCCCTGCGGCACGGCCTTCAGCGTCGGGAAAGCCATGCTGACGTCGGCGGGTAAATCAGGGGCAAGGGGCGCTATCGGGCGCACATGACCTCCGGAACGCAGAGGAAATGACGGGGTGGGTGACAGGCGACGCCGTCGAGGAGTGCCGGGATTGGCGCCCTGACACTCTTGGGAGGGAGGGCGTGCCCCTGCCGCGAGGCTTGGGGCACGGAGTGCTCCTTCGGTGCGTCAGGCAGTGATGTGCATCCGTGGCTGCCCGGTCAGGTGGAGGCTCATGGCTCCCGCGGTGTCCATCACGGCCTGGATGCAGCGAGCACGAGCGGTTGCCGACGTGGTCCGCGGCGACATCACCGCGACCGACCCGGCGACCGTGGAGCCACGCATCACGGGAGCCGCGATGTAGACATGGGTCTCCACCGGTGCCGGGCCGATGGCGTGGCCGCCGGCCCGAATCTGATCGAGTCGCCGGGCCAGCTCCCTGGTTCGCGGGCGATCGTGCAGGCCCGCGCGGATCACCAGGCCGGGAGCGTCTGCCTCCAGCGGGGCGATGTCCAGGTCGTCGTGGACGACCGGGGAGTGGGGGCCCCAGGCGCGCTCCGCGCAGACGCGCTGCGGATGGCGGTCGAGATAGAAGGGATGGAAGAGCAGCGCGATCTGCCCCGTCCTGACCTGGAGCTGGGTGAGCTGCCCCTGGACCCTCTGAGACGGCTGGGGCGTAGGACCGTCGCTCGGCGCGTTCCAGACCAGTTCGTAGGTACCCCTGCTCGGCTGACGAACCGCGGGTTCCTCCGTGGCGGCCAGGGCACGCAGGTATCGGCACACGGTGCTGCTGTCCATGTCTGTCGCGGACGTGACCTCGCGCAGGTGGGCCTGTCGGCCAGCGTCATGCTGCACCTGCGCCAGGGCCCGCAGCACCTGCACGGTGCGTCCCACGATCAGCCCGGTCCGGGATGCCGCTCTGTCGGGAGCAGCGGGTACGTCGGGTACTTCTTCGAGCATATGAGCCCCCTCATGATTGCAGGAAGACGGAGAGGTCCGGTCAACCCCCCGGTTCCGCGGAGCGATTCTCATGCGCTCCTCTACGGATGACCAGGCAGAAAAATTTCCCATACGAAACGTATGAGAGCGCCTTGCTGCTGGTCGTCGTCATGCTTTACGCCGGCTTGCGTGCCACCGCCGCCCATTTCGAGTCTGAGATGTCGTCGATCCCCAAGGAGTCGACGTGGGGCCGCATGGCTGTGCCCGGGATGTGCGGCACCAGGATGTCCGGTCGCCAGGAGTGGGACATGACGAGCCCAGGTGCAAGCAGTTCCATTCCGTCAAAGAACCTCAGAATGCTCTCTCGGTCTCGTAGGTGTAGTGGTCCATCACCGCTGTTGCCGTTGTAGACGTCGGCCACCCTGCCCATGTCCCTCACGTCGCCCGTGGGGTGGTTCAAGGTCATGTAACTGCCGGGCGCCAGTACTTCCACGTAGCGGGCCACGACGTCATGGGGCCGGGAGGTATCGGGCACGAAGGGCAAAATGTTGTTGAACAGCAGGCCGACGGGGCGGCTGAGGTCCAGCATCTCGGTGACCTGCGGGGAGTTGAGAACACTCTCCGGGTCGGTCATATCGGCGGCCAGGAACCGGACATGGTCCGCGGGCGAGACGCTCAGCTCGACGTCCCAGTGATCCGCCACGATGGGGTCGTTGTCGACGAGCACCACCCGTACGTCGCTCGACTCGTGTCTCGCGATCTGATGTATGTCTGGCTCAAGTGGCAGCCCGCAACCCACATCGAGGAACTGGTCGACGCCGTGGTGTGCGGCGAGGTCGTACACCATGCGTTCTGCGCAATGTCGCGCCGACCAGGCGCTGGCTTTGGCATTGAGCCCGTGGGCCCCGTACTCGGCCTCAATCCCCTTGGCGACCGCAATATCGCTCCTGAACGGCCCCTTGGCGCCGAGCAGCGCGAAGTACACCCTCCCCGGCTGCGGTTCTTCGTTCGTGACTGAGCGGTCGCTCCCGCTTGTCATGTTCCCCCTCGCATGTACGCGTTCCTCCCAACCCTGCAAGCGTCATCCGTCCCATAGGTCGCGTTGGATCTCGCGCAGGAAGGCTGGGGTGTCGCGGAATCCGATGGCTCGCCCGTTCGTGCGGTCGAGAGCCTCAAGGTACGCACTGGCTATGCCCCCCTTCTCGACGTACTCACCTCCCTCCAAGGTGAACCGGACGACGGAATCGGGCAGGTTGTGCAGTCGGAAGCGGAACAGGAAACACGGCTCGCCCATGCCGAGTGGTGGGCCGGCACTGTGCGGCAGGACCAGGAGGCGGATACTCGCCTTGGCGGCCTTCTGCTCCCAAGCCTCCGCGATACCGATCAGGCGCTCCAGCTGTGCCCGCATCACCTGGCGACCGCCGACTGCGCGCCGCAGTGCCGTCTCGTCCAGGATCAGCCACAAGACCTGCGGCTTGTCCTCCAAGAACCTCCGACGCCCCTCCCCCGAGTGGAACCTCTGCTGGCGCAGGACGTTCAAGTCGACGCGGCGCTCGACGGTCTCCGGCGGAATGCCTTGAGCCTGCAGTGCGGCGCGGGTGTACTCCTCCGTCTGCAGGAGATCCGGAATGAACTGCGGGGCGTAGCCGCGGATGGTCTCCGCCGCTTCCTCCAGACTGAGGAGGCGCTTGAGGTAGGGCGGAACGACGTCCTTGTTGAAGACCTCCCACCACTGGGGAGAGTTCGCCGCGTTGACATCTGCCAGGAACGCGGCCACCTTCTCCTTGTCGTCGCCGAGGTACAGCTCCAGCACGCGGGCGACATTGGGGATCTTGAAGGATCCTCCCTCGGCGGCCTCCAGCCGACGGACGGTCTGCGCGTGCATGCCCAAGTAGTCCGCGACAGCCTGGAGGTCGAGGCCCGCGCGTTCGCGCAGGGCCGCGAGCCTCTTCCCGATCAACATCCGGGGCACAGTCGGAGTCGCCTTGCCCTTGGCCGAGGTCTCCTTGATGGCCACCATCCGATCTCCCTCCGTGATCGCAGTGTGCCACAGCACTACGTGTGGTTCCCATAGCGGGAATTACATTGGCTTGTAATTTACAAGACCCGCCTGAGGGCGGTGAGGTGTGGGGCTCAGCGGTTGCATCAGCCGCACAAGTGGCCTCGGTGCCACTTCCGTTGCACCGGCATCGACGGTTCTGAGCCCTTGCCGCTTCTGCTTCCGGAGCTTCACTGCCGCGTTCGATGCCGGCGCAGCCGTATCGCTTCCGCTGACCGGCATGTTTTGCCACGGGCAACACCGGCCATCAGAGCTCCAGTTCGGGGGCGCCACACAGCTTCGCCGACAAGGCGGTCTGTTCGCCGCCATCGCCCCGGCTCGTCCGGACCTACCTGGTCGTTGCACTACGCCTTGGGATCCGCTTCCCCGCCCATCCGGCTTTCACCGCTGCCCAGGTCGAGGCACGCACCGGCGGCGCGCAGATCCAGGCGACGAGCTGATGCCCCAGCTCGTGAGGGCTCGCACCAGACCCGCGCCCACTCACCTCGATAGCCTTGCGACGGCAGCGCAGCCTCCACGCCCGTATCGAGGCGACAACCTGAGCTGCCGCGGCGGCCGGGGACGATCCGCTGTGAGTCACGCTCACGCCCGGGAACAATGCTCGGGCAGCAGGCCGGGGTTCCGGCCAGCGGCCTGCACTCCGAGTCGGGGCGGGCCGGTGCACAGCCTCTCCGCCTGATGCGACGGCAGATGGTCAGGGACTGAGCTGCTCCCACCACCACGCGATGGAGGGGATTGGCGGGGCCACGTGGCTGCTGTCAAGGGGGTTGGAGGACCAGGCGAACACCGTGTCCGCGCCAGTGGGGGCGGGGGTAAGGGGTGCGGCCTGGGGCTGGTAGCGGGGGACGGTCAGGGACCAGTCCAGGTTGGCCCGGATGTAGTTGCTCAGTTGGTCGCAGTAGCGCCTCAGGCGCTTGTCACCGGTGGCTTTGATCTGTTCGCCGAGTCGGACGTAGAGAAGCATGATGCGGTCGTGGAGTTGCACCACCTTCTCCATGCCGTCCTCCACGCTGCCCCCGGGAGGGATGAGGATGGCCACGCAGTTGGTGTGGGTGGCACCGGCGTCCGCCTCCCGACGGTAGGAGACGAGGTCGTTCGCCAGCAGCACGAGCGTGTATGCGGCTGCGGTTGCGGCGCCCACTGCACTACCAGAGCGCAACTCGTCGGGAAGCCGCGTGCCCTCGGCGATCTCTATGAGTGCGTGATTGAGACACATCGCGCCGTCGCTGATTCTCGTCGCGAGGTGGTCAGATATGTCCGCTGGTTCGCCGCCGGCCTCGTTGCGCCGTGCTATGCCGGACAGGGAGCCGAGCATCCAGTCCATGTGTCCAGCCACCCAGCGCTGCCACATCATCGGAGCGAGCCTGCGGACCCGACGTGAGAGGTCGACGAACGCGTCGGAGATGAGGGTCTCGTCCCAACGTGCGGCCTCGGGTCGCTCGATGCGGTACAGGACACGCGTCGCGACCTCGAGAAACGCGTGCGGCTGGGTGCTGGTGGGCCCCATGTCGCAGTAGAGGTCGTCGAAGGCGAAGGCGACCGCCGACCAGTCCGAATAGAGCTGCAGGCCCTCGTCGGATGCCTGCGGTGCCGCGCGGCCCACTGCCTCACCCACCCGGCTCGCGACGGTCTGCTGACGTAGGGCGTCGTCGCTGTCGAAGATCCCGAAGCTGGCGAGCCACTCCACACTGCTTTCGCCGACCTTGTCGGCCTGCGGATGGATGCGCGTCGGCTCGATCGGGCAGTACACCCGGGGTACCCCCGCGGGCCAGGCCACCAACGCTGCCTCATTCGCCTGCGTGTTGATGGCCGGCCCATCGTTCTCAGTGCCGTACACGAACCCTCCCTGGTTGTCGCAGAGACACGCCGCGCCCAGCGCCACTCCACACCCGATCATTGTGCACACTTATATGGCCGAAAAACGCCCCGCCGCCGTAGAGGTTGAGACAAGGCGCGCCGTGCACTGTCCCACCTGCACGGGTACGGAGCCGTTTGTGGCGGTGAAGGAGGCCTGCGTTTGAGGCCGCAAGGCGCCAGTTGGCAACGCATCAGCGTTTATGACCGGGCATCAGAGCAAACGTGTGTGCCAGATATGCTCCGGACCTGTGATCGTTCGATCTCCTCTTCGAGGGTTAAGGGTGCCGGTGAAGCCTTCGCGCATCGCGGCGTGCCCAGACGTACACAGGGCCGACCCCGCCCCGGCGACCGCATCGGAGACCGCCAGGGCCGACACCATGGGCCGAGCCGCCGGCAGGCAACACGGTGGTCCAGACCGGTGCATCGGCGGTAGATCCCATCGCCGGGTGGCCCGAACCGTTCGAGGCTGCCAGTAGGAAGCAGCCGCCAGCTCTCGCACCGCCGTCGGCGCGTGTCCCGCCCGGGCCGCGACGCCAGCTCCTCATGCCACGTATCTCGCGCCACTTGGAGGCTTCATGCACACCCCCCCTGGCCCGCCGCCGCAGTGCCCCGCACACGGAGGGGGCCCGCTCCGCCTGTACGGGCAGGAGGCCGAGGCGGATCCCATGGCCCTCTACGAACGTGCCCGAGACACGCACGGCTCGATTGCACCTGTGCTGGTCCTGGACGACCTCCCTGCCTGGCTGGTGCTCGGCTACCGCGAGAACCTGCAGGTCGCACGGAACGCCAACCTCTTCTCCCGCGACCCCCGAAACTGGCGGGCCCTGCAGGAGGGCAAGGTCCGCGATGACCACCCGCTGAGCCCCATGACGACCTGGTGGCCGGTGGTCAACTTCAACGACGGTGAGGTGCACAAGAGGTTGAGCGACGCCGTCAAGGACGGACTGCGCCGCTTCGAACGTCTCGGCCTCCACCGCTACGTGGCCCGTTGCTCCAATCAACTCATCGACGACTTCGCGAACGGCCGGGCAGACTTGGTGGCGGACTTCGCCATGCAGTTGCCGATCCTGGTCATGGGACACCTCGTCGGTGTGCACGAGGAGCACGGTCCGAAGCTCGTCCACGCCGTGCCCGACATGCTCCAGGGCACGGACACCTCGCTGGCGAGCGATCGATACGTCACCACGGTGCTCCAGGACCTGGTCAAAGAGCGGAAGAACGCGCCGGCACACGACTTGACGTCATGGCTGCTGGAGCATCCCTCGCAGCTCACAGACGAGGAAGTGCTCGCGCACGTCCGGGTCACGCTCGTTGCCGCCTGCGAGACCACAGCGACCCTCATCGCCAACACCCTCCGGATGGTGCTCACGGATCAGCGATGGCGGGCGCACCTGTCCGGCGGTCAGATGACCCTGCCGGAAGCGGTGGAGCAGATGCTGTGGGACCAGCCCCCGCTCAACACCATCATCGGGCGATGGGCCACCGAGACCACCCAACTGGGCGGGCACACGATCCAGAAGGGCGACATGCTTCTCCTGGGTTTGGCTGCCGGCAACCAGGACCCCGCCGTCCGGCCGGCAGACGACGATCTGTCCGCACCGATCCACACCAACCGTTCCCACCTCGCCTTCAGCAGCGGCGCCCACGAATGCCCGGGGCAGGACATCGGGCGCGCCATCGCCCAGGCAGGGATCGACACCCTCCTGGCACGCGTCACCGGTCTCGCACTATCGGTTCCGGAGGAGGAGCTGCGGCGCAGCGGCACGTTGATGTCGCAACACCTGATCAGCCTTCCCGTCACCTTCCTTCCGCCGGAGGCCAAGGGCACCGACCCGACCACGGCGGGGCAGTGGGCGACACAGGCCACGGCGCACGTAGGCACGCCGAGAGCCTGACCGCAGTCACCTCTTCGTGACCGCACATTGCAGTGACTGAAGAGTCGGCCCGGTGAAATGGCACTGAGTGCAACGTCATTGCCTTCGCGACGAGGCAGGCCTTGCGCACAGCAGCGTCGTCCGCTGAAGTGATTCCGCGGTGCAGCAGTCCCACGGTGTGACACCGCCCGCCTGTCCCGACCGGTCTCGGGTAACGGGCGCGCAAGGCTGGCATCGGGCCATGCCAGCACAGACCGGGCGCCGTGTGGCCCCCCTCCGGCGCCCGGTCCGCGCTGCGTGGATGTCACCCCCTTGGATATGAGGACACCCGTGAGAGCCGCCTTGCCTTTCCCCACAGCCCCGGGCGCCATGCCCCTCCTTGGGCATCTCTCCCAGCTGGTCCGCGCCCCGTTGCCCTTCGTTCGGCAGTTGCGCCTCCACGGCCCGGTGGTCCGTCTGCGGCTCGCGCACCGTGACGTCCTCGCCGTCACCGCCCCACGGCTGGTCCGCCAGATACTGGTCGACGACCAGCGCCGGTTCGACAAGGGCGGCCCGATCGCGGACTCCATGAAGGCCACGCTGGGTACCAACTTGGTCACCTGCCCCGCCGACGACCACGCCCGACAGCGGGCCTTGGTCAACCCGGGCTTTCACCCCTCGCGGATGCCGGCCTACTCCGAGGCCATGCGTGTGGCGGCCGTGGAGGTCACCGACTCCTGGACGCCCGGCCAAACCCTCCACCTGGAGCACGAAGCGCACCGGCTGGCCGCCCTTGCCGCGTCGCGGTCCCTCGTGTCCGCGCCGACAGCGGAATCCGCTGCCGCCGTGCTCGCCGAGGCGCTTCCGGATATCAGCCGCGGCATGTACTGGCGTGGCATGTTCGGCAAGGCCTTCTCCAAGCTCCCCCTCGCGGTCAACCGACGCCATGAGCGGCAGATGGCGCGGACCCGCAAGGCCATGGACCTGGTCACCGCGCAGTACCGCAACGGCCAGGACCATGGAGATGTGCTGTCCAGGATCGCCCCCGCGTGTGAGCTCGAGGCGAATCCGCACCAGGCCATCCACGACCAGGTCCTCACGCTCCTCTTCGGAGCCGTGGAGACAACGGCGGCTGCCCTCGTGTGGATCCTCCGCCTGGTCAGCGAGCACCAGATCACCCCGCGGATCCACACGGAGCTGCACGAGGTCCTGGGAAGCCGGCCCCCATGCCATGAGGACATCCCTCAACTCGCCTACACACAACGGATCATCACCGAGGCACTCCGCCTCCATCCGCCGGCCTGGCTCGGAACGCGCAAGACGACGGCACCCGTATCCTGGCCGGAGGGCACCATCCCGCCTGGCACAGATGTCATCTTCAGCCCCTACGCTCTGCACCGCGATCCGACCGTCTTCGCGGACCCCGACGAGTTCCGCCCAGACCGGTGGACGCCTGAGAACGCGACTTCGGAGCAGCTCCGGCTGCATTTGGCCTTCGGGGCCGGCACACGCAAGTGCATCGGCGACACCTTTGCCATGAATGAGTTGACCCTCGCCCTCGCGGTCATCCTCAGCAGGTGGCAGTTGCACCATCACCCCAGCTCAGCGACCCAACCAACCCCTCGATTCATCCTGGCACCGCCACCCACCCCCGTGACTGTGCAACCGCGCGAGGACTGACACTGCCGTGGTGGGGCTCGCCCGGCTCCTGGTTGCCGCGGCCGGGCAGCCTGCGATTCGGGCTCTCCGTCGAGGCCGGCACCCGACATCCATACGGCGAATGATGTGACGCCCGGAACAGGCGGGAGGGCCCCCCGCGGACGCACCCCCACACTGCGGCACCGGCTGAACTGGAAACGTGCCTCGATGGCCGCCGCCCTCGGTTACCACGCCGCCGACCCCGGCCGTGGTCCGCGACTGTGTTTCCACCTCAAACCGGGCAGCTACGACACCACTGCCCTGATCGAGATGCTTGAGCAGGTCAAAGTGTTCTACGCAGGAGAGCCGGTGGTACTGGTCTGGGACGGGCTGTCCGCCCACTGGAGCCGAAGCATGCGAGCTTGGGTCGCCGAACAGGACTGGCTCACACTGGAACGACTGCCCGCCTACGCGCCCGAACTCAACCCGGTGGAACTGCTGTGGTCGGCACTGAAGGCGCGTGAGCTCACCAACCTCGCCGTCGACCACCTCGCGGACGTCGCCGACGCCGCCGAACGCGGCATTCACCGCATCAGCCAGAACGACCAACTCCCCTGGTCCTTCCTCATCCACACAGGACTGACCATCCACCAACCACACCCACAGAACTAACGAAAACCTCAGTAGGGTCAGGAATCCAGACCGATCATGAGAGGAACCACCATGGACGTCGAGCAAGCTCGTTTGCGCGTCGCGGACATCCGCGCGGCTGGTGACGCGGTGTCTACCGGTGACCTGGAAGCGGTGTGGTCAGCGCTGCCCGCCGTGCGGCCGGAAGACATCCTCGGCTCCTGGAAGGGATACGCCGTCGCGACAGGGCATCGCGTCGAAGCCATGCTGAAGGAGGCGAAGTGGTACGGCAAAAACTTCAAGTCTATTTCTGACGTGCACCCTCTGATCTGCCGCGATGCAGACGGGCAGCTGTACTCCAACATCGAGTTGGGCCAGGGCAAGGCGACTCTGCGGGCGGACGCATTCCGCGGCGAGACGACCGCCTGCATGGTCTACGACGGCCGGCCCATCCGCGACTACTTCAAGCAGGTCGATGAGCACTTTCTGCTGGGCGTCATGGACGGCTCGGACGTCCTTGATGAGGGGCGCCACTTCTACTTCATTCTCGAACGCGACAACTGACGACCCAGCATCGTTATCCATCGCGGCCTGCGACGGCCGCGCGCTCATGCCGAGCACCGCACGACGACCGCGAACAATGGGGAACACCCGAAATGCGTATACAGGCAGCATGTGTGGAGTCCATCGGCGGGCCCTTCATCATCCGCGACCTCGACCTTGAGGGCCCCGGGCCCGGCGAGGTCCTGGTACGAATCAGGGCGGCGGGCATCTGCCACACCGACCTCAGCGCCCGGCAGTTGTGGCCGCGACTGCCCATGGTGTTCGGCCACGAAGGCGCTGGCACCGTCGAGGCCGTCGGAGCAGGCGTGAAGAACGTCGGCCCCGGCGACAATGTATGTCTGAGCTACCGCAGTTGCGGCACCTGTGATCAATGCGCCACAGGCCAAACGGCCTACTGCTCCACCGGCATCAACGCACTCAACGCCAGTGGGACTCGGCCCGACGGCAGCACCGCACTGTCCCGCGACGGTGCACCGGTGCACGGTCACTTCTTCAGCCAAAGCAGTTTTGCCACCTACGCACTCGCCCACGAACGCAATTGCGTGAAGATCGGCGACCTCTCCCCTGTTCTGGCGGCTCCTCTGGGCTGCGGCGTACAGACCGGTGCAGGCACCGTCCTCAACGTGCTGCGTCCCGAACCAGGATCGGTACTGGCGGTCTTCGGTGCGGGCAGCGTCGGTTTGAGCGCCGCCATGGCCGCCGTCGCGGTCGGGTGCACGGTGGTCGCCGTCGACCCCGCCCCCGCACGCCGTGAAGCCGCGCAGCAGCTTGGCGCCACAGTTATCGACCCTGCAGCAGCGGACGTACCTGCAGCCATCCGTGACGCCACCGACGGCGGGCCCCACCACGCTCTCGATACCACCGGCCAGTCAGCAGTGATCTCGCAGGCCATCGCGGCGCTTCGGCAGCGTGGCACACTCGCGCTGGTGGGCATCGGGAAGACGGCCGAGTTCGATGTCATGACCGTCATGACCAAGGGCCTCAGCCTGCGCGGCGTCATCGAGGGGGACGCGGAGCCCGCCCTCTTCATCCCCCGGCTCATCGAGCTACACCAGCAGGGAAAGCTCCCCCTCGAGCGGATTATCACAGAATTCCCGTTCACCCAGATTGAGGCGGCCGCGCAAGCCTCATTGGCGGGCGAAGCCATCAAGCCGGTCCTCACCTTCGCCTGACGATGCGCCTACCGGTTGTTCGAGGCCGTGGTGCGAGCACATTGCCGACGTGGAGCACGGGAAGGAGAAGAGGACGGACGCCATGGCCGCGACCAACGGCCGCGCCGGTAAGCGGACGCACAGCGTCTGGCTGACCGAGCGCCCACCGCTCTAGCGCAAGGCGGAACAGCCGGCCGGATTCAACCTCGACAAGATCGTCGGGGCACCGTCCGGCTGCTGGACGACGAGGGGCTGGCGAGGTTCTCAATGCGCCGGCTCGCCGCCGAGCTCGGTGTCACCGCGATGTCCGTCTACTGATACGTCGACGCCAAGAACGATCTTCTGGAGCTCGCCTCGACGCGGTGGCCAGCGAACTGCCGTTGCCTGACGAGTCGGAGGCCAGCGCCAACTGGCGCGAACAGCTCCGGGTCCTCGCCACCGGCTACCGCAACATGCTGCTGCGTCACCCCTGGGCGTCCCGGCTGCTGGCCGAGTTCATCAACATCGGCTCGCACTCGACGGCGTTCTCCAACGCCACCCTGCAGGTGATAGGGCGCAGCGGCCTGAAAGACGTGTGCACGTCCGGTGCGCTGGCGTCGCTGTTCCACTTCGTCTACGGCTTCGCGACGATCCGGGCAACGCACGAAGCGCGGTGCCGGGCCGCGGGCATCAGCCTGCACGACGACTTCGAGCAGGTCGTCTCGGCCATCTCGAGCCACCCGGAGTTCGCGGAGATGAAGGAGTTGTCCAGCCGGGGCGACCAGGTCCGTACGAGCCGGTCGGCCGCGGCGATGCTGGACCGGGACTTCGCCTTCGCACTCGACCTGCAGATCGCGGGAATCGAGGCAATGCGGGGCGGGGAGCGCGGGGAGGGGTGATCGGGACGAGGGCCCTCAGGCGACACCGCCCGGCGCAGCAAGACAATGACTTCTGTGTCATGACTCACCAGAGCTGCTCACTGCCGCTGGTGTGCTCCGCTCCCTTCGAGGGCGAAGCCCACCGGAACTGCAGCCTTGTGACGTCAGAGCACCGTGTAGGTGCCTCGCGCCGAAGGGGCTACCCCGTTTCCCGGCTTCACAAGACCGTTGAGGTGATGTGAAAGAATATTCGAGAGCAATTGTCAATTCCTGTGGATCGGTGGTGCGTTTCAGCCCTCCTCGGGCTTCTGGTCCTTGGCTTCGAGGAGGCGGCGGAGACGTCGGATCTCGGCGATCAGGCGGGGAATGTCCTGGCGGGCGTTAGCGATGAAGTGGGCGTTCTCGTCCCAGCGTTCGTCCGCGACGTCGACATATCGTGGCTGCTGGACCAGGGTGGCGGCCACGATCTGACGGTGGTCGAAGTCTGGCCAGCGTTCGCCGGCTCCGGTGTCGGGGACAGTACTGATGGCAACGAGGCTCATGGCGAAGTCGTCGTCCAGTTGGCGTACGTGCCACGGGCCGGGAGTCGCAGCACCGGCAAGCTCCTCGATCTCGGCGAGTTCCTCGTTGGTCAGCGGATTGGGGGTGTCCATCAGGCTGCCCGCTCCTCGCGTTCAACCAGCTGACCACGTTTGAAACGGGCTCGGGTGCGGACAAGGGCAACGAGGTGGGGCGCGTTCACGGCTCGCCAGCGGGCTTGAGCGGACTCGATTAGTTTGAAGACCATGGCCAGTCCGGCCGCGCGGGAGCCGGCGCCTCTGGTGACCTTGGTCCGCAGGCGCACGGTGGCGAAGGTCGACTCGATCGGGTTGGTGGTCCGCAGATGGATCCACGGCTCGGCGGGAAAGTCGAAGAACGCCAGGAGTTCGTCCTCGTCGTCTGTGATCCGCTTGACGACCTTGGGGTATTTGGCCTCGTAGGTTCGTTCGAAGTCACGGACGGCCCGGGCCGCGTGCTCCTTGTCCTCAGCGCTGTAGATCTTCTGGATCGCAGGCTTGGCCGCGGGCTGGGCTGACTTCGGCAGCGCGTCCAAAACCTTGGCGGTTTTGTGAACCCAGCATCCTTGATGGCGGGTGTCGTGGAAGACCTCGCTCAGCGCGTCCCAGAACCCGAGAACGCCGTCGCCGACGGCCAGGACCGGGGCCCGCATGTCCCGACGGGCGCAGTCCCACAGCAGGCCCGCCCATGCCTCGGACGACTCGGTGGAACCGCCGGTCATCGCAATCAGCTCCTTCGTACCGTCCGCACGCACCCCCATCAGCACCAGGACCGCGGCCTGCGCCTCCTCCAGGCGGATGCGCAGGTGGACGTCGTCCGCCCAGACGTACACGTAGTCCCTGGCGGACAGCTCCCGGTCCATGAACGCCGTGTGGTCGGCTTGCCATTGGGCGGTCAGCCTCGTCACGGTGGCGGGCGAGAGGCCGGCCGAGGAGCCGAGAAACTGCTCCAGCACGGGCACGAAGTCGCCAGAGGAGAGGCCGTGCAGGTAGAGCAGCGGCAGCACCTCACTGATCTGCGGGAACTTGCGGCACCAAGGCGGCAGGATCGCCGAAGAGAACCGCTTGCGCTCACCCGTCGTGTCACCGACGCGCTTGTCGTTCACGCGCGGGGCCCGCACCTCTACCGTCCCGGCGGCCTTGGCGACCATCCTCGGCTGGTGGTAGCCGTTGCACACGACCAGGCGGCGACCGTCGCCGTCCCGTACATCGGCCAACTCGGCTATGTAGCTATTGACTTCGGCTTCCAGCGCGGCGGCCAGCATCCGCCGGGCGCCCTCGTGGACGATCTCGTCGATCAGCGAGCTGTTTGGCGTGGAACCGTCAGCATTGACTACCGTGAGCACGGCGTGCCTTCCCGACCGACGCGCCAACGTCGGCCTACTCGATGACCATCACAGGATCATTCGGGAAGTTACGCCCTTCGCGTTGCCTCCCCGACACCGATCCACAGGCCTTGAGCGTTGCTCCGAATTCGATCGATCCCGGCCTGCCCTGCCACCCAGGGCCGCGTTGATCTCATGAACACGCATCCGTACGTCGGGCTTTCTGAGTCGCAGCCGGCGCCGCATCGATAAGCGCGTGGCAGATGCGGGCACGGAGAGGGAGATTCCTAAGGCGAATGCCCCACACCGGCTGCATACCCGACCCCATTGTCGAACACGGCGTCCAGGAATCTTCCCCCCTCATGGTGTGAGTCGCGTCAGACGCAGCTGATGGGTCCTCCAGGTGCCGGCTGGTACAGGTACCAGATCACGAAGAGCTGCAGGGCGATCAAGGGGATGTCCAATGCAATGGCGACCAGCGCCAACTTGCCCTGCCAGCCGTGGCCCACCCATGCGCCGCGTCGCCGGGCGCGTCGGGCAAGCCACCAGAACAGCACGAGCGTGAGAATCCCAAAGGTCAGCGCCCCGTAGGCGCTTGAGTAGATCTGCCAGGTCAGCGGCAAGTCACCGCAGTGCGCCCATTCTGCAGCGGTGTGCGCGTCGTCAGCTTTCCCATACGCTGCGAGACCGCACAGTCCGAGTACCGCGAACAGCGGGACCAGCAGAGCGGATGGCTGAGTACTGGCGGGTTTGTTGGCCATCAGTTATCAGTACCAATCCGGGTGGGGGCGGACGATGCGCACCCGTTGCTGCCCCTCGGCCTTCTCCACTGCCGGGAGACGGCCCTGCAAACTCGCGTTCTGATACGGGTCGCTGTGCTGCGTGTACTTGATCTCGCCGTCCGGCATCACCGCGGTGACGATTGCGGCGTGGTGGGCCGCCCCCTTCTTCAGCCCATCGTTCGGTCCGGCCTGGTCGTAGTAGATGATGTCGCCGGGTCTGGCCTGGGAACGATCAACCTCTTCGCCGCCGTGCTTGAGCATGAAGCTCTGCTGGTTCTCGGCGCCGGCCCACGTCTTGGAGTGCCCGAGAGAGCGGTCTATCTGCTCAAATCCAGGGAAATGAATCCCGGTGGGATTCCCCCGCATCCAAGTGTCGTCTCCGCGAGTCCCTTCCCAGAACGAGGTCTTTTCCTGCATGCCTGCGTGGGCCAACGCGTTGGAGACGAAGTTGGTGCAGTTGTTGCCGAAATCAACTGGATCATCCTGGTCCCAATTGTCGAAGGCGTATTCCACCATCTTGACCCGGTCGAACTTTCCGTCCGTGCCGCGCATCTCGCGTTTGACGTTCTCGGGGATTCCGTCGAGGTGGGCGAGTTTCACCGGTTCGGCCCGCATCATGTCGTGCTGCTGCTTCGCGCTCAGGCTGTTCCACCAGGCACGCACGACGGCCGGATCGGTGTCCGCCTTGGGGATGTCGGCGGCAAGCATGTCCATCTCGACATGCGAAGCACGGTTTTGCTCCGCGAGGGCCTTGTCCGGGTCACTGATTCCAACCATGCCTGCGAGGCGATTCAGCTCGGCAGTTGCTCTTTCGTCAGCTTCGGTTGCCTGCCGAAGCGCCTGGTCGCGCAACGCAACGATCTCGTTGTACGCCTGCTGCTGGTCCGCATCAGCGTTCGGCCCGGGGCACTCCAGCGGCATGCCGTCATCCCCAAGGGGTAGGCCATGGGCCCGCGAGAGATCGGTGATCTGGCAGGCGATGCTCATCGCCGTGTCAAGGCTGGTGTGCATCCCTTCCATGACCATCTTGACGCTTAGCAGCAGGTCATACGCCGACTCCAGCTGGTTGGCCAGCTTCACGAAATCGCCTGCTGCGGCCGCACCGACCTCGTCGGCCCAATTGTCGGCGAGAGGCTTGGCGCCCTGCTCGCGTACGTCGTTCGCGGCGTTCAGCGCATACTTCGCCAACGCCGCCCAGTCATCCGCCGCATCCTTCCACTTCCGGGGGTGGGCGCTGATGAGATCCGAGTACGAGACCACGGTCAGTGCCTCCCCAGATCCTGCATGCCGGCCCTCAGGCGTGAGACGGCTTCCTGGTCCGCGGCGTCGTAACCGTCGGCGGAATCCTGCAACCGCTGCCCCAGCTCTCCCATCCTCTTGGCAAGCTCGATCATGTGGTCCTGCCACGCTGTGCGGCACGCCATCACCGCGTTACCGCACTTCCAGAACATGGCGTCGAAGTAGACCTCCTGAGAGCTGTCAAGAACATGCGACAGGCGCCGCTGCGTATCACTCGACAACGCTTTCATGTCATCGCCGGTGCTACGGACCTTCGCCGTGTCCACCCGTATGTCGCCCACGGGCTTTCCCCCCCCCCCCGGTACTGCAATCGAATCGCTCCGCACGTGGTCTTGCAGGTGGTCTTGCACACGACCTCGTACGCCGTACCCGCTCACCGTACGAGGTCGCCTGCAGGACCGCGAAACAGGGGGCTGACCAGGCGGTTCTGAGGCAAAATGACCTACGTGTGCTGCTCTGGCACGTTGGTGACAAGCGACATGCCGTTCGGGGTGCTTGAGCGACGTGAGGGCTTCTGGCTCAGTGCGGATTGCGACATCTACGCCGTTGAGGAGCGGCCTCGGGATCCTCCGGAACGTGCCGTTGACCGCGCGTCCGGCGGACTGAGACTGGCCCTTGCGCAGAGCGGCCGAACGGTTCCGAACAGCCACACAACTGCCGCGCAATGGATCGGCCGCCACCGACTGCACGGCTGGGCAAGTACGGAGGTCTGCTCCGGCAGCCCCCACCACCGCTCCCCGTGCCCGCGGGGATTGACGCCTGGCCGGTCGTGGTGTGGGACAAGGCGTACTCGTCGTGGGCGATCCGGCAGGGCCTGCGTCGGCGGGCATCCGGGCAGTCATTCCGGAACGGGCGCCGATCAGATCGCCAACCGCCAATGCCGCGGCAAGGCCAGCGGCAGATCGCCGGCCTTCGACCGTGACCTCTTAGAGCTCCTAACGCAATGTGACTTGCAAGCGTCGCCAGCAGATGAGTGAGCAGGCGAGTTTGAGGAACGCTTCGTGGATGTCGTCGCGGGTT
>NZ_JBEZIX010000060.1:0-58800 GCF_040651315.1 Streptomyces sp. NPDC048506
GCTCAGCGATCTCGGCGAGAGCGGAGACGTCCACCTCCGCCAACGAAAGCCGCGTGTAGATCAAGGTCAGAACCTTGCAGAAGCCACGAGCCCACAGGAACCAGTCGCCTGGAGAGCCGGCCTCCGCCTGGGTGATGACACAGCGTCGGCCGTCCTGGCGGGCAGCGGCCACCGCCGCGTCCAGGAGCCGGGAGCCGGTGCACTTCCGCCGCTCAGCCGCATGGACGTGAAGTTCCAGCGCGGCGAGATGGTCCTGCCCGGTCTTGGTGTAAAAACGCAAGAACGCCGACCCGACAGGGATTCCGTCGGAGTCGGATGCCAGCCACGCCAGGCGGCGGCTGGCCAGACTGGTGTCGGGGTCGGTCAGCGCGGTGATGCGAACGGACAAGGTGTCTCCGTCATTGAGAGGTGCAAGCTGTCAGGACCTGGGATCGACTGCTGACCGTTCGTGCGCATGTGCTGCACACCTCCTTGACGACGGCGTCGGCCTGGGCGGCCGGCGGCCTGGAGAAGATAGCTGCTCCCCTCCAGCAGTAGCAAAGGGTTTACCGGTGCCGCTCCAGAGCTCCCCACCCAAGACCTCACCAGGCAACCTTGAGGCGGGTACCGTGGGCGCACCCGTCGGGCTTCGGACTGCGCTGGACGTGGGTGAATGAGGCCAGAGCCGAGATCGGAGCCCGGGCCCAGTCATCCTGCCTCGGCGACGACGAGTTGGGGGGACGCGGGGATCCGCCACGGCGTTGCGCAGTAGTGGCGCTGGCCTCGCCTTCTCCGGGGCGCGACAGTGAGCCCTCCCCACGACGTACGGGCACGCGTAGGGCCAAGATCCGGACCATTCGCGGACCAGCACCCAGAGCACCGAAGCCAGCGCCACGGTTTCGGCAGGTCAACGCAGCTGCGGTGGGTGCACCACCAGCAGACCAAGAACCTGCTGGCGAGCTACGCTCCGCGGCCGAGCGGCTCCCTGCCAGTCATTGCCGGAGCTCTCTCACCCGGGCTGACGTCACCCGGACCGATGCCACTTTCCTCAGAACTTCGCAGGGGCGACGTTGCGATCCTCGGCCGTCAGGGAGGGCGACCGCCACTTCCGCGACCGCCCGTACGTGCGCGCCGGGATGGAGGGGTGCGATCCACGATCGCCCCGGAGGGTGAGTGCCACGCGGAGGAGGGCTGGGAGGTCACCCCGGAGGACCTGGCCCAGGTCTCCCCGTACCTGACCGAGCACCACCAGCGGTTCGGCGAGTACTCCACGCACGAGCTCGGCATCCGGCTGGCGGCGTGCGACCCGAAGCTGGATGTGGATTTCACGCAGCTGCGTGATCAGGACCCGGCCGCGGCGGGCTTCAGCCAGGCCGGATGAAGGCCAGGGGTCAGGTCGGCATCATGATGGCCATGGACGATGTGCGCGACGTCCTCACTGAGGACGAGATCAGGCTAGATCAACGGTCTGCTCGACGGTGACCGCGACGCCGGATGGGATGCGGACGACGAGTACGAGTGGGTGCGGTGAAGGTGGCCAGGCGCCCGAGCGGGGCCGTCACGCTCGCCGGTCGGGGACCCGGAAGTCTGCGCCGCCGTCAGGGCCGGGGCACTGGCAGGCCGGACAGCGCGGGGCCGTGCCTCCCCCTCCCCACTCCCGCGGCCGGCGTTCTGCGGCGCTTTCGTAACTCGGACGCGCCCGAGCAGAGCGAGGACGGCGATGGCTGCGAGGACTGACGCACCCTACGACTGGGCCGGGAACAGGGTGAGACGGACACCGCGGTCCAGCCGGTTGTTGAACGGCGCCACAGTGGCCTCACCGATGTGCTCGACCAGTCATTCGTCGTCACCAGTCCGGACGCAGCGCACCCGCCGATCTCCACGAGCAGTGCCGCGCGCTCCAGTCGCCCGCGGAGGTGATCAGCGAAGGCGAGCTCACTGGCCTCCCAAGACCACGTGGGCCCCGGCCCGGGCTGGACCATGATCAACGATCGGCTCGGCGTGGGTCCGTCCCCGCCCTGGAATGAACCATCAGGATCATCAGTTGCACGAGGAACAACGGACAGCATGTCGTTCCTCTCGGCTTGGAGGAGCTTTCCATGACTGCAGAACTGGACGGATCCACCGCTCTTGTCACCGGCGCCACCGCTGGCATCGGCCGGGCCGTTGCCCTTCGCCTGGCAGCGTTGGGGGCCTCGGTCATCGTCCACGGGCGGGACGAGCAGCGAGGTGCTGAGACCGTCAAAGAGATCGCTGCCGCAGGCGGGAAGGCCCGGTTCGTTGCTGCGGATCTGAGCAGCTCTGAAGATGTCCTGCGTCTTGCCGCTGAAGCAGGTGAGGTGGACATTCTGATCAACAACGCCGGTATCTACTGGTTCGCCAGTACGCCGGACACCACCGCCGAGATGTTCGACGCCCAGATGGCCGTCAACTCACGCGCGCCGATGCTCCTGGTCGGTGCCCTCGCCCCGGGAATGGCTGCCCGGGGGCGTGGCGCCATCGTGAGTGTGAGCACAGCGGCGGCTACCACGCCGGTGCGGGAAGCGGGCGCTTACGGGGCCTCCAAAGCTGCACTCGAACTGCTCACACGAGTATGGGCTGACGAGTTCGGCGCCCAGGGCGTCCGCGTGAACGCCGTGGCCCCGGGCCCCGTCTATACCTCCGGGACGGAGGAGATGGGAGATGAAACCCTCCAGGTGATCGGGCGAACCACCGTACTGGGGCGGGTCGCAGACCCTGAAGAAATCGCGGAAGCGGTTGTGTTCCTTGCTTCCTCCCGCGCCAGCTACATCACCGGCGCGGTTCTTGAGGCGCGCGGCGGACAGCTCGCGATCGGCTGACTCCAGGCTGGGCCGCGATGGGCATGCCAAACCTGACACCCGCCGAGCGGCTGGCCGCCGGGCCGCGCCGGGTGCTGGTCATCGGCGCAGGCTTCACCGGCTCGGAGATCGCCTCGGCCTGCCGGGAGCGGGGCATCGAGGTCACGGTCGCGGAACGTGGCACCGCACCGCTGGTGGGAGCACTCGGCGGCACACTGGCGAAGCTCGCGGCCGGTATGCCGCGGGCCCACGGCGTGGACCTGCGCTGCGGAGTGACGGTCACGGCACTGTGCGGGAACAGGCCGGTCGCAGTCCGCGCGGACGGCACGGATCAGGTCCACGTACTGGTCGACCCAGCGGGCGAGGACCTTCACGACGTCGAGCAGGGTGCGGCCGGTCTCGGTGAGGGCGCACTCGACGCGGGGCGGCACGGTGGGGTGGACCGTGCGCGTGACGATGCCGCCGCGTTCCAGAGCGCGCAGCGTGGCACTGAGCATGCGCTGGGTGATTCCACCACTGGCCCAGCGCAGCTCGTTGAAACGATGGGATCCCTTCCCGAGGCGGCAGATGACGATGACCGACCACTTGTCACCGATGCGGTCGAGGATGTCGCGCACGAAGACCGCCCGTTCCTGCGCTGTGTGCCAGTGCGCCGACTCGTCGACGGTCGTTCCCATCGGTGCCTCCGGTGATACCAGGGCTCTTCGAAATGCCTTCTTGTCTGCCTCGCCGGGCCGGCCCAATGGCCGTAGAACCGGTATTCGCCAGATACCAGGCCGCACATCAGGCGCCTTGCAGGCCCTGTCCGGCTACCGACCGCGCGCCGTGGCCACCAGTCGGTGCGCCTCGGCGGACGACGCCGCGACGGCCTGGGGCGTCGACGCGTTCGACGATGCCCGGGCACTGAAGCTCCCGAGGGAGGAATGGCGCAGCGCGGTCGGAACTCGCGTGCGGCGTCGCCGTGCCGAACGTGCTGCGGTCATTCCTGCTGCCCTCTCGACTCTCCCGTCTCGGCATACTTGCCGGCTTGGTGAAAGCGACTCTCTCCGGCCCGGTCAGGCGTACATCGCCACACGGTAGAGAGCCGCAAGCGCGTCGTCGATGGGATGGGGCTGCGGCCTGCCCGAGGAGTCGAGTCCGTTCCACCTCTGCAGGTTCACCGCGACGGACATCTGCCGCTTGCCGTCGGCACTGGTCATGGCCAGCGCTCCAGCACCCCAGACCGTGCCGCCGTGGCCCCAGAAGGTGCTCTGACCGGGAGCCTCCATCGGGTGCAGACCGAGGCCGTAGTCGATCGTTTTTCCCTCTTGGGAAATGACGGGGACGGTGCGTTGCATCTGCGCCAGCGACCACGGGCTGACGATCTCGCCGGCAAGCAGCATGGCGAAGAAGCGGTTGAGGTCCGTGACGGTTGATATCAGCGAGGCCGTCGGCCCCACCCATGACATGTCGTAGACGCTGTAGTCGCGCGGCGGGTCGATCATGCCGAACCATGCCTCGTAGATCTGCGAGTGCGGCCCGTCGACGTACAGTCCGGCGGGGAATCCCGTATCCCGGAGCCCGGCAGGTTCGATGACGTTCTGGGTGATGTACTGCTCGGCCGTGGTGCCGGTCACCTCTTCCAGGAGTTGGCCGAGGAGCAGGTAGTTGGTGTTGGAGTACACCCCCGGCGTATCGCCCGGGGCGCGGACGGCAGGTGCGGTGACCCCCATCTCGATCAGTTCGGTGGGGTCGAACCGCGTGAAACGGTGGTCGTCCAGGCTCTGGGGTCGGGTATCCGCGATGACGGGGTACGCCTTGAGGGAGGCGTAGGCATACGGGAGGTACTCGGGGAAGCCGCTGGTGTGGTTCATCAACATCCGGACCGTGATCGCGTCACCGCGTTCCCCGGGAACCAGCCGGGGAAGGTACCGGCCGATCGGCATGTCGAGACCGATCTGACCGATCTCGACCAGCTGCAGAACCGCGGCGGTGGTGAAGGTCTTGGTGACGCTGCCGACGCGGTGCCGCATGTCGGCGGTGACGGGGCGACCGGTGGCGACATCGGCGACCCCGGCGGCGCCGCGCCAGACCTGGTCGCCGTCACGCACTTCGGCGAACAGGCCCGGTATCCCGGCGCGATGGACGTTTTCCATGGCGGCGTTCAGCTCCGCGTGATCCAGCGGGTTCCTCACGACATGCGTCCTTTCGTATTCCCCGGGGTGAGCTGCACGCCGGCCGCCTGACCCGGGTAACCAGGGCACGAGTGGCACGCCGGCCCGCCAGCTTCCGGGCCGCTCGGCACTCTCATGCCCTCATTATGCACGCGGTGCGTGCAACACCAAGTGCATAGGTTAGACTGAGCCCCGGCGAGAGGGGTGAGATGGCGGGCCGAAGGCGCTGGTCGACCGAGGAGATCCTGGAGGCGGCGGCGGAGTTGCTGCGCACGAGCGACGCCGAGTCGTTCAGCGTGCGCAAACTCGCCGCGGTACTCGGGACCGATTCCTCCAGCCTCTACCGGCACTTCCGCAGCAAGACCGAACTGCTGCGCGCGGTCGCCGACCGGATCCTCCTGGCCGCCATGGACGGCTATCGCCCCGAGGGTGACTGGAAGCAGCGCATCACGGCCCTGGCCCTGCGCCTGAGAGAGGCCTTCGGCCAGCAGCCCCAGCTCGCCGCGGTCTGGGGACGCTACGCGTCAAGCGGCACCGGTTCCCGGCTGGTCATGGAAGAGGTGCTGCAGGCTCTGCGCGCGTCGGGACTGCCCGACGAGGAGATCCCGGTGCGCTACCACCGGATCGCGGTCCTCATCGCCGCGTTGATCGCCTCCGAGGCCGGGGTCAGCACCGTCACCCCCGGAGAGCACGAACAGGGCATGGAGCTGTTTCGCGTCGCGGTACTCGGCGCCGACCCCGAACGCTTCCCGGCCCTGGCCCACTTCGCCCGCGACGTCCGCCCCCTCGGGGCGGACCGCCGCGCCGCGTTCGAAGAGATCCTCGCCGCCCAACTCGCCCACATCGAGGCCGCAATCCGCCCGAGCTAGCCGACCGGCCCGGGAGTGGGCAGTGTCGACAACTCGCAGCCTCGCAGCAGCCGGAAGCCTCAGGGGCAGCCAGCGTCTTCGACGCTTCCCCTCGTCGAGAAGCCAGTGGCCGAACGACAGCAGGCCCCAGAGCCGGTCCCGCCGGTGCCAAAGCCGCGCAAGCGGCCGGTGCGGACCTCGCCGCGGATGGAACCGTACAAGAAGACCGTCGACGAGTGACTGCGGGCGGATCTGAACGCTCCGCGCAAGCAGCCGCACACGGCCGAGCGGATCGGTGCGCGGCTGGAGGCGGAGTGCGGGGTCACGCTTCCGTACACCACGGTGCGGGACTTCGTCACCGCCCGCCGCCGGGCGGTCGCCGAAGAGGACGGGGCACCGACCGAGGGCTTTCTGGTCCGGCACCGGCGGGAGCGGATGAGGGCTGCGGCGATGCCAACGAACGTCAGAAAGTGATCGGTTCTCCGCTCGCAGCGGAGGTGCGGCCGGCGGAAGCCGTTCAGCCACGCCACGGTTCGCTCCACCACCCGCCGATATCCACCTGCGCATCCAGCTCTGTATTGGTTGATGGAAGGGTACGGTGACTGCGATCACGTTGATCGCAGCGAAGGTGAGGAAAGCTCATGCCTGACTCCGTACTCCTTCAGACAATCGAGAACCTCGAACATGCACTGCCGGAGCTTGAAGAGCAGGAAAGACAACTGCGAGGCCAACTCGACGACGTGGTGCAACGCGTTACTGCCGCCCGCAACGCTCTGGAGCATCTGCGTGTCCTGACCGCCACCGCCACCGCCACCGCCACCGCCAGCAAACAGTCTGCGCCCCTCACCGCCTCACCGGATTCAGCATCCGGTGAGCGGGCTCCCATCGAGCCGGCAGTTGGCTCCGGCCAGGACTCCCCCGGAACCGACACCGCCGTCGCACCTGAGTCGGCCGGTGAGCCGGGACGGACAGCATCTGCCGTGCCGCAGCCACGTACGGCGGCTCCTTCTGCCGCCCGGTCCAGCTCCGCCAAAAAGCGCACCACGAAGAAGGCGGCAGCGAAGAAGGCTGTCGCACCCGTTAAGTCGAAGGCGAAGAAAGCGGCTTCGAAACGGGCTGCCACCACTCGGTCAGCGGAAAAGAGCACGGAAAGGCTCATCGATGCGGCGCTGGCTGTGCTCAAGAAGTCCAGCGTGCCGATGCGTGCCCATGAAATCAACGCGGCCCTGGGGCGGGAGGCCACGCCAGGACAGATCGAATCCGTCCGCAACACCCTCGACCGTGTCGCGAAGCAGCAAAACGGCGTGACCCGTCCGGGACGAGGCACCTACGCGGCGGTCTGACGTCACACCACTGCGGTTCTGGTGGGGCCCTTCCTTGAAGGGGTGGAGCCCCACCAGCGGCAGTGATCAGGCCTGGGAGGCTCGTGAAACCACTCTCCGTCATCAACGCCCGCCGTGGGCCGCTCAACCAGCAGCAACCCGACGGCCTGCGCACCGCCATCCGGATCCTTGCGGTCATGAACAACGCCCTCGGCGCCCACCACGACGTGCATCGCTGAGCGGCGAGCGCGGTTGGGTCCCGGCCGGCCGGTCCAGTCGGTCGGTCCAGTCGGGGCGACATGGCCGGCCCAAGGCACAGCAATCAGGGGCAAAGCCCTCTCTCTGGAGGCCGGCGGCAGCCGCCGTGGAGCGTCGTCCTAGATTGACCGGGTGACGACTCGCTCTTCCCCCGAAGCAACTCCGGTTCGCCCCACCACTCCCGCACGCTTCCGCGTCCTTGCCCTGTGCACCGGGCTTGTGGCTGTGCTGCTTGCCGTCGCGGCGTTCGCACCGCTTCCGTACTCCATCGCACGGCCCGGACAGACCACGAACGTCCTCGGTCTCTACCACGGCACCGAAGTCATCTCCATCAGCGGCGCTCCGGTGCGCAAAACCAGCGGGCAACTGCGGATGGCGGCGATCCGGGCCACCGGACCGCATGTCACCATGCGCCTGGGCGAGTTGGTCGATGGTTGGTTCCGTAAGGACCGCGCCGTTATGCCGAAGGACGCAGTGTTCCCGTCCGGCGCATCCGACGAGGAAGTCGCGCGGCACAACGCCGCCGAAATGAAGTCCTCGCAACACGCTGCCACGTCCGCCGCGCTCCGGCTGCTCAAACAGGACCCGCGACAGGTGAAGGTCAAGCTGGCGCTCGACGATGTGGGCGGCCCGAGCGCCGGTCTGATGTTTTCGCTCGGCATCGTCGACAAACTGGCCAGCGACGGCACAGGCGGCGATCTCACCGGAGGACGCACCATCGCCGGGACGGGGACGATGGACGCCGACGGGAAGGTCGGCGCGGTCGGCGGAGCCGCACTCAAGGCCCAGGCGGCCAAGCGCGATGGGGCGAGTGTTTTCCTGGTTCCGAAGGCGGAGTGCGAGCAGGTCCAGCCCGCCCCGGCCGGACTGCGGCTGATCCCCGTCACCACCCTCCGCGAGGCGGTGCACACCCTGCGCGCTCTGGGCAGGGGCGGCCGGGTCCCCAGCTGCTGACCTACGCAGGCGCAGGCGCACGTGCCAGGAAAGCGACACCGTCTTCCAGAACCCGACGCCGATCAGGCGGTTCAGCGACGGGCTGCGCCGGGCGTGCGACGAACGCACCGAGCGCGGGCGACAGGTGGCGCGTTCGCCGGTGGACCGATCGTGCCAGCGGTGTCCGGTGCAGCTGCTCCCGCTCGCGGCGTGACTCGGTATCCACTGGCCGCCACCACAGTGGTTGCCAGGTCCCGTGATGCTCGGCCGGATGTGCTGAGTACTTCATCTCGGCGTCTGAGAGGGGCGCCGTCCCAGGGCTGAGCCCCACGAGCCGGCCTCCCCCGGGCGGGTGGACTGAACCAGGCGCACAGGCTGACGGAACGCAACGGGCGTGGCAGCAGGATGTCTCTCATGACCGCTGGAGAGACCGTCGTGACCACGACCTTTGTCGCACCACCGCCCCGTTGGCCTGACCAGGGCGACGAGGTCAGGTGCGTTCACGGCCCGCCGGCGAGCCTGGCCGGCCTCGACAAGCGTGAGGACCGCCGCAAGGGCATCGGCTGCGCTGCTAGCGCCTTTGGATACCTTGGTTCGTGGACAGACCGTGGCCAACGTCGACTCGATCGGGTTCGGGGCGGGCAGGCGGATCCAGTGCTCGGCGGGGGGGCGCAGAACGCCGGCAGCTCGCACACGTCGTCGCTGACCTTCCTGGCAGCCTCGGGAGACCTCGCGCCATACGCCTTCTCGAACACCGCAACCGCCTTGAGCAGTGGTCGCCGTCCTCGGCGTTACGGATCCCATGCAGGGCCTTCTCGGCCCCGAGCCACGCGGACTCCGAAGAGGCGCCCTGACATTCGCGATCTTGTGAACCAGCACCTGAGACGCCGGACCTCGGGAACACCCCGGCCAGGGCCATCCAGAAGCCGAACGCGCCGTCACCGACAGCCAGGGCCGGAGCGCACATCGCGCGCATCCGCCGCGCGCTCTCCCGGACGATCTCGTCGATCGAGGAAGAGCCGTTGGCGGTGGTGACGTCGTCGTTCACCACACCGAGTACCGAGGCGCCTTCCCAACCGGTGCTGCGAACACCGCTCTTGGCCAGTGACCTATCGACCAATCACCCGGGAAAGTACGCCCTCACCGACCTGACCCACAGGTCCCGAGCACTGCTCCCACTCACCGCTCAACGCGCATGACTGCACGCCCCTCAAACACGTCGACCGGCCGCGGAGACTCCGCGGCCGGTCACGGCGATCTTCGGGTGTCACTGCCCCTGATAAGGCGGCTGTTGTGGCGGTTGGGCGCCATACGGTCCAGGGTTCTGCGGTGGCTGCCCGGGAGGAGCAACCGGCGGATACGCCTGCGCGCCCGGATACTGCACCGGCGGAAACCCCTGGCCAGGCTGCTGGCCGGGCGGATACGGCATCTGAGTCGGCATACCCGGACCCGCGCCCCACCCCCCGGGAGCGACCTGCGACTGCGCGCCCCTACCCCGCTTACTCACCGCCACAACGACAACAACCACAATCGCGACCAGCACGCCCAAGCCCACCAACAGCACAAACAACGACATGAGCATCTGTCCCCCTCCCGTGCTTCAGAGCCCGTGCAGACACGCCAGAACGTTGACCCACCACGACCTTACAAGGACACGACAGCGGCCTCAGCCCGCCGACCCTGGCGCGGCTGCTCGCGGCGGCCGGCCTCGTCGTCCCACTGCGCCAGCAACTGCTGCTCACAATCCTGCTGGCCGTCCCGATCGCCGTGTCCCATCGCGCCGACCTGGACAACCTACCCGCCGCCCCGGCCCTGCTACACCTGTGCCCGGCTCATGCGCACCACGTCTGGCACATCACCTGCCGGCACCTCTCCACCAGCGCCCGCCAAGCCGCCGCCTCACAACGACATCCCAGGAACAAGCCCTCGCCCACGCCCGCTGTGCCCGGCCTGCCACCGTGTGCCCGGCCTGCCACCGCACCGCCCGTGGCCGGAAATCACCCTCTACCCACGCTCAGCAGCCCCTCGTGGTCGATCCAGGCCACCGCTTGGTCAGCCGCGGACGCAGCCAACCCCAAGCCCGGGCGGTCGCCTTGCCACAGATGACGGGTGTCGGTGACGGTGACGGTGACGGTGACGGTCACAGCCCGCTGAGGCCCCCTCTGCCGCGGCACGGCCCGCAACAGCTGGGCAGGTTGGGCGCGCCCGCGTTGCTCTGGGCGGACGGTTAACCTGGGCCCGTCAGCGAAGATCACAGAAGGACGGAGCACATGGCAGACATCGTGAAGGCGGCGGCGCGGAAGGTCTTCGAGCGCTACGACGTCGATGGGGACGGCCAGGTCACCGCGGACGAATACCGAAAGGTCGTGGCGGAGTTGGAGGGCTCGGAGATCACCGAGTCGCAGGCCCAGGAGCTGATCGACTCGCTCGACACCAACGGCGACCGCCAGATGTCCTTCGAGGAGTTCTGGGCAGCCATGAATGGCTGATACTGCCGGGTCCGGAATGTGAACTTGCCGGGTCCGGCACGTGAAGCTGCCGGACCCGGTTCGTCATCCCACCGATCCCAGTGTGTGCTCGTCGCCGAACGCTGCATCCGCCGGATCGCTGTTTTCCCCAGGATCCAGAAGAGTGGCGCGGGTGTGCACGCATCCGAGGGGCAACACGAGCCGGCCCCGTTGCACTCGGCGATGGGGACAGCGCGCTTGCTCAGTGGAAGGTGATGTATCCGTTGCCGTCGCGGTCGTTTCCGTTCCTGGTGTAGGAGTGGATGTCGGCGCGGCTGCCGCCGGGCTTGTAGAGGTAGATGGTGTCGCGGTCGTTGTTCCACATGAAGTTGCAGTTGTCGCGGTAGACGACATTGGCGCTGTCGGAGTCGGTGCCGTCGCCGCCACGGAGCCTGACGTAGTCGCCGGGCTGCAGATAGTGGTTCGCGGTGAACGTGAACCGGTTGCCCGTGGCGTCCTTGACGACGTAACCGCGAAGGTTGACGGTCGCCGTACGCGAGTAGTTCTTGACGGTCAGGTACTCGTCCCGGGTGTTTCCGGTGCGGCAGCTGTTGGAATCCCGGCCCGGTGCGTCGTACTGAACTCCGCGGACCTTCAGGGCGGAGGAGTACTCGGAAGCCTGGGCGGGGCTCACGGTCAGCGCGGCGAGCATTCCGGCCGCGAGAGCGGTGGCGAGGGCCGCGGTACGGGTACGGGTACGGGTACGGGTACGCATGGTGAGGTCCCCCCTCAAGAGTGCTGATGAGCGGCAGAAGCCTACAGACATCACGTGCCGCTTGTTACGGTTTCAAATTCTTGATCTCGGACATCCGGAACGCATCAAGCACTGCAGGGCCAGAAGCAGCGGCAGGAGGGCAGGCCGGTCCTGCCCTCCTGCCCTCCTGCCAGTACGGCGGCCCGCCCGGCCACCAGGACGAGGATGAAAGCTCGCTGACGGTGTCTGCGCCGGCAGTGCACCCGGCACGATGGGCTGTACGGCGGGTTACCGACGTCGGTTGTGCCGCTCGCAGAGCACGCATCGTTCTTGAAGCACCGCGGTGACGCCCCGGGCTCCCGGCCGTCGTGTCGGACGGCAAAGTCCTTGCGGGAGCAGGCCGAAGCCGGGGAGCTGGCTTGAGGAGTCCCTCCTCGGCCTCCTTCCAGGCCGACAGCTCCTCCTCCCTCCTACGGGGGAAGGAGGAGATCGGTCACGTCGGCGATGCCCGGGGCGGGCTGCCGCGGCGAGGATCCACGCCATGAACAAAACCATCGCCTTCACCACCGCCCCACTCCTGGTCACCGTCTACGCGGGCTTCCGCGTCCTGGACGGCCTGGACGGCGAACGCGGTCCGGGCCCGGCCTGGACGTCCGGTCACCTCGCGTTCCTCGCCTCGTTGATCCTTTTCGTGCCGGTGTTCCTGGAGCTGCGCCGGCTGGCCGGCCGCGGCCTGTTCGCCACGGCGACGACCGTCGTCGGCCTCGTCGGCGCCGTCTGCTCCATGGTCCAGATCTCCGTCGACATCGTCGTCGGAGCGCTCGCCGCGGACCACGAGGCCATGCGGACAATGTTCGCCGCCGTCCAGAGCGTCCCCGGGGTGAACCCCCTCGTCTACGCCGTGGGACCCGTGTTGCTCTACCTCGGCCTGGTCGTCCTGTTCTGCCAACTCGCGCTGGCCCGGGCCGTTCCCGTATGGCGGGCAGCGGCGGTGGTGCTCGCCGTGCTGGTCTCCCTCCTGGGACTGGACGCGCTGCCGGCGGTGGGCCTGTTGCTGTGCGCCGGACTCGCGCCGTTCCCCCGTCGCGGCACCCCTCCTGCCACCGCGCACAGCTGACAGGCCGTCGAACACCCCCCGTGGAAGAATCCATCCCCTATGCCCGCGCTGCCCATATCCCCTTCGCTCCGCCGCCTGGCGGATTCGCCCTGGTCCGGGGTCACGCTCGCCGTCGTCACCGCCGTCGCCCAGATGGCGCCCCTGCTGTTCGTGCACAGCGACAGCGGACGCCCCTGGCACTGGTGGGGGTACGTGGTAGCGGTCGGGGCATCGCTTCCCCTGGCGGTGCAGCGGCGCGCGCCCGCGCCGGTCCTGCTGGTCTGCGCCACGTTCTCCAGCCTCTACGACCTCGCCACCCCGCTCGCTCCGCAGCCGCTCTGGTACGGACCTCTCATCGCGTTGCACGGGATGGCGTCCGTCTCGCCACCCCGGGTACGGATACCGGTGTTCCTGGCGATCTGCGCGGGCGGCCTCGCCTCGGTCGGCTCGCCGAACACCGCGACACGCGGCGTCGTCCTGTACGTCGCCGCGTACGCCCTCGGCCGCGCCTCCGCCGGCTCCCGCGCCGAGGCGGCCGCTCTGACCGAACGCGCCGCCCGCCTCGAACGCGAGCGTCAGGTGGACGAGGAACGCGCCGCCGAACGCGAACGCGCCCGGATCGCCCGGGACATGCACGACGTACTGGCCCATTCGATCAGCCTGATGGTCGTCCAGGCCGAGGCCGGGCCGGTGGTCCTGGACACGGACCCCACCCGCGCCGCGGCCGCGTTCGGCGCAATCGCCGGCACCGGCCGCGACGCCCTGGACCAGTTGCGCCGGATGCTGGCCGTCCTCAAGGACGAGAACGATCCGCGCACCCCGCAGCCGACCATCCACGACCTGCCCGCACTCGTCCGCCAGGTCGCAGGGGCCGGCCTGAAGGTGTCCAGCACAGTCGAGGGCAAGCCACGCCCGGTGCCCGCCGACTGCGGTGGCGCGACGTACCGCATCGTGCAAGAAGCACTAACCAACATCGTCAAGCACGCCGGCGCCAGTCACGCCGAGGTGCGGCTGCGCTGGCATGACGACCGGCTGGAAGTACGCGTCGTCGACGACGGCCGCGGCGCGGGGAAAGACCTCCCGTCCGGCGGGAACGGGCTGATCGGCCTCCGCGAGCGCGCCGCCGCCTGCGGCGGGACCGCGACGGCAGGCCCCCGGGAGGACCGCCTCCCGGGATTCGAAGTGAGGGCGCGGCTGCCCCTGGCCGCGCCGGAATCGAGGGTGGTGACGTGACGATCCGCGTGGTGGTGGCAGACGACCAGGAGCTCGTACGCGCCGGATTCGCCATGATCCTGGCAGCGCAGCCCGACATCGAGGTCGTCGCGGAGAGCGGAGACGGGTTCGAGGCGGTCGGCGCCGCCCGCGCACACCACCCCGACGTCGTCCTGCTCGACATCCGGATGCCGGGCATGGACGGCATCGACGCGGCCCGGATCATCTGCGGCGAAACGGACTGCCGGGTGATCATGCTGACCACCTGGGGGCAGGACGACTACCTCTTCGACGCCCTGCGCGCGGGCGCAAGCGGCTTCCTGCTCAAGGACGTACGGCGGGACGACCTCGTCCACGCGGTCCGCGCGGTCGCCGCGGGCGACTCCCTCCTCGCCCCCTCCGTCACCCGCACCCTGATTGCCGCCTTCACCTCCGGCGCCGCCGTACCGCCGCCGCGAAGCGAACGCCTGGACGTCCTCACCGCCCGCGAGCGCGAGACGATGCGGCTGCTCGGCGCCGGCCTGTCCAACGCCGAGATCGCCACGGCGCTGGTCGTGAGCGAGCACACCGTGAAGACACATGTCAGCAATGTGCTCACCAAGCTGGGGCTCCGCGACCGGGTCCAGGCCGTGATCGCCGCCTACGAGACCGGACTGGTGGTTCCCGGGCGCCTCACGAACTGAACCGCGGCGGCGCCCTCGCGGACACGCAGGGCACCCCGCAGTGCCCCGCGCGCGTGCCGCCCCTGGAGGCCGAGGTCCGTCACCCCGCCCGCCCATAGGAGTTCAGCGCGGCGGTCGTGACCTGCCGCCAGGGCCGGACGAACTCGTGCAGGGCCCGCTGCGCGGCCGGGGCGATCACCCGGTCGTCGGCCGGGGTGCCGGCGGGGTGGAGCAGATGGTCGAGTCCGGGCAGGACCCGCAGCCCGGGGCCCGTGGTCCGGGCGGCAGCAAGGGCCGACAGCAGCGGCGGCGTGGTCCGGCAGGGCACATTGGTGTCGGCCGTGCCGCAGGTGACGAGCGTACGCGTACCGTGCGCGATGCCTCGGGCGACGGACGGCGGGTAGATGGCGTCGTCGCTGCGGACGAAGCGCGCGTTGACCGGGCCGAACATGCCCTTGAGGAGGGTGGCGAGGGAGGGCAGCAGCCCCGAGGTGTCCACCGGGCGCTTGGCGCGGAAGTCTGCGATGGCCCTGGCCACCCCGTCCTTGTTCCGCCGCGCCTGCTGCGCGGTGAGTTGCCCTGCGGCGACCGCCAGGTCGAGTTGGTCCGCCAGCTGGCGGTCGACCATGTCCAGCAGCCGCATGTCCTGCGGGGCGATGAGCGCGAGCCCGGCGGGCTTCGCCGTCACGGCGCGGTCGACGAGCAGGGCTTGCAGCCCGCCCTCGCTGTGTCCGACCACGAGCAGCGCCTGCGGGTCGGCTTCCGGCTGGGCACGCAGGGTGCTGTATGCGGCCGCGGCTTGGCGGGTGTAGGCGGCCATGTCGGGAGCGCTGCGCCGTCCGCCCAGCCCTGTCCGTCCGGTGCCGTACTTGTCGAACCGCAGGCTCATAACGCCGTCACCGTCGAGGACGTCCGAGACGAGGGCCAGGGTGTGCGGGGTGAAACCAGGCGGCTCGTCGCCGTTGCGGTCGGTCGGGCCGCTGCCGGGCAGCAGCAGAGCCGCGGCCATTCTGCGGCCCGCACGGTGGGCGGGTATGTGCACCGTGCCGTAGGCGGTGATGCCGTCCGCGGCGAAGCGGACCTCACGGTCCACGGCGGGCACGAGGGCGGCTCGGTGAGCCGCCGTGGACGCTTCGGCCGTGCCTGACACCGGCCAGGCTGTGGCGATGGCGGCCGCCGCCGTGAGCACAGCGAGCATTCTGCTGCGTCGATGGGTGCGTGAACGCATGTGGTCTCCAGGTGAGTTGAGGTGATGGTGAGCGACGCAAGTGAGAGAACGAACGGGAGAGGGAGTCTTTGTGGCGAGGGGTGAGCGTCTGCGGTGCCGCGTCTGCCTGCGCAGGCAGTCGGCTGCCGCCTTGTCCGGTACGGACCGTGACGCCGATGACCACGACCAGGCCCAGCCCAGCCGAGCCCAGCCAGGATGGGCAGGATGGGCAGGATGGGCAGCAGGAGCGGGGACACCCGCTGGTCCCCATGTCACGTCGCCCATGCCCCACCAAGCATCGTCAGGTCGACGAACGCCGCCAGGTTCCACTCCCACTCCCACACCGTCGCCCTGTTATAGCTTTTATAGAACAAGGCGACAGCGTGTGGCTGCGTGACAGCGTCAAGAACCTGACAAGAACGCAGCATCGCAGTGGGAACACCCTCATGCCTTGAGGGTCGAAGCGCCGTGATGCACGACGTGCAGCGCAGGGGGTGACCACACCGTGTGGTACCGGCCTGGACAACTCCCAGTGCGCGCCGAGGCACTGACCCCAGCCCGCTGAGCAGCGGTATCCCTCATCACATCGCACGCGCGGCATCATCCAGCCCTCTCAGCGGCTTGGCCGCCACCGCTGGTGATCGAAAGAACCGTCTCGTGGCTGGCCTGCTGCCGACGTCTGCACCGCCCCTACGAACGCAAGGCCGAGCTGGCTTCGTTCACTTCAACCGGCAGCGTCTGCTCATGGGTTCCGTCGGCGTTTGGTGATCGTCCGCCCTCTGGATGTACACGGGAAATGACGGCAATCGCGTTCCGGCGCCGTCGGCTTCCCCACTTGCCCTGTGCGGCGGATCGCACATGGTCATGGCCGCATAACGAGTACCGTCGCCGGCTTCTGAGATGGCAACATGCCGTGTCATGGCAGACGAGAGCACGTATAGGTTCCAGACAGGCCAGACGGCACTCATCGTCAGGATTCCGGACGCGGAGCCGGCGGCCCGCGCGTTGCGCGCACGGTTCGATCCGTCCGCCCGAGCAGGGGTTCCCGCACATGTCACGGTGCTTTTCCCGTTCCTCGACGAGAGCCGAATAGATGCGCGTGTCTGCTCGGCTCTCACTGAGGTGATCGGCAGTCATCACGCCTTTGACCTGCGGGTCAGTTGACCTCATGGTGCATGACGGCACGAAGTGGCAAAAGCGGACGTCGTTCGCACTCCTTGAATGAACGGGTCATGAGCTTGGCTGGTCCGCCCCCGTGGGCAGCCTCTGAAGCATGACCAGGACCATTCACCAGGAACATCCCGATGCTCGGCAAGAACCCCGGGGACTTCAAAACTCATGAACATCTGCGGAGGCTCGGCCACTCCCTCACCTCCCGAACCGGTGGACAAAACGCTGCTGCTGAAAGTGAACGAAGCCAGTTCCGGACCCAGCAGCGGCGTAGCCGGAGCGGTGGGTGACTGCGCAGCATGTTCCCCGTGTGGAAGAGGCGTGCCAGCGTGTGCAAGGCATGTCATGCGATTCCCGCCCGAAGCACACCGAGACGTCCAAGTCCGCTACGTCGCTCCCCGTTGCATGGGCGGCTTCGCCTGGTTCACGATCAACTTCGAACCCCTGGAGGACGGCAAGCTTGGCTTCGAGTTTGTCAATCCGCTTGGCCCTGACGAGATCGACCCTGAGTGTGCGCAAGCACTCAGGGAAGGAGTTCTGCTGTGGCTCATCGAAGCTGCACGCAGTGAACTTCTGCTCGACCGCCCATCGCTGCCGACCAATGCGGAACTCGAGCGCGGGATGCCCGTCCGTCAGGAAGCCGGCCCCGGACTCATCGCAATTCGGGCTGTACTCCGGCATTCACGCGTGCACGAGGTCGACTCCCTACCGTGGACCCATGTGCGTGCCAGCTGGCGCGCCGCAGACAAGGGGCTGCTCGGCGCTGATGCAGCGGAAGACCCGCGGGGACGCCTGGAGCCAAATTCTGGGCAGCAGCACCCGCAAAGCCGTGGTCATCACGTAGCCACGCTGGGGGCCCCTCCAAGGGACCGAGGCGTACCTGCGCGACATCGCGCAGCGCTGTGCGGGGTGAACGCCTCCGTCTCCCGCAAACTGCGGGCCGTGCTGAGCTGAGCGAGTAGCCGATGCGTGGCGTCGGACAGGTCGGTATGGAGCGCTTCCTGCGCCGCGTTGGAGCGATGGCAGGGCTTGCTGCCTCCCCGGCGGTCACAGTCTTGGCGTCCACCAGGCCATCACCTCCTTCGCCGACGACCTGCGCACCGGGACCTTCGCACCGGCCTCCGCATCAAGCGCGTCCAGTGCGCACCCGTGTCTCCGAGCTCACCTGGGACGGCAACGGCCGCGCCACCTGGACCTACGGGCCGCACATAGTCCCCGGGCGCATCACACATCATCTGGCGCCGCATCGGCGGCCACGCAATCCTCGCCGGCCCCTGAGTACGCGGCCCGCAAAGAGCAGCCGCCCGCCGCCGCCTGATCCTTTCGGCTTGACGCAGCTGTGCGTGCTCACTGAACCGAGTACCGAACTGATCGCGGCCCGGCCCTCGTTGGTGGGCCAGATGGGCGCGACCGGCAGCGTGCCGGGTTGGCTAGGCTCTCCACCAGGCCGTGCCGGGCGGCGGCGTTCATCAGGGCGTCGCACGAACTCCCGGCCGAGCGCCCGTGCCCGTCTCGTCCTGCCCGACGGGCGCAACACCACTGTGCCCGAGGCCGCGCAGGATCCGAACCTGGAGAACCCGGCCCGTTTCAACGCCGAACCGACTTCGTTCCTGGAGACAACATGACCAGCGCCCTTCTCGTGATGGACGTCCAACAGGCCATCGTGGACATCGCCGACGACGGCTCCGGATACCTGCCACGCCTGCGCAGAGCGATCGATGGGGCCCGGGTGGCGAACATCCCCGTCATCTACGTGGTCATCGCGTTACGTCCCGGCTTCCCGGAAGTCGGCACGCGCAACAGGGCTCTCACCGCCATCGCACGGGCCGGCCTCTTCGTCGAGGGCGCCCCCGGCACCGAGATCCACCCCGAGGTCGCGCCCCGGCCGGGCGACGTGGTGGTCACCAAGAGACGGGCGAGTGCGTTCTCGGGCAGCGATCTCGACGTGGTGATGAGGGCACGCGGTATCGACAGCCTCGTGCTCACCGGCATCGCCACCAGCGCTGTGGTGCTGTCCACCGTGTGCCAGGCGAACGACCTGGACATCGGCCTCACCGTCCTCTCCGACGCCTGTCTGGACACCGACCCAGAAGTGCACCGGGTCCTCGTCGAGCGACTGTTCCCGCAGTGGGCGGACGTCCTCACCGTCGACGGCTGGCTCACCACGATCGCACCTCAATAGCAGCTGACCAGGTCGAAGTGCGTCTCTCGGCAAAGCCCCGGCGCTTGGGTGCGCACCGGTGGCGAGCGTCGCGCCCCGGTTCTCCCGCCACCTGGCCTGGCCCCTGCCCGAACCACACGCCGCCTTGACCGAGGGGAACGAGTGCGAGCACGGGCAAGGAACGTGGGCCACGTCCGGGGTGCCCGGGAAGCCCCTCCGAGGGACTGGAACACAGTGCTTGCGTCTCTCCGTCGAATGAAGTGGGAAAGCCTGCGTGGCCAAGGGGCCGTGAGGCTCGCAGGCTGACCTCCATCCGAAGCGCGGCGGATGCGTCAGCAACTGGAGAGTGCACCAGATCGCAGACAGCTGGTGTCCGCAATGTGTCCGTCGGGGACGCCTCATCGGGCGCTCGGTGCCCGTTCGTGTCTCGGCCTCCGGGGCGGTGAGCACGATCGACCTGGGGCCGGCGGTCGACGCGTGGTTCTTCGAGACGGCTGCGACTTCGGCCGGGTCATGGGAGGGCACCCGGGCTCAGTGACCGATGGCCGGATGGCCGGATGGCCGGATGGCGTGACGAAACGCGGCGGCCTAACCTGGCGGATCATGGACATCCTGATCGTAGGTGGCAGTGGCTTCCTGGGCCGCGAGTTGGCTCACCAGGCATCGGCGAGCGGGCACACGGTGACGGCGACCTTCACGACCCGTGCCGGCGACATCCCCGGGATCCACTGGCTGGCCATGGACCTGCGCCGCGGAGAGGAGATCACACGGGCGCTCAGGAAGACCGAGCCGGACGTTGTCATCAACGCGGCGTACCGCAAGGCCGACTGGGCAACCACAGCCGACGGCGCGATCTGCCTGGCGATGGCCGCCACTCAGCACGGATGCCGACTGGTGCATGTGTCCAGTGACGCCGTCTTCTCCGGCGCCGACGTCCACTACGACGAATCCGCCACGCCGGATCCGATCACACCGTACGGGGCTGCGAAGGCTGCGGCCGAAACTGCGATCCGCCAGCTCGCCCCGGCCGCCGTCGTCGCTCGCACCTCGCTGATCATCGGCGACGGTGACTCCGGGCACGAGGCTCTCGTCCACGATCTGGCCACCGGGCGACGCAAGGGCGTGCTGTACACCGATGACATTCGGTGCCCCGTCCACGTCACCGACCTCGCCCGAGCCCTTCTCGAGCTGGCCTCCTCCGATCACACAGGCGTGTGCCACCTTGCGGGAACAGACGCAGTCAGCCGCCATGAACTCGGCGTCCTGATCGCCGAACGCGATGAATTGGACGCCACCATGCTGACCGCCGGCCGCCGCGCCGACTCCGATTCCCCGGGGGCGCTGAACGTCCGGTTGGACAGCACTCGGACGCAACACACATTGCGTACCACACTGCGCGGTGCCCGCGACTTCCTGCATCGCGAGCGCTGACGCGCACCTCCTTCCACGAAACCTCAGGTCAGAGGCGTACCTGTGATGGTGAAGGTCAACTCAGGGTGCAGGTAGGAACCGTGCCACCAGCCGCAGACGCACGCAGGCTGCCGGACCATCGCGCTGCGACAAGGAGCGGGAACCGAGTTCAGACACATGCAAACGGAGCTCGCGTTTCCTGGGCCGGGCCTTTGGTACCCGTCCGGTTTCCATCCGTGCCAGGCATAGAAGGCTTGAGCTCGACCGTTGCCCTCCCACGCTTCGAGCAGCCCCATGGCCAGTGACCCATCTCGGAAAAACTGAACAAATGCAGCGCGCAGTTGGCCACCGACGCCTCGTCCCCAACGGCTTGGGCGGACGTGAATTTGGTGGAGCTGGCCGACAGTTGCGGCATTTACGTCGGCCTTCAATGGAGGGCCCATTGCCAAGGTGCCCACCATTTCGCCGTCTTCCTTGGCGCACACCACCGTCTTGGCATCGGATCGGATGGCACGCATCCAATCCTCCCGCCGCCGAGAGCGCGCTTCAGAGGAGGCGAGTGCCGACTCTGGCAGCCCACCTGCTGGGTAGTACGCGGTGCGGGTTTGAGTATGCAGGTCAGTGATCGCGTCCAGGTCGTCAAGGCTCGCAGAGCGTGAAGACGGTCCGGCCAGTCCTGGCGTCAGTCGCTGCCCACTGCCCGCGTCGCGACGTATTCCTGTGTGCGCCGGAGCGCGTCGGCCATCAGGCCGTTTGCCAGGAGCAGCAACCATCCCCCAGGCAAGTACACGGCGCGAATCGTGTATCCGGGCGTGTTGCCGTCATCCGAGGTTTCCAGGCCGAGTGTCATCGCGAGCACCCACAGGCCGAGGAGCGTGACGAGGGTGATCCAGCCGGCAGAGATCATGCCTGCCGCCAGGCCGCACTTTTTGAGGTCATGGTCGGCGGCCAACCTCAGCAGGAACAGGACTGCCAAGGCGAGCCCGGCCGCTGTGCCGATGATCCAGATCGATATCGGCAGCCAGTCCGTCGTCACTCCCGGGATGCCGCTGGGAACTGGTTCCCATGGATGGTGCCAGTTGAATGTCAGGATCACATGCGCCGCTTGGGCCCCGGAGGACTTCACCTTCCAGGTCTCCGACATGATCGGCAGGAAGCTCGCCCAGACGAGCGCCCCCGCTGCCAGGAGGATCTCCGTCACGTGTGTGGCGATGACGCCGGTCACCGCGGCGGGCCCGGTCCGTTTCTGGGCCTGCTCCGGTGGGTTCTGAGTGCCCGGAACGGCAGTGGGAACCGCTGATGCGGCAGGCGGGGCCTTCAGTGTCTTGCCGGGTTTGCTGTCTGCTGTGGTACGGGGGGAATCGGGCTGATCGCGGGAGGCGGTGCCGACCGTCTCCACACTGGGGAGGGCGAGGGCACGCAAAGCGCTGGTGCGGTCCTGGATTGCCGCACGGGCACCGGTGATCCCCATCCAGGTGCCCGGACCGAGGGCGTCACCCAACTCCTCCTCACACCACTCCCGCACACGTAGCGGTGTCGGCCGCTGGTCGGGGTCCTTGTGCAGGCAGGCGGCGGCCAGTTGGCGTAGCGGCGAGGCGAGGGCGGAGACGTCCGGGGTGTCCGCGACGATGCGGTGGGCAACGGCCCACTCGTTCTCCGCGGCGAACGCCTCACAGCCGGTGGCGAGGAAGTACAGGGTGGAGCCGAGGGCGAAGACGTCGGACGCCGCACCCACGGCGCGACCCGCGGCCTGCTCGGGCGACATGTACAGCGGGGTGCCGATGCGGGTGGAGTGACTGCTGTAAGTCACCGACTGCGTCAGGGATTTGACGATGCCGAAGTCGATGACCTTCGGACCGCTCTCGTCCAGGATGATGTTTCCAGGCTTGAGGTCCCGGTGCACCACCTTCGCCGCGTGGATGTCAGCGAGGGCGTGGGCGATGCCCCAGGCCAGCAGCATCACCTGACTGACCGGCAGCGGACCGTGGTCGACCACCAGGTCCCGCAGGGACGGCCCGGCCACGTACGTCGTGGCCAGCCACGGCCGCTCGGCTCGGGGGTCGGCGTCCAGCAGCGGTGCCAGGTGGGCGCCGCGTACCTTCTGCGCGGCGCCCACCTCACGGGCGAACCGATGCCCGAACTCCGCGTCCCTGACGAACTCGTTGCGGATCACCTTCACAGCAGCCGGCTGCCCGCCGGGGGAAAGGGCAAGGAACACCTGCCCCATACCGCCCTCGCCCAGCCTCGCCATCAGCCGAAAGCCCCCGAGAGTGTCCGGATCGTGCGACTGAAGTTCCGGATACCGAAATGCTGCCCTCGACATGAACCGCTCCCCCTCGTCTTGCCGCCCCCGGGATACCCCGCGACTCGCTCGTCCGGCGCGTTCGCCCCACGAGGGTAGAACCCCTACCTGAGGCTCCGCCAGATCAGCCGAATGTCCGTTCCGCGTCAGCGGCGATCCACCTCACAGGTCGAGGTCGGCCGGGCATCTCAGCCCCACAGCTTGGCGGTCCAGCCGGATGTCCGCCCGCCTGGCCGCGAGTTCCGCGCCAGAGATGCCGGGTGCCGGGTGTCGACTGCCGGCTACCGGCTGCCCCGGCCTGTGTCCTTCGTGGGCGTTGGCAGAAGATCCTCGGCCCGCGATGCAATACCTCGAAGGCGCGCGGATATTCGCGAGAGGTCCGTCGCCCGTCAAGGGCCCGCCCAATGCCCGATCAGCTCCCGGCGGTCGGTCCCTGTGCCGGGCCAGATCCCAGGACTCTGCTGGTGAAGTTCGCCAATTGCGCCCGCATTTCTTCGCGCGGCACGCGCTCATGCCCGGCCAGGTGCTCGACGAGATCGGCTCGGGTGGCGGCGAGCAGGGCATGGGCGGTGAAGTCGCTGTCGGTCAGGCCGGGAATCTGCTCCAGTACGGTCTGGAGCAGGCGGTGCCACCGCTCGTAATGCTCAGCCTGGTAAGGACTACTGCCCCCACTCTCCTCCAGGGCCAGCGCGAGGCGCCGGTTGTCGAGTTTGAAGCACAGGACGGCGTCGAGCAGGGCGGGTACGCGCTGCCGCGGTGGAGCGGCGGGCCCCAGGGGCGGCGGGCCGGCTTCGACGGCCTCCCTGATCGGTTCGAGCCGTGCCTCGTACAGCGCGCGGAGCAGCCCGGCGCGGTCGCCGAAGGCCCGGAAGAGCGTTCCTTTGCCTACGCCGGCCGCGGCTGCGACGTCGGCCATGGTGATGTCCTCGGGACTCTCGCATCGGGCGAAGAGGGCGTCGGCGGCCGAGAGGACGGCCTCCCGGTTACGGACGGCGTCCTTGCGGGACTTGCGTTCGGGCATGCGGCTCCTCATTTGCAAAGCGGACCCCAGGTCCGTATCTTCAAAAACGGACCCAGGGTCCGTATTCTACGAGATGGGGGACACCCATGTCCGCACCGACTTCTCCGGCGGATCTGTACCGCCACAGCCTGCGATTGCTCCTGGACAAGAACATTCCCGCGTGGGTCGACCTGTGGGCCGAGGACGGCCTCATGGAGTTTCCCTTCGCCCCTGACGGCTGGCCCAGGCGTTTGGAGGGCAGGGAGGCCATTGCCTCCTATATGCGCCCGTACCCCGACCACATCGATCTGCACGACTTCCCCACCCTGCGGATCCATCAGACCACCGACCCGGAAACCATCGTGGTCGAGATGCGCGGCGTCGGCCGCCTGACGGAGACCGACCGCCCCTTCGACATGACCTACATCGCCGTCGTCACCGTTCAGGACGGGCGCTTCACCTCCTACCGTGACTACTGGAACCCCCTCGCCGCACTGGATCCCGGCACCGACTTCACCGGGAGCAGCCGATGACCGCCACCGGCACCACCCTGGTCATCGGCGCCACCGGCACCACCGGCAGCCGCACCGCCGCGCAGCTGACGGCCGCCGGTCACCGAGTCAAAGCCGCCAGCCGTCACGCCAGCCCGGTGCCCGGCGCCGAGCCGGTCCGCTTCGACTGGTACGACCCCGGCACCCACGCGGCCGCCCTCGACGGAGTCGACCGCGTCTACCTCATACCGCCCCTGGGCGACTCCGACCCGGCAGCGATCATGCTGCCCTTCCTCCATCAGGCCCGCTCCGCCGGTACGCGGCGCGCGGTGCTCCTGAGCTCCTCGGCCATCCCCGAAGGCGGCCCGGCGGTGGGAATGGTGCACCAGGCCCTGCCCGAACTCTTCGAACAGTGGGCAGTACTGCGGCCCTCATGGTTCATGCAGAACTTCACCGGCACACACACCCACGCCCTGAGCATCCGTGAGGACGACACCATCCTGACCGCCACCGGGAACGGCCGGGTCGGCTTCGTCGACGCCGAGGACATCGCAGCCGTCGCCGTCCACGCCCTGACCGACGAGCAGGCCCCCAACACCGATCTCGTCCTCACCGGACCGGAAGCGCTCAGCTACGACGACATCGCCACGATCATCACCGAGGTCACCGGTCGGCCCGTAGTCCACCACCGGCTGTCCTACGAGCAGCTGCGCGACCGCCTCACGGCACTGATGCCGACCGAGTTCGCCGCGATACTGGCCGGCATGGACCGTGCCATCGCCGACGGGTCGGAGGACCGCATCACCGACACCGTCCAGCGCCTCACCGGTCGGCCCGCGCGGACCTTCCGCTCCCTCCTTGCCGCCCAGACCTAAGTCCCAAGCCCCAAACTCCAAACTCCAAGTTCCAAGTTCCGAGTCAGCCAAGGCACTTGTTGCAGCGTGGAGGTGAGCGGGATGCCGATGGTGTCGGTGATCAGGTGGTACCGGCTGCCTGTCCCGGCGCGGTCGACGGGGCTTTGTCCGCTCTCAACTCCCTTTCTATCGCCTGGATGTGGGGGCCGGCACGCAGCTGTTGAGCGCGCCGCCGTACGCGAGGCGCCCCACACACTGTCCGGCGCACCTTGCCGTGAGGGTGCTCGCGGCAAGCGTTACCTCCGAAGTAATAGACGAAGTGATCTCCAGTGAACGAGAGTTGGCACAGCACAGCAAAACCTCATCAGTTAGGAAGGATTCCCACATGCCGTACTTCGAAGGCTCCGACGGAACAAGCCTCTTCTACACCGACTGGGGACAGGGCAAGCCGGTGGTGTTCGTGACGGGGGCCTGGCTCAGCAGCAGCTCTTGGGAGTTCCAGATGCTCCCGCTGTCGGAACGGGGCCTGCGCTGCGTCGCCTATGACAAGCGGGGGCACGGCCGCTCCGACTGGGTCGGTCACGGCTTCGACTATGACACCCTCGCCGATGACCTCGCGGCGCTGCTCGATCGCCTCGACCTCCGCGACGTGACCCTGGTGGCGCACTCGATGGGCGGTGGCGAGGTGATCCGATACCTGTCCCGCCACGGCTACGACCGGGTGAGCAAGGTGGTAATGCTCGCGGTCACCGCACCGTTGATGATCTGGACACCGGACAACCCGGAAGGGATCGATCAGAGCATCTTCGATGCCGTGCTGGCGGAGCGGACCGCAGACCGCCCGAGATGGATGGCCCAGAACGCACAGGCATTCTTCGCAACGCATCTGGGCAACAAGATCTCCACCGAGCTCATCGAGTGGACGGTGCAGAGATGCCTCGACTGCTCGGCCAAGGCGGCCGTCGAGGTGCTCAAAACGGGATTCTGCACCGACCTGCGCAAGGAGGCCGGCGCACTCCAGGTGCCGACCCTCATCATCCACGGTGACGCCGACGCCTCCGCCCTCATCGAACTCAGCGGGCGACGGCTGGCAAAGATCGTGCCGGACAACGTCTACAAGGAGTACCCACGAGCGGGTCACGGCATCTTCATCACCCACGCCGATGAACTCAACCAGGACCTGCTCGACTTCATCGGGGACCCCTCGGCCTGAGGCAGATTCGGTCCCGGCGCGCCGGCCGGTCGGCCTCCGGCAGCTGACCGGCCTCGGACGGCGGCCGGAGTCGACAACTGCAAACCGGCCGCTCCCCCGCGACGCGGCTGCGGGATGTGATCCCGCAGCCGAGCACGTCAACTGGCATGCAATTGGGAGGACTTCAGAGCCACGCCTCTGATCCGGTCAGTTCGGCTCATAATGCCGGACATACCCGAGCAGCCGGGCCCCGGGCAGGCGCTACGCCGTCGCCCCGTGGGCCCGCTCCGCGAGCCAGCCTGCCATTGCTCGTACGCCGTGGCCGATGGCCCGCTCGTCCGGGGCGAATTCGGGGTAGTGGGGGTAGCTGGTGGTGATGGGTGCGTTCGGGGCACGGACTCCGAGGAAGGTGTAGGTGCCGGGGACGCGGTTCAAGTAGAGCGCGAAGTCCTCGCCGCTGAACGGAGGGAAGGCGGCGTGGAGTTCGGTGACCGCGTCTCCGCCGAGTGTTCGCCGCAGGTGGTGGGCGAGCATGCGACCGTCGCGCTCTGGGCAGACCATGGCCGGGAACGGCTCGGCGGGAAAGCTCACCGCGGCCCCCGTGTATGACGCGGCCAGTCGGCGGATGTTCTCGCGTACCTCCGTGTACCGTTCCTGCGGCCAGCAGCGGTAGGACACACTCACCGTGGCCTCCTGCGCTCGGGCCCGGATGGCCACGAACCGGGCCAGCGGCCCGTTGGGCGTCTGGGCGTCGGCGATCATCCGCTCGATGTCCGCGGGCGTCTGCGGCGGTGCCACCGTGGCGAGCGCGCCGATGTCGGCGGCCAGTCGTCGCGCGGCATCGGGCGCGTCCGGCCCTTGGAGAGTCACCTCGGCCTTGTCCTGGCCCGGCAGCCCATAGCCCGCGGTCACGGCGAACTGGCCGACGGGGAACGGTCCGCAGTGCAGCGCGTGGATCTCCTCCATGCCGGTGCGCTCCAGCACGCCCGTGTCGATCACCGCACGGGCCCCGGTCAGCGCCTCCTCGGCGGGCTGGAAGAGGAACACCACCGTTCCGTGCAGCTGCCGCCGCAGCCGCGCCAGAACCCGTGCGACACCGAGCGCCACAACGGTGTGGACGTCGTGCCCGCACAGATGGGCCACCGCCTGACCGCCGCCAACGATGTCCTTGGGCGGCACCGCGTCCATGTCCGCCCGGTACGCGACGGTCCGGCCCGGACGCGAGCCCCGCAGGACGCCGACGACGCCGTTGCCGCCCACCCCGGTGGTGACGGTCAGCCCGGCCGCCCGCAGCTCCCGGGCCACCACACCGGCGGTGCGCTGCTCCTGCCCCGGCGCCTCGGGGTGCCGGTGGATGTCCCGCCGCAGCTCGATCAGGCCCCGCTCCAGGCGCGCCACCTCGGCATCCACCGCCCCTTGCGCGACCGGCAGTCCCCGCCCGCCGGCGACGGCCCTTCCGGTGGCTCCCCACACGACTCCCGCACCGGCTGCCGCCGCGCCGGCCAGCAGCGTACGGCGCGAAAGCGCGCGCTCCATGGGACGATTCACTGTTCCCCCTCTATGGTCCTTCGGTTGGTCTTCCGGAACGCCTGACGCACGGTCGACTTCGGCACTGCGTGTCTGAGTCGTCGCCGCCGGGTGACCGGAGAACCCGTATAGGACACGATCGCCGCAGACAGATGCCGTTGCCCATCCGGCGGGCCACCACTTGGGGGTGGGGGTAACCCCCGCATGAGCACCGCCGTCAGCGCAGATCCGACAGTGGACCGGCCAGGCGACCCGTCGCACAGGGCCGGCTCGTCGAAGACGGCAGGGACCGCCGACGCCAGAGGGCATCCGCGCCCTCATGTCCGGGCTCTCGACCGGCTATTGATCGGTGAATCGGGGCCGAGTGCCCTCCGCAGGTCGATCTCGGGCCGCGGACCGTCGACCGCCGAACCGCAGCGTGCGGCAGGCCAGCTGCACGACGAGACGGTGGTCGGGGAGCGCGAGGTTCACATCGAGCAGGTTCTCGACGCGTGCGATCCGCTCCGCGACGGTATTGCGGTGGATCCCCAGATGCGCGGCTGTCGACGACGCGGACGACTCGTGCTCAAGATACGCCTCTACGGTCCGGATCAGCTCCGCTTCACCACGGTCGTAGAGCGGCTTGAGGATCTGCCGTGCATACGTCTGGAACGACTCCAGGCTGTACCAGTCGGCGAGTAGCTGCTGAAGGTCCAACTCGTCGATGTGCGCGACACGCACGCCCCGCTTTCCCGTGGACGCCAGCAGGCAGGCCTGGCGCGCCTCTGCGAGGGTCGTGGCCAGGCCCTCCGGGCCCTCACGCGAACGCCCCACTCCGGCAATCAGCGGAAACTCGTCGGAAATGGAGGCGAGCGCGACGCGCAGCGGCTTGACTATGTCCCCGGATGACTGGCGTGACGGCTCGCCCTTGTCCGTGACCCAGAACGCCCATCCGTCGGTCCGCTCCACAAGGTGGCCGTTCAAGCTCTGTCCGACCAGTGCAGCATCCAGGACATCCGGCAACCGTTGCTTCGGGGCGGAGCGCAGCAGCCGAAGGTGGACACCGGTGTGCCAACCGTGGATCTGCCAGCCGAACCTCAGTCCGCCCTCTGCCACCTCACGGTTCGGACAGCTCGGCTTCTTCAACAACATGGAGAGCAGATCACTGCGTTCACGGGCATCGCGCTCCCCCGCCACCCGGCGCCGTGCCGCCCAAACGATGATCGCGGAGGCGGCGAGCACCGCGGCCTGTTCTGCGGTGATGGTCCGCGTCGGGGGCCCCGGCGGCAGTTGCACGGCGAGCCAAAGGTCCGGCCCTGACTGGATGTCGAGGGTGATGGGCACGACCACCAGGTCGCCATCCGGGCTGTCGGGGGCAGGAGGCACTGTGTACGGAGTACTGCCGGTCAGGGTGCCCTGCGGGAGCTCCAGGGTGCTCCCCGAGAGGACCGTGCCGACCGAGCACACCAGGCTCACCCGTGCACTCAACAAGTGGGCCAACACATCGAGGACCGGGCCGGGTTCGGTATGGCGTCGACTCAGCTGCCGTCCGAGCTGGCTCAGCACGTCCGCGCGGACCAGTTCGGGTGCGTAGATGACGCGGTCGAGCTGCCGCGCCAACTGCACCGGATCTTGGAACGTGGCGACGAGCAGAGGGATGCCCAGCTTGTTCGCCAGGCGGCTGGTGGACCCGACCATATGCGGGCCCCTCGTCACCACGAACCCGACCGCACCCGCCGTGCGGACGGCACTGAGCATCATGTCCAGGATGACGAGCTCGGTCTCCCCGGGAGCCGCGATCACGAGTGCGCCTCGACTCACCGATTCCGCGCTGGCCAGGTTCGAGACCACCTCGATCGAGTGAACCTCCTGGTCAAGCCCCCCATGTCCAGCAGCGAGGTGGGCACCTGCCAGGCCTTCGAGACCACAGAGAGTGCGGACCGTCACCGGCCGCCATGACGACGTCACCTGACCGCTTCGTCCAGCGGCACGTAGTCCAGGTCGTAGCCGAAGGCTCTCGGCCCGAGCAGGTCGAGGCCGGCCGCACTGCGCCAAGGGCGCTGGCAGGGAATTCCCAGCACCTCAACCCAGAGGCCGTAGCGCACCTGCTCCGCCAACAAGCACGTACCCGTCTCCTGTTCCAGGACGCAGATCAAGTCGGGCACGCAGGCCACGACATGGCCGTCCTCAAGCGCGACGAGGAACTCGTTCTGCATCTCGATCCGCAGCGCACGGTCGGGTTGCTCGGCGTGCTCGACGACGACGCTGCCCGCCGACGACTGGCCGAAGTGCCGCCGTGGCACCTCGATGATCTTGCCGTGGAAGAGGGTCCGCGCCCCGTAGCACGCTGCCAGCCCTTCCCGGTCGCCGGCTTCGAGCAGGCGTCCCATCTCAAGCGCCATGGAGTACGAGCCGACCATCAACCCTCGGGCGACTTCGTCCACGGACAGCGGCCGCCAGGCCTGGATCGACCAGCCGCCCATCGCGGGAATGGACAGACGGACGATCAACTCGGCATCGGCGCTCTTCACTCCGTCGACCAGGAGGCTGGCTCCCTTGTCGTCGGCGAACGCCGCAGGCGTGAGGTCGATCCCGGCCAGAGTCAGCGTGGTCTGGCTGAGTTTGGTGGTGCCCCGTGAGGCGCCATCGGCATCGACGAGTGGAAGTCCGAGTTGTGCGGCGGCGACCACCGGGAACATGGCCATGATGCCGGCCATGCACACGGCGGACACAGCATGCGCCTTCACCCCCACGTATCCCTCGACCGCGCGAAAGGCACGGACGAACTCAGTGCCCTCCATCGGCTTCTCGTGCATCACCGTGACCGAGCCCGCGCCCCCGACAGGCACTGTCAGGCTCCCGGGTGGCAACTGAGCAGGGTCGACCACCTCGACCGGACCGTGCTCCCGCAACACTCGCCGGAGCATGGGCACTATCAACTCCGGATCACCGCCACCGCCGGCACCGAGTAGTGACGCGGCCTTGGAGAGCGCTGGCACGTCCTCAAGTGTGATCTGCGCCATAGCGTCATTATGCTTCCCGTCACCGCACAGAAGCAGTCGACCACCGAAATGACATATGCCAATGGCCTCATGGGTGGTCGGCGGTGGCGCGGACAGCCAGGCGCGAGGTCGTCAGGGAACCGGCACAACCGGCCGATAGTCCTCGTCGATGCCGAAGACACGCGGTCCGAAGACTTTCAGCGCCTCAGGGGTACACAGCTGAACTGGTGCGGAGATCACGAACACCCGCACCCGCTGCCCGAAGGCCAGTCTCTCGGTGGTGATCGGTTCCCCGGACTCCGCGTGCAACACGGTGACGATATCGGGCACGATCGCAACGGTTCGGCCGTCAACGCGTGCCACGAGGTTCTCGTTCTGGAAGACGAGCTCGCATGCCGATGTGGTGCCGACCGCGGAGATGCCGGCAGAACCGCGGACGAATCCCCCGGAGGTACGCCGGTCCACATCGACGACCTTGCCGGAGAAGACGACCCTGCCCTGCTGGTACACCGTGCGGCAGAGCGTCTCGCCGAGCATCGTGAACGGGTCGACGTGGTTCTCGTTCGCTTCCCTGACCGCCCGCCCCAGCCGGGTCGCCGTGCTCAAGGTACGCGGCACCGCCGTGCGTCGTACGTCGGCACCGCTCATGGCGTAGCTCGCCGTCGATGCCACGCCGCCCATGCGAACGGCAAGCCCGCGGACCAGATTCTCAAGATGCCGGTTGTCGGATCCCGTATCGACAACGGCCACACTGCCGCGCTCGTCCGCGACCGCCACGGGCGAGCCCGGCAGACCGCGGACGCCGAAGGTTGTCATCTGCAACTCGGGAAACGCCCGGCCCATACCGTCGGCGTCGACGACGGGCAGCCCGAGCTGTGCCGCCGCGAGCAGGGGCACCATCGAATTGATGCCCCCGCACTCAGAAGGCATCGTGGCGGTGACAGGTCGGCCGAGATGGCGCTCCAGCGCGCGTAGAGCGAGCGACGCTTCGTTGCCGCTCGGCAGCTTCTCCACGAGCGCCGTGGGTGCTCCCATCATCCCTGTGGTGACAACGAGACTGTCGTCGTCGAGCTCATCGGGATCAAGGACCTGAACCCGCCCTGTGGCTGTGGCTGCGGCCAGCGCACCGGCAACCAGGCTCTTCCCCAGATACGGGTCACCTCCGCCACCGGCCCCGAGCAGCGAGGCTCCCCAGGCGAGATCCGACAGGTCGGCGGGGGTGAGGTACCAGGACATCAGCGGACTCCGCGAAGGTGAGCCGGAGTGAAGTCCTCGGACGTGTCGGGCGCAAGGTCACCCACAGCCTTCACCCTGATCCGCGTCGCATTGCCCGGGAGATAGGCCAGGGGGATCTCCTCGAGCTCGACGATCTCCACTGTCCCGGGGGCCGCACCGGCGATCAGGGCCCGGTCGATGGCCTCCTGCTTGGCAATGTCGAGGGTGCTGTCCCGCTGTCCGGGCTGTACCGCGAAGATGCGATCCACATCGCCGCTGATCTTGGCGATTGCGGCGCCGACCGCATTCGCGACGGCGAAGTGGTCCGGCCGGAGAACCGAGGACGCCAGGGGAAGCTCATCGGGCAGTAGGAACCCGCCGCCACCCACCAGGACGACAGGGATGCGAGCCTTGCTGGTCCGTATCCGGTCGATCGTTCCCGTGATCTGCTCCCTTGCGTAGGCGAGCCCCGCCGTGACAAGGCCACGGTCCAAGGACGCCACCCGCTCCGGCTCCCCGATCTCCGCGATGCCCGCAGCGACGACAAGATCCGTAGCGGTCAGGGTCTGCCCCCCGAACACGAGGGCCTCGTCCTGTAGTCGGTATCCGACGCTGTCCGGTCCGACGCGCACGGCCGAACCGTGCTGCCGAACCACGCTGCCCCCGCCGATACCGAGGGACAGCACGTCGGGCATACGGAAGTTCGTCCGGATACCCCCCACGCTCACCTCGGTGCTCGCCTCACGCGGAAACCCGTGGTGCAGCATGCCCACATCTGTCGTGGTGCCCCCGACATCGACGACGGCACAATCGTCGACACCGGAGAGGTACGCGGCACCGCGCATCGAGTTCGTCGGGCCGGACGCGAACGTCATGACGGGATACTGGCGCGCGTAGTCCACTCCCATGAGAGTGCCGTCGTTCTGGCTGAGGTACAGCGGGGCGTGCAGGCCGACGGCGCGCAGGGTCGTCACCATGCCGTCGCAGATCCGCTCCGCGCACTCTCCGAGCGCCGCGTTGAGGACAGTGGCGTTCTCCCGCTCCAGCAGGCCGGTGCGACCGAGCTCGTGAGAGAGGCTCACCCGCAGGCCCGGCAGCCGCCTGGTGAGGATCTCCGCGGCCCGGCACTCGAACTCGGGGTTGACGAGGGAGAAGACGGACGTGACGGCGACCGAGCGCACCTTCTTCGCGGCGAGATCGTCGGCGATCTTGTGCAACTCATCGGGGACGAGCTCGGAGATGACACGGCCGTCGTACTCGTATCCGCCGTGGCACAGATAGGTGTGGCCGCCGATGGCGGACACCAGGTCCTTTGGCCATCCCACCAGCGGTGGCAGCGACTGGGTGGCCGGCAGTCCCAGACGTACGGCGGCGGTGGGAGCCAGGTCACGCCCCTCGACGATCGCATTGATGAAGTGGGTCGTACCGAGCATCACGCCGGTGAGTGCACCGGGGTCGAAGGCCCGAAGATCCTGTAGCGCTTGTACGGCCTGCACGATTCCGCTGGTCACATCGGGTGTCGTGGTGACCTTGGCCTCGGCGAGCACCGCGTCGCCGTCCATGAGTACGGCGTCCGTGTTCGTGCCGCCGACATCGATACCGATCCGCATCAGGTGAGTACTCCTCGGTCAGTGACTTGCCGCGGGAGCGGGGACCAGTCCCTCTTCTCGCCTGCTGCGGCCGACGGAACGTACGAGTCCCAGCTTCCCCAGCGCCGCATACAGGATGAATGCCACGACGAGGGCGTTGAGCGAGCCGAGACCCCAGACGACGTACTTGCCCACGAGCGCCGCGACCAGCCAGACCAGCAAGGTGGCGGGAACCCATCTGGGAGAGGACTCGGGCAGGTCCCGGGCTTCCCTGCCGGCCTCGACGCCGACCGCCAACTCGCCCGCGAAGGCCCGAACCACGAAGTACTCGGCGATCATGATCCCGGCGACGGGTGGGAAGGCAACTCCCAACAGGGCGAGGAAATCGGTGAACCGGTCGAGGACCCCGACCGCGGCCAGGACGCTGCCCAGCACCCCGAGCCCGATGGTCGTCAGAGCCCGGTCGATCCTGCGGCCGAGCACGGTATGGGCGAAGTTCACGACACCCAGCGACGCCGAGTACAGATTCCAGTCGTTGATCTTCACTGTCGCCGCAAGGATGACCAGCGGGCCGATCGCACCCGAGGTGGTGGTCACGTTGGCTGCCACGTCCGTGGTGCGGAGCGCATGGGCGAGGAGTACCCCGATGAGGCCGATGACGTATTCGCCCAGGGCGATCCCCACGACGGTCTGCTTGACGATGTCGGACGTCGAGCGGTTGAAGCGCGTCATGTCCGGCGCGACGATGCTGCCGATGATGAAGCCTCCGGCCACCAGCACCGTCCCCTCGGCGAGCGAGATCGACGGCCCGGTGGGCGCCGACGTCACGAGATCTTCGAGGGAATACCGGGAGAGCTCGGTGATGATGGACCACCCGGCGAGCGCGAGCATCGCGGGCGCGGCGATGCACGCCGTCCAGGCCATCCACCGGAAGCCGTGTACGACGATCGCGGTGACCGCGAGTCCGAACGCCAACGACCACGCCCACTCGGGCAGGACACCGATCAGGTCCACCAGACCCCGGGCCGCGATCGCACTCTGGACGCCGAACCAGCCAACCAGGCTGATGGCGATCGCCAGCCCGATGAGCGCCGAGCCACCTTGCCCGAAGCCGGTCCAGCGGGCCAGCACGGACGTGGACAGGCCCTCCCGCTGTCCGATGATGCCGGTGAACACCGCCACCACCTCCAGGACCAGCGCACCGAAGGTCAGGGCGAGAAAAGCGTTGCGGAAGGACATCCCCAGGCCGAGAGTGGCGCCGATGAAGAACTGGAACAGAGCAGAAAGCTGGCCGAATCGTTGGATGGCCATGGGCCACCACGGGTACTGGCTTTCGGGGGGAATGCGCTCCAGCGCGTAATCATCGTGTCCGACCGATTCACGATGCCGAGCTCGATTTTCCAAAGAGACCGCTGCTCCGCTTTGAAGTGACCGACGCAGCGCACGTATGCGCCGGAGTCGGCCGAATTGACCGGGAACTCTCAAATCGTAGGGGTGCAGCCAGGTCTGATGCAGTGGGCAATGTGCCAGGGGCGACGCCTCCGCCCGTGCAAGGTGCACTGCTGGTCGCGTCCGCCGGGCCGGCCTTCATCGACGGACCGGTCCTGGCGGCTGTGCAGTGTGCTCCCCCCGCTGGTCCCGTATGTGCAATGTGGCAGTTCCTCTGGGTACCGAACGTGCTTACGGTGACGTGCTGGGCAGGGAAGCGCCCTGCTGCGATCGCGAGCCATGGAGTGCCTATGGCCACCCCCCGACACCGACCGGCCGAAGCCGTGCGGAAAGAACCTCCGGAGCCCGCCGAGCGCCACACCACGACGACGGTGCTCGCCGGAGCCTCGCCCTTCGTGGCAGTGCCCCAACGCGAACGAGGGCTTCTCGAACTGGTGATGACTCCCGTTCCCGAAGTGGTTCCCAAGGCACGTCGCTTCGTGATCGGCGTAGTGAACCGCTGGGGTCTCGGCGAAATAGGTGGAACCGCCGCCCTGCTGACTTCCGAGCTGGTCTCCAACGCCGTCAGGCACGGCAGTCCGACTGCCGAGCGCTCGGCTTGCGGAAATGGGCAGCGGATCTTGCTGACGGTGCGCAGGATGCGCCTTTATGGTGGGCTGTTCATCGAGGTCTGGGATCCGGCTTCGAAAGGGCTACGTCCACAGCTGCGCGTTGCCGCACCACATGAGGAGTTCGGCCGCGGACTACAGCTGATCCGTACCCTGAGTCGCGCCTGGGGTCATTACCCACCCGCGCACGGCGGAAGGACCGTCTGGTGCGAACTCGCACTGCCGGGTGAATAGCATTTACGCACTCCGAGTTGGTCGAGTCAGGCGACTCTCGTGCCCGGATAATGCGCTGACGATCCTGTCTCCCGAGCGGGCGAGTTGCAGCTGATCACCACGCGGCCAGTGCAGCCGGTTGGCGAGGATTGGGGACCATGGCAAGGAATCCGGAGCCCGGGGACCTTGGGGAGCTGGGGACTGGTGAACCGGGGAGACTGCCCGATGGCGAACTCATCGTGCGCGCTCGGGGCGGGGACGATGAATCCTTCGCCGTTCTGTACGAGCGGCATTTTGCGTCGGCTTGTCGTCTGGCGCGTCTCTACGCGGGCAGTGCGGCTGACGCCGAGGACATCGTTTCTGAGAGTTTCGCCAACGTGCTCGGCGTGATCCGGGCCGGTCACGGTCCGCGGGAGGCGTTCCTGCCGTATGTGTTGACGGTGGTGCGGCGCATTGCCGTCGCTGCTGTGGCGAGGGGGAAGCAGGCCACGCCCACGCCGGAGATGGAGATGTATGCGGCCCTGGTCCCCTTCGAGGACCCGGTGTTGGCGGAACTGGAGGCGTCGCTGGTGGGGCGGGCCTTTGCCGCTCTGCCCGAGCGTTGGCGAGCCGTGCTGTGGCATACCGAGGTGGAAGGGGAGAGTCCGGCGCAGGTGGGGCCAAGCCTGGGGTTGTCGGCGAATGCGACCGCTGCGTTGGCTTGCCGGGCTCGTGAGGGGCTCCGTAAGGAGTATCTCCAGGCACATCTGTCGGAGCAGGAGGTGGGGCGGGAGTGTCGTAAGTGCGCCTCAAAGTTGGGGGCTTATGTGCGCCGCTCGTTGGGAGCTCGGGGCCGACGCGGTGTTGAGGAGCACCTCAACGGATGTGACCGTTGTGTCCGGTCGCTGATGGAGCTTCATGAGAGCTCCGGCAGCCTGTGTGGGAAACCTGCTTCTTTATGAGTCATCGCCTTCGCACCATCGGCCGCGGTCGCCGTACTGGCGCCGATCAGTGCGCACGCTCTTCGGTGCACGACATGCCGCACGCCCCTCTCCCCCGCCCCGGGGCTCCGCGTCCACCCTTCCTTCTCCACCCTCGTCGACCCTGCGGTTTGGCTCAATCGGCACTCTCCCCCGTGATCCCTACCAACAAGTACTGTGCCTCGGCGCAAGCTCAGCAGGGACGGGGGTCATGAGGGAGGGATCGCTGTCATGCTCTACCGGTTCGTCAGGGTCGTGCTGTTGGTGCCGTTGTTCCGGTGGTTCTTCCGACTGCGGGTGGAGGGCATGGAGCACATCCCGCAGACGGGCCCGGCGGTCATTGCGGGCAACCACCTGTCGTTCTGCGACCAGTTCCTGACGGCGACGGTGACCAGACGCAGGCTCACCTACCTGTGCAAGAAGGAGTACTTCACCGGCCGGGGCATCAAAGGCGCGCTGACCCGCGGATTCTTCCGTGGCTGTGGGCAGATCCCGGTGGACCGCTCGGGGAAGGGCGCGGGGCAGGCCGGGGTCGAGGCGGGTCTGAAGGTGCTGCGCTCGGGCGAGTTGCTCGGCATCTTCCCGGAAGGGACGCGTTCGCACGACGGGCGGATGTACAAGGGCAAGGTCGGGGTGGCCGCGATGGCGCTGCGGTCGGGTGCTCCCGTGATCCCCTGCGCGGTGATCGGCACGTTCGAAGCCCAGCCGGCGGGGCAGCGGTTGCCCCGGCTCACCCCGCTCACGATCCGATTCGGGGCGCCACTGAACTTCTCCCGTTACGAGGGGATGGAGGAGTCCCGCGAGGTGTTGCGGGCGGTCACGGACGAGATCATGTACGCGATCATGAGGCTGTCGGAGCAGGAGTACATCGACAAGTACGCGGCCGAGGCGAAGGCCGAAGCCAAGGCGCACGGGACGGCGGCGGGGCACGGCGCGCCGGACGCAGGGTTCCGTAAGCCGATCACGGTCGCCCAACCGGACTGACCTTGCAGCCTGAGGGGGTTGCTCAGTGGGCACCCGGTGGTCGGTGTGGCGCCCATAGCTGGTCGGCGTCGCCCGCGGCGAGTCGGCCGCGGTAGACGTCGATCTTGCGGTTGATGAGTTTCAGGTTCTCCTGGAGTTCGGCAATGTCGGCGAGCACCTGGTCGCGGTGCGACTCCAGCACGTCCAAGCGCTCGACTTCGTTGCCCCGGCCTGCCGCGACGAGTTCGGCGTAGCGGCGGATGCCTTTGATGGGCATGCCGGTCGCCCGCAGTCTGGTGCAGATGGTGATCCACTCCAGGTCGAGTTGGTGGTATCGGCGCCGGCCGCCGTGGGTGCGGTCGACGGGGGTGACGACCAGTCCGACGCGTTCGTAGTAGCGCAGGGTGTGCACGCTGACGCCGGTCCGACGGGCGGCCTCGCCGATGCTCAGGCCCGCCTGCGGTCCGGGCTGGGCGGGGCTGGATTCCAGCTGCTGATTGACTTCGACCACGCTCTAAATCCTAGCTTCGGGTCAGTGGCCGCGTATCTCTCACGGCCGATCGTCAACATGCCTAGCGATGGGACCCGCATGCCTGAACTCAGCCGGCGTCGCCGACTCCTGGTGCTCGCGATCTGCTGCGCCAGCATGATCGTCGTGGTGATGGACATATCCGTCGTCAATGTCGCGCTGCCGTCGATCCGTCGTGACCTGCACGCCTCGGAGACCGGCTTGCAGTGGACCGTCGACGCCTACACCCTGGTGCTGGCCAGCTTGCTGGTGTTGGCCGGCTCCACCGCGGACCGGGTCGGCCGTCGGCGCATCTTCCTGGTCGGCCTGGCCGCCTTCGGGCTGGGCTCACTGCTGTGCTGTCTGGCGCCGAGCGTCGGTTGGCTGATCACGGCGCGTGCAGTGCAGGCCGTCGGTGGCACGATGCTCAACCCGGTGGCGCTGGCGATCGTCGCCACCACCTTCCCGGACCCTGCCGAACGGGCCAGGGCCATCGGGGTGTTCGGTTCGATGGCCGGACTGTCGCTGGCTCTGGGGCCGATCCTCGGCGGTGCCCTGGTCGACGGCTTCGGCTGGCAGGCCATCTTCTGGATCAATGTGCCGATCGTGGCCGCCGCGATGGTGTGCACTGCGCTGTTCGTACCCGAGTCCCGCGCCACCCGGGCGCGCCGGTTCGATCCGGTGGGCCAGATCCTGATGATTCTGGTACTGGGCAGCGTCGTCTTCGCCATCATCGAGTCCGAGCGGCTGGGCTGGGCTTCGCCGGTCATCCTCGGCCTGCTCACCGTGGCCGTGCTCAGCGTGCTCGGCATCCTCGGCTACGAACCGCGCCGCGTCGATCCACTGCTGGAGCTGCGCCTGTTCCGCAGCGTTCCGTTCAGCTCGGCGATCGTGATGGCGCTGTTCGCACTGTGCGGGTTCGGCGCGTTCCTCTTCCTCACCACCCAGTACCTACAGGATGTGCGGGGCATGTCGGCGCTGGCGGCCGGGCTGTGCCTACTCCCGGTCGGTGCGCTGGTCGTGGTGCTCTCCCCGGTCACCGGCCGCCTGATCGCCGCGCGCGGCCCCGCACTGCCGCTGGCGGTCGCGGGAGCCGCCCTTGCCCTGGGCGGCGGCGCGTCCCTCCGGCTCACACCGACCACCCCACTGCCGACCGTGCTGGCGATCTACCTGCTGTTCGGCGTCTTCCTCGGCACCGTCAACCCGCCGATCACCAACACGGCGGTCTCCGGAATGCCCCGCTCGATGGCCGGGGTGGCCACCTCGTTGGCCTCCGCCGGGCGGCAGACCGGCACCACCCTGGGCGTCGCGATCTCCGGAACCATCGTGGGATCGGCCGCGCCCCACAGCGGGACCGCGTTCACCGGCGCGGCGCAGGGCATGTGGTGGATGGTGGTCGGGCTGGGCGTCGGCATCGTGGTCTTGGCGTTGCTCAGTACCCGGCGTTGGGCGTTGGGCACCGCCGCGGAGGCGTCGGCGGTGTTCGAGGAGGTGGATCGTGGCGCGGGTCTTCGAACCGCGCCCATCGGCCGCCGGTGACCCGCAACGCCGCGACGGCACGCACACCGGGACCGCCGCGGCCGACGCCCTTGCCCCGTGGCCCGGGAGGCAGAACGCCTAGTTCTGGGCCGTGGGGCGGACGACGATGTCGCCCACGTCGACGCCGGCCGGCTGCTCGACGGCGAAGGCGATGGCGCGGGCGATCGCGTCCGGCGGAATCGCGATCCTGCCCATGCTGTCGAGGACCTGGGCCTTCATCTCCGGTGCCATGGGTTCCGCGAACTCGGTGCGCGTGATGCCTGGTGAGACGACCGTTACGCGCAGGCTGTCGCCTGCTTCCTGGCGCAGGCCCTCGGAGATGGTGCGTACGGCGTTCTTGGTGCCGGCGTACACCGCCTGGAGCGGTACGACGCGCAGTCCGGCGGTGGAGACGGTGTTGACGAAGTGTCCGAAGCCCTGTTCCCGGAAGACGGGCAGCGCCGCCGCGATCCCGTAGAGGACGCCCTTGAGGTTGACGTCGATCATCTCCTCCCAGTCCTCGACGCGCAGCTCGTCCAGCGGGGAGATCAGGCCGATCCCGGCATTGCTGACCAGGACGTCGATCCTGCCGTACCGGTCGCAGGCCAGGTCGACCAGGTCGGACAGGTCCTCGCGGCGTTTCACGTCCGTGCGCGCGCAGGCGGCCTGTCCGCCGGCCTCCTCGATGCGGGCGACCAGCGCCTCAAGACGCTCCGGCCGGCGCGCCCCGAGCACCACTTTCGCGCCCCGCTCGGCGAGCAGCAGCGCAGTCGCCTCTCCGATCCCGCTGCTGGCGCCCGTGATGACGACGACCTTGCCTTCGATTCCCGACACGGTTGGTCCTTCCGAAGCGGAGTGGGTGCGGCGCATGACCTAAGGCGCATGACCTAAGCTGAAACTGGAGGCGCCGCCAGTTAATCGACCTTAAGTGGACGCGCCTCCACTTCGCAAACGAGGATGAAGGAGCAAGCCGCCGATGGCACGGGAGACGGGGCGTCCGCTGAGGGCCGACGCACAGCGCAACCGGGAGAAGATCCTGGCTGCCGCGGTGCGCGTGTTCACCGAGGAGGGACTCGACGCCCACTTCGAACGCATCGCCAAGGAGGCGGGCGTGGGGACCGGAACCCTCTACCGCAACTTCCCGACCCGGGAAATCCTGATCGAGGCCGCCTACCGCAACGAACTGGCCCGGTTGTGCGAAGCGATCCCCGACCTCTTGGCGACGATGCCGCCGCGGCAGGCACTGCGCGCCTGGATGGGCCGCTTCATCGACTACGCCACCGCCAAACTGGGCATGGCCGACGCCCTACGGGCCGTCGTTGCCTCGGGTACCGATCCCTACGCCCACAGCCACGAGATGATCCAGACTTCCCTCTCCACCCTCATGGAGGCCGGTGTCGCCGCCGGCGCCCTCCGCTCCGACATCCGCCCGACCGACATGTTCGCCGCCCTGGCCGGTATCGCGCTCACCTCGGCGAAGCCCGAGCAACGAGACCAAGCCGAGCGCCTCCTCGACCTCACCCTGGACGGGCTGACACCCGCGCCGCCGCGGCTCCCCGAAGACTGACCTCACGCACGCTGCCGACGCTCCGGGACAGCGCAGCACCGCACCTGCCACGGCAGGGCCCGTCAGCAAAACAGCTGCTGGCTGTCGTCAAAGACCTTGCGAAGGCGCAGAGTTGGGGCCCTCAACAGGTCGGGGCCACCGTTCGTATCCGCGGGAGCGTAGGAGCGCAGTGGCCGGTGTGTCCTTGTCCGGCACGGTCTGGACCAGGCGTTCGTCACCCGCCTGCCGGGCCCGGGTCTCGGCCCAGTCCAGCAGTGCGGCACCCAGGCCGCGGCCCCGGTGCCGGGGGTGGACATCCACTTCCGAGCGCCGGTTCACCCAGGCCCAGGCGGCCAGCTGCCCCGCCTGATCGTGGAGCAGCACCGTGTCCCGCTCCATGACCATGCCCGGTCTGCTGAGGTCGGCGGCGATGCCGCCGGGATCGGCGTGTACGCGTCCGTTCAGCTCGCGCTCGCAGGCGGCGACCAGGCGGTGGATCGCAGGAACGTCGTCAGCAGTCGCAGGGCGCGCCTCGTAACCCGAAGGCAGCGCCGGCATGAGGTTTGGCATCGATGGGCGCTCCCGGGATGGTGAACCTGCAAACGGACTGGTGGTGCGGCACTCCGAGTGGTACGGCACTCTGCGCCGCACCGCCTCGTCGAGCGGCGCGTCGCAGAACCGGGCGCAGCCCGGGGCCGACTGCGGAACGCGCGCATCGGCGTAGCCCAGCATCCGCGGCTCGCCGGCACCGAGGATCCGCAGCGCCTCGGCCAGCTCCGCGGCGCGCGGCGTGTCCGCGGCCCAGGTCGCCGTGACGACTGCGGTACGCGCGCCCGCGGCCGAGTGACGGGCGAGCACGCCACCCGCCGACAACGACTCGTCGTCCGGGTGAGCGAACACGGCGAGCACGCTCGGCACAACCATCGATGGGCCTACCTTCCTTCGGGAGGGGGAGGCTGACGGGAATCCCCTGTCGGCCCCGTAGCTAGTGCTTCACCCGGGTCAGGCACAGCGTGACATCTCCCAACCGGCCGCCGCGCTCGGTGTATTGGTCGAATTCGGCCGGGCACTTCCCTTGGCGAGTGGCGCTGAACATCACCTTGTAGTCGGCCTTGGCGTCGCTACAGGGGATGGTGAACAGCACGGGATCGGAGTGCGTGCCGCGATTCTCCAGACAGTCCCCCGGGACCGCGTCTCGGGCGGTCTCCGCCGGTGGCTTGCCGTCGTCGGCTATCAGGCTCAGCACCCCGTACCCGGCCGCGACCGCGACAAAGGCGCCGATGCCGATGAGGGGCCGCAGCCACGGGCGTCGGGGTGGCCCAGTCGGCGTGAACATCGGTGGCCCCGGCTGCTGGACCGACTGTTGGCCGTACACCGGCGGCTGGCCGAATGCCGGCTGCTGGCCGTAGGGAAGCGGGCCGCCGGCGGGCGGGCCATAGGGGGCCGGGCCACCGTGGCCGGCCGGCGGCCCGTACGGCAGTGGGCCGGGCTGCCCGTGGGGAGGAGGGCCTTGGGGTGGCGGTGAGTACGCGGACATACGGTTCGGTCCCCCGTGGCAATGCGGTTGATTCGGCTGATGCGGCTGATGTCGCCTACATGACTGATGTGTCTGATGTGGCTGACGTGTTCGAGCTCGGTTGGACAGGCTATGGGATCCCTGCCACCACTCCTCGTCTGGGGCGGTGTCGCCATGCACGTGATCGTCGTTCGGACCAGTTGAGCTCGAAGGGCCGCAGGCCTGGGACCGCCCCGGGTCGTGGGACCACCGACCGTCAGGCGGGGTGTGGGACCACCAACCGTCAGACCTGGCGTGGGCCCCGACCGTCAGATCGGCACGTCCGCCGTCAGCGACGGGCGGCCTGCCGCCCACCCGCCCAGGGGCCGTTATGACGCCGGCAGGGCTTTGGTGGTGCCGCCCGTCGTCTGCGGGTGCCGAGCGTCGCCGGTGGCGGGTCGTGCCGGGTCATGTCGTTCGTAGACGCTCACCCGACGGCCCCGCTCGATGCGGTCCGAGCGGCGCACGAAGTGTTCGTCCAGGACACGCTGCTTGGTGCGGTCGCGTTCGGAGTCGGCCTGGTACGGCCCGGGATCGGTGACGAGCACTATCCGCCGTGCGCCCAGCATGGCCCGCTCTATGTCGCGCGGTCCGGCCTCTATGCCCTTCAACGTGCCCGACTCCACCGGTCCCTGGGCCAGGGCGAGATCGCGCAGGCCTGCGAACGCGTGGGGCGTGACGAGGGCAGTGTCGCGGCGCGCGGCGGGAATGTAGAGCACGCCGTCGGCGGTCTCGCGGACGTGGCCGACGATGGCTGCCGCGGAGAGCACGTCGTCGACGCGGCTCGGTTCGGTACGCAGGCGGAGCTCGATCGGGAGAAGCGCCAGGAGAGCCAGCGCGACGGCGACGGGGAGCAGTACGCGGGCCTGTGTCTTCAGGCGCGCGGCGACCGTGGCCAGTAGGACGCCGATGAGGAGGGCGAGACCTACGTACGCGAACAGCACATAGCGGGTGATGAAGAGAGGCTTGACGAGGGAGACCAGAGCGAGGCTGACCTGTGGCACCGCACAGAGCGGGAGCGCGACGGCTGCGAGGCTCACGCGCGCATGCGGCACTTCCGCACTCGCGTGTTCCCCTGCGCGCGTGTGCTCCGGTACACGCGCGTACGGCAGTCGCGCGCAGAGGGCTCCGATCGTTACGGTGATCAGCACACCGAGCACCGTCGACCAGCCGAGCGGCTTGATCCACGAGACCTGCGCGGCCTGGTCCCGACTGGTCAGGATCACCGGCAGGGCGCCGGCAACGGCCGCGGAGGCGGCAACAACCCACCCCGCACAACGAGCTCGGTCCGGGCGGACGCACACCACGGTGACGCCATGCGCGACAAGCGCGAGCAGGGAGAACCAGTTGAGCCACGCGGCGATCAGCACGGCCCCCGCATACCAGGCCCACCGCCGACTGTCCGGCCGTTCAAGGGCACGTACGAGAAGCCAGGTCGCGAGTACCACGAAGGCAAGGACAAGGGCGTACGACCGGCCCTCTTGGGAGTGCTCCTGGATTGCCGGAACGAGCGCCAGGGCGAGCCCGGCCGCCACCCCGACCTTGCGATCTGACAGCCGGGCGCCGACCAGCGCGGTCAGCCCGCACGCGGTGGCAGTGGCGAGCACCGAGGGCAGCCGCAGGGCGAGCAGACTGTCGCCGAAGAGGGCGAACACCCCATGCATCACCGCGTAGTAGAGGCCGTGGACGACGTCGACCTGGCCGACCATGTGCCCTATCTCGGCCAGCGACCGATGCGCTGACTGCCACGTCGCCGCCTCGTCCCGCCACATGCTGTGCTCGCGCGTGATGCCCCACAGTCCCAGTGCGAGTGCAAGGACCGCCGGACAGAGGAATATGGATATGCGACCCTGCCGCACTGTGCCCCCCAATGGCCGATGGTGCCGGGCGCGGTCCGGCTCCGACCGAACGCCTCGGCGGCAGCATCCGGCTCATCGGTGCCGCCCTGTTCGTCACCGGCCTCGCCGTCATCGGCCGGATGGCCGAGAGCAGATCGCCGAATCCTCACTGAGTGAGGCAGAACAGTTCGGAACATTATCAAAATCGATGAGGAAAATGATCAGTGTGTCCCGTGGTGGATGAGGGGGCACAGCTGACCGGTGCAGCTGCAACGCAGCCGTCAGGGCTGCGGCGGGCCTGGAGGGCAGATGGGCACCGGCCGTCTCGGCAGCGCCGACGTGGCGCCAAGGCCGCCGACCGAAGCCGGATGGCGAACGCCTGGGCGCAGCCGAGCACTTACGGCGTGCCCGTACCCGCTACCAGACGCTCCCCCTCCCCGGCCCTACGGGCTGTGCGTCCCCCGCCGCGGAGATCGCGGGGCGGTGCGCCCTGGTATACGGCACCGAGGCCCACCACCGGTCAGCGGTTCGCCTGCGGCGTTTCCCGCGGATCCGAAGCGGTGGTGCTCGTTACGGTTGGCCGGGCGCAGTCGGCCTCGGCGCGTGAGCCGCACCCCGTCTTCTGGCGCCGCCTTTCGGCGAGTTCTTTGGCCAACTTCTCCGAGTACAACCGCATTTCCGCTTCTGCTCTGAGGCCGAACATCATGGGCTCCTGAGACTGTGTATCTCACGCTGGGAAGGGCTGAATTCCCAGGCACAGAACGGGAAGGGAGTGCCGGACGGCGGACGGAAGGGGTTGGACGGCCGACGGAAGGGACCTCATGTCCGACGGAAAGGGCCAGATGTCCGAACGGAAAGGGCCGGATGACCGTCGGAAAGGGCCGGATGACCGACGGAAAGGGCGCTTGCTGGTCACAGCGGCCTGAACCACCCGTCGTCGCCCCCGTACTCCCTGACCGCGCCGGTGTGCACCTCGTAGTACCAGGCGTGCACGGACAGCGCCCCGGCCCCGATCCGCTCGGCGACGCACGGGTGGGTGCGGAGCCGCTCGGCCTGTGTCACCGCGTGGCGCTGTACCGCCTCGGCCAGGTCGGGGGCGTGAGGTGCCGCCATCTCGGGCCGGGGCACGGCCTGTTCGAGCCAGTCGCGCACGTCCGGTACGCCGGACAGGTCGTCGTCCCGCACCAGTGCGCCGACTGCACCGCAGTGGGAGTGCCCGCAAACGATGATGTCGCGGACGCGCAGCACGCGTACGGCGTACTCGATGGTGGCTGCCTCTCCGGTGGGACGGTCGCCGCGGTACTCGGGAACGATGTTGCCGGCCGTGCGCAGTTCGAACAGCTCACCCGGCCGTGCACCCGTTATCAAGGAGGGCACCACGCGCGAGTCGGAGCAGGTGACGAACAGGGCCAGCGGGTGCTGGCCGGACTCAAGGGCGCGGAACTCCTCGGCACGTGCGGTTACTTGCTCGGCGAAGGAGCGTGCGTTCTCTACCAAGGATTTCATGGTGGTCTTTCTCCTGTGTCCGTGAGCGTGCCTCGGTCTCAGTACGGTCAGGTCAGCGTTGAGTCCACCGCCGAATTTCGCATCGAATTCGCCATGGGAAAACGGCGTTGAAAGCGGCGTTGAAAGCGGCGTCGATTACGGTGTTGGGATGGATGTCCGGGCGATACGGGGCGTCGCGGACCATGCACTCCTCGGCGTCCGGGCATCGGAGGTCAACCAGGTCGCAGCGACCGTCCTTTACTCGAAGATTACCTAAGAAGTCCGTTGATGGCGCCAGTCAACTACATGTCCACAGAACGCAGTTGGAGCGCATCGCGCCAATCGCGCCCCGGGCGTACACCGGGGCGGACCAGGCGGCACCCCGTCACGGTGCAGCTGGGCCGCAGAGACCGGGAATCGTGAGAGGGCGGGCCACATCGAGCCGCTTGCTCAAGCCGGATCAGGCGGTCCGCTCCAGGACCATGCGCAGCACGGTGCATCTGTGCTCCCGCATGAAGCGGAGCGTCGCCCGTTGCTCGCGGATGATGTCGTCCACGGCGTCTCGACCGATGAGTTCTGCACCTCGCTCCCGGTGCGTCAGGCACCGCTCCAGCCAGCACTCCATCGTCCGGGCCCCGTCCTCCGCGTCGTCGCGGAGCTCCACCACGGTGAACAGGCCTCGGCTCGCCTCGATCAGCTCCGACCGCGTCGGCACGAAGCACTCGCGGAACACCCGGCGCGACGAGTGCAACCCCTCCCGGAGGTTCCGCACCGCGCCCAGCGCGTCCCGCACACCGAACCGCCCGCCGCGGCTCGGCTCACCCGGCCCGGTGAGCATGCGCGCCGGCAGCACCATGGACGGCAGCCACCCCCGCTCGTTCCACACATTGGACTGCACCGCCAGCCGCCCGCCCGGCCGCAGCCACGAACGGCAGCGCTCGAAGAACATCCGATAGCGGGCGACCCGCCGTGCCCTCCAGATGGTGCTGCCCGCGACATGCTCCATCACCTCGATCGAGAACACCGCGTCGTAGGGGGCGGCCGGCTCGTGGTCGATCCAGTTCTCCAGGAGCACCTCGCACTGCGGCCATCCTCGTCGGCGAATCCATGCGACCTGGGCGGCGCTCACATTCAGCCCCACCACATGCCCGACGTGATGCGTCTCGACCAGGCGGTGCATCAGGCTTCCCCATCCGCAGCCGACATCGAGCACCCGCCCTGCGCCCTCGGCACGCGCCGCGCGGACGTGGTAGTCGAGCTTGCGCAGTTGCGCGGATTCGAGCGTGTCCCCCTCTTCCCACAGGGCGAGGGAGTAGACGAGCTCGGGACCCAGCGCCAGGCTGTAGAAGTCCCCCAGGAAGTCGTAGTGGTGGCGGATCGCCTTGTCCGAGCTGCCCTTGTAGACAGCAGAACGCTTCGATCTGAACAACGCGATCACCCGTCCGGGAGGGAGCGTGCACGGTGTCGCATTCCTTCCGGACCCCGGCCCCGGGTAAACGGCAGGCAACCCGGCCGGAGGACCAGGCTGGTCCTCGGTATTACCGGCTCGGCTGGCGGACGTGGTACCGGCGGGCTCCGTTCTTGCCCCCTTCCCACATCCTCGATTCTGCTACTGTCGCCGTGCACATGATCAACCGAGGAGGTGAGACCCATTACCGCTGTATCAGGCTGGGTGCTCTCCTTCCGCGCGGCAGTGCGGTTCATCTGACATAGGTGGCCCAGGGAGCGCCCGCAGGCATCCCGAGAAAGGCCACATACCTGTGCACATCATCACGGAGACGACGTCGGACGGCGTCCCGGAACGTCGATGCCCTCACGCCTGTGTCTCGCGCGTGCTCACCGCCTCCGCTTCCCACCGACCAGCGTCGACCCAGTCGCCGTACCGCGTCGCCACGCCTGCCCGAACACCGCTGCCTCAATCCGTTGTCTGAAATCCGTCGTCTGAAATCCGCCGGCTCAACAACGCTCCTGAAATCCGCTACCTGCCCCGCCGAAGGGACCTTTGCCATGCCCGCCTTCGCCGCACATGACGGGACCGAGCTCGCCTACCACGTGTCCGGGACGGGCCCTCCGGTGGTCTGCCTGCCAGGAGGGCCGACGGACTCCGCATACCTGGGAGACCTCGGCGGCCTTTCCACGCACCACCAGTTGATCAGGCTGGACCTTCGCGGCACCGGCCGCTCGGCGATCCCGAAGGACGCCGCCTCGTACCGCTGTGACCGCCTCATCGATGACGTGGAGGCGCTGCGCGAGCACCTCGGCCTGGAACGGATGGATCTGCTCGCGCATTGCGCCGGCGCGAATCTGGCCACGCGGTACGTGGACCGCCATCCGGAACGCGTCAGCAAGCTGGCATTGATCACACCGAGCGTCAACGCCGTCGGCCTCACGATCACCGGAGACCTCCGGCGTGAGACGGCTCGGCTCCGCCGGGACGAACCGTGGTTCCCGGTCGCGTTCACGGCCCTGGAGACGATACTCGCGGGCAGGGCGACCGGCGACTGCTGGCAGGCCATCGCCCCGTTCTCCTACGGTCGTTGGGACGGGGCGGCCCAGGTCCATCAGGCCGCTGGGGACGAGCAGATGAACATGCAGATCGTGGCTGCCTTCGGCGCCCAAGGCGCATTCGACCCGGACACCACCCGCACCGCACTCGCCCACTTCACACCGCCGGTGCTACTGCTGGCCGGAGAGGTCGACCTGGGTGCCCCTCCGCGCACGATGGCCGAGTTCGCGGCTCTCTTTCCGCACGCCGAGCTTGTCGTTCAAGCCGGAACCGGGCACTACCCATGGCTCGACGACGCCGACCGCTTCGTGGCGACCACCGCGGCGTTCCTGCGCCAAGCGGCCGTGTCGTGGTCGAAACCCCGACGGCTGGACGATCTGAGCCGGCCGGGACATCGGTGACGGCTCGGGCGGAAGCTTCGGAGGGGCCCGTCGATCGCTCGGGAGCGAGACGCTCAGCGACAGGCCCCTTCACGGACCCTCCCATACGCCCAGGTCCCGGACTCAGGTCTGTCGTCTCAGTCGTCTCAGCCGTCTCAGCCATCTCAGCCGTCTCAGTCGTCCTGTGAATGCCGTCGGACCCTGGCGGCCACCTCGTTCTGCTCGGTCTCCCACCAGGGACGAACGAGGTCGGGGGACGCTGCCGGATCAAGGGCGGGCGACGAGGTCGGAGCGAGACCGGGGGACGATGTCGGGGCAAGGCCGGGGGACGGCGTTCGGTCGTGCTCTGGGGTCGGCGCTGCGCTGACGGCGACGAGTTCCGCATCGAGGCGGCGGTCGAGGGCCGCGGTCTGCACGCGCTCGGCGCGGGCCCACTGCACGAGGATCGCCAACAGGAAGGGCAACGCCACCAGCTCCGCGATGCTGAGCATCGCACCGCCGCCGATCTGCTGGTCGTGGTACGCGTCCGGCGCCCAGGACGGAGCGTGGTGCAGGTACCAGGCGCCCGCGATCAACGTGCCGTGCGTCATGATGACGACGCCCGGAACCGCGTCCACGATGCCGTCCAGGAACACCAGTCCGGCCCGTACCGGATGGGTGCACCAGGCGGGCAGCGTCTGTTCGTGGGTGAGCACCGGCACGACGAACAGGCAGCCGGCCGCCAACAGGTGCAGATACATCAGCTCGTGCAGCCAGCCCACGCGCAGGGCGGTCGCGAAGTACGGCGTGAAGTAGACGGTCAGCTCGGTGGCGAGCACCAAGGCCGTACTGACCAGGGGGAAGGTCAGCACGCGCACCACCCGGCCCGTCATCACGCGCCGGACCCGCCCCGCTGCGCTCTCCGGCAGCGCCTCGACCGCGAGCCGCAGCGGATCGCCGAGGGCGAGGCCCAGCGGGGCGACCAGGTCGAGCAGGACGTTCTGCACGGCGGCCGGCCAGAACACCGCATGGTCGTACACCGCGAGTCCGGACATCGTGGCCACCACCAGCGCGCCCAGTCCGAGCAGGACGAAGGCGGCGCTGCGGACGAGCGGCCAGGCACTCCCCCGCCGGAGCAACCGGACCACGCCCCAGCCGTAGAGCGCGGCCGCGGCGACGACCAATAGCAGCGCGGGGACGTCCAGCTGCCACGAGGACACCAAACTCCCCACGGTCAGCGCTGTCAGCTGCCCAGCCGACATATCGACCATAGCGTGACCAACCATTCAGATCGCCCTCCTTCAGCCCCGCACGGGACGAGCCGACTCAGCCCCCTGCCGGACGGTAGTATCCGACGGCTCCGAACCCGGCAGCGGGGTGTTCGGCGACGCGGTCGGCGAGAAGGGGCGGACACCTCGACGGGTCACGCTCCGCACCACCCCTTCCCGACATACACGCCAACCCAATACATACCGCCCCAATACGGACCAGTCCGCTTCCAATCCACTCCCCGACCTTCCCTCTGGACGCGGAGACCCGGAAATCCCTCTCGATCGGCACGCATTCCCCTGCACCACACTTCTCGAAAGATGATCACACCAGGCCCGCCTCGGGAATGGGGAGGCCTCAGCTGCCGCGTAACCCGCTTCGTCGCGATTCACGACCCCAACAAGGCAGAGGGTGGGGGCCGTTGGGGATGCAGCCGCGACGGACGCCGACCCGATCCATCTAATGGATCTGGCGCGTCGCTGGGCAGATAGGCAAATTACGCATTAACTTCCATAACTACACGAATTCGATCGATTGCAGATCGTATCGCTCAATCCCCGGAGATGAAATGCGCATGCTTCGCAAGGCTGTCGTTGTGGTCGCCGTCCTCGGCAGTGTCGGTCTCCTCGGCGCCGGCACCGCCTACGCCGATGGCGGAAAGGAAGACGGGAGGGGCAACGGCCACTTCGACATCAGGCAGGGCACGTCGTGCCGGTCGCACGACCTGAACGTCGATGTCCTCGGTGCGGTCGGGATCCTCAACGGCGCGCTGGGCAACGTGCTCGGCGGCGAGGGCTCCCCCGGTGTGCAGCAGACCAAGATGGGCTCGTCCATGGGCTGCAACAACATCGCCGGCAAGTAACGGAAAATGGGTCCCGGTGTCCGAGCCACAGGCTCGGGCGCCGGGACCCACTCTTGCGAACAGCCAATCGCGTCACGGGGTTTTCAGTCATGGCCACACGCTCGTTGTAGGCGTTGGGCCCGTAGGTGACTTCCCGCGTCCAGTCGCGTTTCGGGCTCGCCCGCATGGTGGGGCTGTTCATATGTGGCCGTGGTGAAGGGGCCCTTTCCCGCCGCCGTGACGTACGTGAGCGATGCCCGACCGGGGCGCGCAGCGCGGGGACCGGAACGGAGGTCGCCAGCAACTGCCGTGCAGGCCATCCCACTTGGCCGAGCCCGGCCGCCGCGACATCACGCCCGCCCGTGCGGCGATCCCGATCCACCTGCGCATCATCCGAGGACCGCTACGACCAGGGGGCCTGTGACGCCCTCCGCCGTCCCGGCACCGATGCCGGTCAGTGGTCCGGCGGGAAGTGGTCGCCGAACATCGGCAGGCCGCTGGCGGACTCGGCGTGGGTCGCCTCGTCCTCCCAGACGTCCCAGTGCTCGGCGAGCTTGCCGTTTTCGATACGCACCACGTCGGCCACCACCGCAGCCTTGGGGCTGCCCGTGCCGGAGTAGCGGCCGTAGAGGATGACGTAGTCGTCTTCGGCGGTCACGAACTGGTTCTCGTAGCGCAGCGTGTCGGGCAGGGAGCGAACGAGGTCGAAGAGGCCTGCGCGCCCCGGCGGGATGTGTCTGCTGTGCTGGACGTAACGGTCGGACCACAATTCCTCGGCGGCCACGTAGTCGCGCTTGCCGAAGAGGGTGTCGAACGCCTTCAGCACCAGTGCCTTGTTCTGTTCGGGTGTCGTCGTCATGTCAGCTCCAAGAGGTGATCGATGCGTCTTCTCATACCCGCCCATAGTGATCGACATAATGGTCGGCATGGGCATCGCCACAGTGATCGGTGCGGTGATCGACGCGGTGATCGACGTGTGTTCCGCGCCCGTGACACGACCGGCTGCCCGGATGACCACGCCCGCTTGGATGGTCCGTTGGTCTGAATGCGTAGGCCCGATCGGACCAGCAGCGGCGTGAGGACGTGAGACGTCACGGCACGACACGCCGGCAGCGTCATGCGGACCGTCGTTCACGTGGTTCCGGCACGAGTGGCGACCAGTAGGTCGACCACATATGTCTCCTCCACCCTCTCGTCGGGGAAGATCTCGCGCAGACGGGCGCGCTCGTCGGCCAGGAAGGCGCGGGTACCGGGCTCGCCGAGGACGAGGAACCCCGAGTGGCTGCCGATGTTGGCGAGATGTGTGTCGAGCGGAACGGTCCGGCTCCAGCGCAGGTGGCGGCGCGCGACGTGGAGACCCGCGAGACCGGCGAGCTGGACGGCTCGGCTGTCGTCGGGGAGCACCTCGGCGGGGGTGTTCACTCCGGAGCACTGTGCAATGCGCGCGTGCTGCGCGGAGATCCACGGAACGTCGAAGGCCGGGGTGTTCCACCAGACGGCGAGGGCCCCATCCGGACGCAGGACGCGCAGCGCCTCCGGAACCGAGCGGGCGGTGTCGGTCCAGTGCCAGGACTGCGCATAGGTGATGAGGTCGCAGGAGGCATCGGCCAGGGGCAGGGCGTTGCCGTCGCCCCGGACGACGGGCACGTCGGGGAGGGCGCTGCGGAACTGGGCCGCCATGCCGTCGCCGGGTTCGACGGCGATCACCTCGGCACCGCGCTCGCGCAACAGGACGGTGGCGATGCCGGTACCCGCTCCGACGTCGGCGACACGGGCCCCGGCGAGGGGACGTCCCGTGAACTCCTCGACCGCGTCGAAGAGCGCGGGCGGGTACGACGGGCGGTTCGCGGCGTAGCGTGCGGCGGCCGTGTTGAACGAGTGGGCACGTGAGAGCCGATTCATCCGCCCATCCTCGCCGCCCGTCCCCGCGACGGGCACTGCTTTTCCACCGCTCGGGAGCGCACGTGCCAACATCGGCCTCGGCGACTTCCCTGCTCAGTAGACCGGCTGACCGATGCCCAGCATGTTCCCCTCGCTGTCGCGGAACCAGGCACCGCGTTCGCCGCGTGCGCCCTTGCTCGGGTAGTTCCCGTCGATGTCCGCGATCCCGTCGGACGTTCGGCCGCCGCCCAGCAGGCCGGGCAGGTCGACGACCTCGAACACCACGCCGCGCCGCTTGAGCTCCGACACGACCGCCTCGATGTCGTCGACCTCCCAGGCCATCTGGGTGAACGTACCGGACGAGGCCCCGGTCGACCGGAACAGCACGAACTCCACGCCGCCGCACCGATAGAGCAGCCCACCAGGCCGCTCGTCGACGGGCTCCAGCCCGAGCTGCTCGGCGTAGAACCGCCGCGCCCGCGCCAGGTCCTGCGTGGGAAGCCGGGTCGCCACGCGCCCCTGGGCCAGAGTGTTCCGGTCGTCTGCGTTCATGCCTCCACTGTGCCGTGGGAGGGGGCCGGTGGGGCGGAGGCGACCGGCGCGTGCCACCGCGCGGGGCCGCGTTCGATGCTCACGGCGCATTGTTCAGATGCTCACGGCGCATTGTCAGTGGTGCGTGCCACGATCGAATGCGTAGGGCCGATCGATGGTGGCTGACTGCCGACCACCGCGAACGCCACCTCACGGCCGGCCGCCGCTCCGCGAAAGGAACCGCCCATGACCGACCGCAGCCACTTCGCGCTCCGCGCCGCGCTGGACCTCGCCGGTCCGGACACCGCCGACGCGCTCGCCGAGCGGCTGCGGCCGGAGCTGCTGAGCGCCCTCGGCGACCGGTTCGGGCTCCCGGAGGAGATGGTCGAGGAGCTGTTGGGCGGCGATGCCGTGCAGATGCGGGCCGCGCTGACGATCGCCCCCGAGGAGTGGCTCCTGGGCGCTGCGGAGCTCGGCGATCCGGTGGTCGGGCGGGCGCTGTGGCAGGCCGAGTACTGCGACGACTCGGGCCGAACACACCGCGCGAAGCAGAACGTTCCCGATCTCCTGACCACGCTGCTGTACGCCGCCGACCTCGGGGATCCACGCTGGTACGAGGACGACGGCCTGTTCACGCTCCTCTACCAGGAGCCCGCCGGCCCCGGTCTCGTCCCCATCCTGACCAGCGGGTTCCCCGGACTGGACGTCGGCGCCCTCGCGGTGTTCGCCGTGCACCTCCCGCCGCCGGTCGTCGTGGACGCCTGTCTCGGCCTCCTGGAGATCTGGGGCGGCACCGAACCGTTCACCCGCTTCCTCAAGCTGCTCGACGAGCTACCGGAACTGGATCCCGGACATGAGTGGCTGCCGGACGTGTTGCGGCGGGCCGTCGACGCCCCCGATCCGGAAGCCTTCCTCAGAGAGCACCGGCCCGCCGGAGAGTGGGACGACCCGGAGCATGTGCGCACGCTGGTGGAGCTCCGCTATGGAGACGGCCCCGCCACGAAGCCCGACGGCCTCGACTGGGATCTGATCCGGCGCGAGCACGAACGGCTGCCCGTCGGCGGCTCGTCCAGTGGCGGAGGGGGCTGGCGATGCACGGGGATGCAGCGGCTCATCCGGTGGGAGGGCTGCCCCACCGACCTGGTCATGCAGAGCTTCCACGACGACCCCTACGAAACCGCCTGGCACGCCACCGAGCTGCCCTTCGAGGCCCTTACGGGGCCCGGCGCGGGCGCCATCCACCTGGGCAACGTCCTCCAACGCGGTATGGACGAGGGCTGGCTGCCGCCACACCGGGTCCTGAGCGAGGTGACGCCCGCGAAGGACGTGTTGCGCGAGCTGCCGTACGACCACGAACCGACCCGCAAGGCGGTGGCCGAGCTGGTGGCTCCCCTCGGCACGGACCCCGTCAACTGGCTTACGTGCTACGACCGGATGCGGCGTGCCCGCGGCAGCGTCGCCGAGCTGATCGCGGACGTCACCAAACCGGGGTCGCGCAAGAAGCGCTGCACCAGCTGGCCTGAGCCGCGCGATGCCGAGTCCCCGGCCGGCACGTCCTCCCGGGACCCGCGGGCCGCTTTCCTCGCCCTGTTCCGGTGCGCCTCGCCGGAGGCGCAGATCGCCGTCGTCCCGCACTTCGACGGGTTGGCCGTCAAGCAGTTCCTGGTGGCGGGGAACCCGTCTCCGCGGATCCGCGATGCGGTGGTGGCCGCCCATGGCCGGCCCGCCCAGTTGGCCATGGCCATGGGAAACCCGGGCCAGGACACCCTGGAGTACCTCCTGGACCTCGACGAACCGGCGGTGGACGCCCGGCTGCTCCGGAACGCACGCCTCGACGGGGCCGAGCGGGAGCGGTTGCTGGCCGGACGGTTGCGGAGTGGCGGCACCCGCCCGGTCCCGCAGGAACTGCTCGCCGTACTGGACGACGTCATCGTCAGCCAGGACCGCGACCAGCTGATAGCCGGCCTGGAATCCGGCGACCTGAGCGTGGCCCGCCGGGTCGTCGGCCGGCTCCAGCTGCATCTGCCCGCCTCCTGCCTGCGGTTGCTGGTCGCCCTGTGGGAGCGCAGCGGACCGGAGGCGGTACGGGAGATTCTGGCCATGGGCCGTCTCCCGGCCGCCCTCTCCCGCCAGGCTGAGCGGGAGTTGGACGTCCCCGACGGCTTGGAGCGGTTGCGGGCACGGCTCACCGAGGAAGCGTCTCCGGAGCGGCTGGCGGCGTTCGTCCTCCGGCCGGGCAGCCGGCCGGAGGAGCGACTGAAGTGGCTCCTCAGCGAGGGCATGGAGCCGCCCTGGTCCGTGCTGCTGGCGGCGCACCGCGCCACCCCGCTCTCCGCGGATCTGATAGCCGCGCTCGTGGGGCACCCGGATTGCCCTCGCGAGCTGCTGCTGGCCTGGCTGACCGATGTGCACCGCATCGTGGGCTATGTGCTCGACGAGGCCCTGGAGCGCGGAGCACTCGTCCCCGAGGACTTCCTGACCCACGCGGCCCCCGCCGAGGGGGCACTCGGCCTCGTTCGCCGGTACGCCGAGGACCAACCCACCGAAGCGGACTGGCAGCGGGTCCGGGACCGTGCCGCTGTCCTCGCCCGCGAACATCTGGGCACGGACGTCGAGGCCTGGGCCGTCTGTCTCCAGCTGCTCCCGACGTTCGTGGGCACACTGTCCGAACTCGCGGCGACGGCCGGGGCGATGACACGCGTGCAGGGATGACACCGTCCCCGCCCTCGCTCCGCGACCGTGCCCGGTCATGCCTGGGGGCGAGGGAGGGAACGATGCACGGACAACGCCGGGCCGCACGTGTTCGGGACCGCCTTCACCGGACAGGCAGCCGACCGGCGGCCCACCAGCGGCCCGGTGTCGGCATGCAGGAGGTCCTCAGCCGCTCCTGAACCGGGTTGCGAGTTCCTCGGGGACGGCGTCGCGGTTCGCCGGAGTGATCTGGAGCAGTTCGACGTCCGTACGCCGTTTGAGGGCGTCGGTGAACGGATCGTGGTGTGCGTGCACCGTGGCGACGACGTCGACGTCCGCCGCGAACAAGGACCGGACCCCTTCCCGGAACGGGCTGCACGCCAGCTCCATCCGGCCCAGTTCGTCGACGAGTACCAGCTGCCCCGCCGAGGCGTCGCGCACTGCTGCCTCCAGCGTGGGCAGCGCCAGCCGTTCCATCACGTCCAGGTCCACGCCGTACCGCCCGACCCGCGGCGGCCCGGGAAAGTCGACGTGGGCGAGTACGGCGTGATCGCCGGTGAAGGTCTCCAGTGCGAAACCGACCCGGGTGCCGCCGAGCCGGATCTCTTCCGTGGTGAAGCCGGACACGTCGCGGGCGGGCAGCAGCGCCGCCAGCCGACGGATGGCCGTGGTCTTGCCCACCCCAGGACGTCCCTCGATCAGGAGTCTCGTCGGCATCGTTCGCGCTCCGCATCGTTCCGGGGCCACGCCGCCCCGCGGTCATCACCGGCCCGGTGGACGCGCCGTCCCGGGCGCACCGTTTGCAGCACACCTTCGCATGCGGTCCGACGCACCATGACGGATGACGCACCTTCGTCCGGCGCGGCGTCGCGTCACAGGACCTGGGAGGCCCTGTAGGCGATACCGCCTTCGACGAGGTAACCCGACCCCACGCAGACGACGCCGTTGAGCCATCTGTACGCCTCGGCCCCCGTTTCGAAGGGCGGATTGGTCCGGAAGTAGTAGCGCGCGGGGTCGATCCCGTACCGCTGGGCGGGGTCGGCCAGCGTTTCGCGCAGCACGGGCGGTGTGATCCAGCGGCCGCCGTAGGTCATGTGCAGCAGAGCACCGTCGTTGGCTTGGTTCACGAGAACCGGTTCTGGCTCACTTTCCGTGGGACTTCAGGCAACACGGGCCCCTGCCGAGAGTTCGGCAGGGGCCCACGGCGTGGAGAGCTGTGGAGGGCCGGGACCTGTCCTCGATGAGCGGCATGCCGGCCGACATCAGCTACCGTCTGCTGCCGGTCTGACGGCCCGGCCTCACTTCAGATGTCGGGTGAAGAACTGGGCCGCGGCGTCTCCCGCGAACTGCGGGACGCCGGTGTGCCCGCCCATGTTGGCGTGCAGGGACTTCTCCTTGGAGCTGAAGGCGTCGAACAGGTCCAGGGCCGCCTGACGGTCGTTCCCTTCGTCGTCCCACTGCAGCAGGACGTGCAGTGGAATAGTGACCTGCCGGGCCTCCTCGAACATGGCACGAGGCACGAAACTCCCGGCGAAGAAACCGGCGGCCACGATGCGCGGCTCGACCACCGCAAGCCGGATGCCGATGGAGATCACTCCCCCCGAGTACCCCACCGGGCCGCCGATCTCGGGCAGCGAAAGGAGGGCGTCCAGGGCGGCCTGCCATTCCGGGACTGCCCTTTCGACCAGCGGGAGGATGAAAGCGTCGACGATCTCGTCGCTGACCGGCTCGCCGGCCTCCATCGCCCGGCGCAGGTCGGCGCGGGCCTGCTCGGCGGCGGGCCAACGGGGCCGGTCGCCGCTTCCGGGGAGCTCGATGGTGGCCGTGGCGAAGCCCTCCGCCGCGGAGTGCCGGGCCCGGGCCACCAGTCGGGGGTACATCTTGCGCAGCCCGAGGGGAGGGTGGCCGAGCAGGATCAGCGGCGCCGGTGCGGATGCGGATGCCGATGCGGGTGTCCACAGGATGCCGGGGATCTCGCCGAGGGTGAATTCGCGTTCGAGGACGCCGTCGTCGAGGCGTTGCTCGGAAGTGAAATGCATGGTCGTGCCTTTCGGGAGTGCACTGGAACGGCGCTCCCGGACGACCTGTCTATCGCCCGACCGTGACCCCGGAGGGGAGCACCCATGTCGATACTGCGTTCACGGGTACCACCTCCTCGATCGTTCGCACGGCCTCCGAAAAGGTAGCAGTGGTCGCCCCTGGTCCGCCAAACGGGTTTTTGCGGAGTCTCCGTGGCCGGATACCACGAAGACACGACGCAGAGCTGCTTGGGGTGTCGTCGCGACTTCCCGAGCGGCGGCTCTGCGCAGGCAGGGTGCACTGGCGCTGTCGTCTCCCATGCACATCGAACACGACGCACCGCCGACGCCTCCCGAACTCGTTTACAGGTGCTGTCGGTTCTCGGGCTCTGGCTCAACTTCTGTGACACGGCCACTCTCCGTCACGCCAATAGGACACGCTTGCGGAGAAGTTGGAACCCTGCACGGCCGAACATCTGG